>JANTHP010000166.1 GCA_024762395.1 Anaerolineae bacterium | reverse complement strand
GCCAGCGGAAGACTCCTTCATTCGCCATTACTCGTTATCCGTTATAAATTATCCATTCGAAAAGATCGACAACTTTTTGTCGATGTTGGCGCGTAAGCGCCTATACAGGTGACAGTCACTTTTTCCAGAGGTATTAGCCAAAGCCACGATGTTTAGTAAGTGACTGTCACCTGAGTAGTTACTATCAAACTTTCACAAAATAGTAAGCGGAGACGGCGGCCAGGAAGGCATAAACGGCCGTCCAGAGCAGTGATGCGCCGCCGCTTAAGAAAAGGGCCAGGTTCGCCGCGCCGCCTGCCGACTCAACTGCGGATGGCATAATCAGCATCGCTAAAATAGACAGCAAAATCGGCAAGACCTTCACAACAATTGCGCCTAACACAACCGTTCCGCCCACAAGATGAGCCAGATAACGGCCGCGCCGCCGCCGCACGGCAAAGAAAACAATCCGGCCAATAAGCGTTCCGATAACGGGAGCTACAAAAAAGACAAAGAAACTTAAAAACCCAACAAAATACGCGGCCAAAAAAGAAAGCGGCAGCGTAACGATAAAAGCAATGAAGTAATCCAGTTTGGTGGCCGTGTAATAATTTTTCTGAATGCCGCGGATGCAGTCGGGACAACTGTAGCCAACGGGCGTTTTTTGGGCGCATTTGATGCAAATGGGCCGGCCGCAATTGTAGCAGCGCAGCGAGGTTTCCCGGTCGGGATGACGGTAGCAAACAAGGTTGAATTCGTCTCCTGCCGCTTCAATTGGGGCGTGTGGGAGATTGGAAACGGCCGGTTGCACCTTCTCCGCCGTTTGCACCTTCTCCGCCGTTCCTGCCTTATCCGCCGTTTGCACCATTCCCATGGCCGGTTCAGGCTGCCAGTTTAGCAGCCGCTCCAAACCGGCCTTCGCCTCTTCAGAATCCGGCGCTTCTGCCAAAATTTGGCGATACAACGTTTCCGCTGCCGCCCGTTTCCCGGCTGCGGCCGTCTTTTCCGCCTGTCGTAATAATGTTCGTAGTCTTGGTCCGCTAATTGTCATAGTTTATGAAGAGTGGCAAGGTTGCAGGGTTGCGGGGTTGCGGGGTTGCAGGGTAATCAGGCCACCTTGCAACTCTGCCACCTTGCAACTCTGCCACCTTGCAACTTTGCCACCTTGCAACTCTGCCACCTTGCTCACTTACCACTAAATCCCAGCCGGTGCATCAACCGGCGATAAAAATAACCGGAACTATCAACGCGCGCAAAGCGGCAGTGGTTGGCGTGTTTTTTAACGCGCACGACGTCGCCGCTTTGCAATAAAATACCGTCTTGCCCGTCGGCGGTCAAAATCGCCTCATGATCCATCTCCACTTTGATGGAAATTTCGGCCTCCTCATGAAAAATGAGCGACCGATTGAGGCTGAGATGCGCCGCTACCGGCGTAACGACGAAATTCATCAGGCGCGGCGGCAGCATGGGACCGCCAGCGGCCATCGAGTAAGCCGTCGAGCCGGTAGGCGTGGCGATGATGAGCGCGTCGGCGGTGTAATTGGTGACCAAATCGCCGTCTACACGCAGTTCCATGTGCAAAACGCGGATGTGTTGCCCCCGGCCAATGACGACATCGTTAAGGGCGGTAAAGGTATCGAGGATACGGCCGTTTCGCTCCAACGCCGCATGTAACATCAACCGATTCTCCACCCAGTAATCGCCCAGCAGCACCCGGCCCAACCGGCCCGGCCAATCATCCGGCTGCGCCTCGCTCAAAAAGCCCACACGCCCCATGTTAATGCCAAACAACGGCACACTGTGCGAAATCGCCAGCCGCGCCCCATGCAGTGTAGACCCATCGCCGCCCAAAACAATCAGCAGCTCAGTGTCATCCATGTTGCCATCGGCATGTTCCCCGTCCCAAATGGAGCTGATCCAGTAATCAACCCCGCGCGCGGCCAGCCAGCCGCCAATTTCCTCAGCAACGGGCCGCGCTTCTGTCTTTTTTGATTGATACACGATGCCAATACGTTTGATCATGTGAGAGATTGGAGATTGGAGGTTGGAGATTAGAGATTGGTTCAGTCTCTAATCTCTGGTCTCAGATAACCATTCCACTAGTTTAGCCAAAGGAATCCGCACTTGTTCGCCGCCGTCTAACGGCCGTACCGCTGCCATTCCCTCTTCAACTTCCGATTCGCCCAGAATAATGACCGTGTGGATGGCGTGCTTATTCGCTTCCCGCATCTGGCTTTTGAGACTGCGGCGCGTGCGGGCAAACGCCAACCGCGTCCCAATTCCCGCCTGGCGCAGTTGGAACGCTAATTTGACAGCGGCCGTCTTGGTTACGCCGCCAAAATGGGCCACCATCACCGTCGGCGCATCCGGCTGCGGCGGTTCGATGCCCTGCTCCTTCAAGCCCAGCACAATGCGCTCGATACCGCTGCCAAAGCCGACACCGGGCACGGATGGCCCGCCAATCGCCTCGGCTAACCCATCGTACCGGCCGCCGCCGCAAACGGCCGCCTGCGCCCCAATCCCTTCCGCCCATACCTCAAACACCGTCTTGGTGTAATAATCAATCCCGCGCACCAGCCGGAAATTGATGCTGTACGATTGGTCAAGGGCATCTAACAAGTCGCGCAAATCGGCAAAATGGCTCTCGCAATCCTCGCAAAGATGGTCGGCGATGTGCGGCGCGTCGGCCAGCAGGTCGTCCATCCCCTTTTCCTTGCTGTCCAACACTCGCAGTGGGTTCTTCGCCAGCCGCTCCTTGTCAATGGGGGCCAATTTGTCCCCATGGTCGGCCAAAAACGCCTTGAGGGCGTTGATGTAGGCAGGTTTGCAAACGGGGCAGCCGGTGCTATTTAGCTGGAAGGTCAACCCCTTGTAACCGAGGGAACGGTACAAATTCATCGCCAACATCATGATCTCCAAATCGGCGGCGGGGTCGGTTTCGCCCAGGATTTCGACATCGAATTGGCTGTGCTGGCGGTAGCGGCCCGCTTGCGGCCGTTCGCGCCGAAAAATGGGGCCGAAGGTGAACAGTTTCACCGGCTGCGGCCAGCTTCCCATCCCGTTTTGGATGTAGGCGCGGACGAGTCCGGCGGTGTATTCGGGGCGCAGGGTAATGCTGCTGCCGTCCGGCTCGGCAATGGTGTACATCTCTTTTTGCACGAATACGTCGGATGCGGTTCCCATGCCGCGCGCAAAAAGGTCGGTATATTCGATAATGGGCACGTCTATGCGCCGGAACCCGTAACGCCGCGCTAAATCGGCGGCGGTTTGGATGATCCAATCCCAATAATTGCGGTCTTCGGGCAGAACGTCTTGCATTCCTTTAGCCCGTTGTATGTTTGCCAAAAGTAACCTCCAAAGAATTAACAATTGACAATTAACAATTGACAATTGACAATTAATTTCGTGCCTATTATAGCGGATACGGCCGTATAAAGTAGCCCATCTCACAACAATTCTAATTCTGGCGTAGGAGCAGGATGGTCGTTCGTCGAGGCCGGTGAATTGATATGGACGCACAAACTCAGGCTCAATCCCCCCCGTCTTTCATTTCACGCTGACGTTCAAATCGCTCCTGGCGCAAATTTATCCGCCATCGTCCCGCTTTGATTGGCCTTGCCATTATCCTTTTGCTGATTTTAACGGCCGTATAGCCCCCGCCATTGCCCCTTTTGAACTTGAAAATCCACTTCCTTGAGCACATCCAACAGGCTGGTCATCCACCACTGTTTCCGGATGTGATATTTCAAACGGCGCAAGTTGGCTGGCTCCTCTTACGCCTTAACGGGCCGAAACCTGACCGTAAGGATTGTCGGGTAAGCCATCGTTCAGTTCTTGCAATGCCTGTTTGTGTATCGTTTTAACGGCCGTCATCATCCATTATCCAGACCAACTCAAAACCGCCGCCCATCGTCAGTCACTAACCCTACTCAAATCGACGCGAATTCGCGTTGATCCTTGTTGGCGGAGGGGTTACAAAATTGTAGATTAACGAATGAAACGGATGCACATCCTCGTAGGGAAGAAAACCTACGAAGCGGTTAGAATCTGCAAGGAGAGACGGCCGTTTACTTAATCCCCGTCACCTTCACCCCTTCCACAATATACCGCTGCACAATGAAGAAAATAGCGACAACCGGCAAAATCCCCAAAGCCGCGCCCATGAACAAGGCGGGCAAGTTGATGGTTTGCGCTGTCAAGAAAGTAGACAACACCACCTGAACCGTCCACGTTTCGCGGCTTTGCCCCACAACCAACGGCCACAGGAAAGAATTCCAACTGCGAATCAAGCCCAATGTGCCTAGCGAAATGAAAACGCCTGTTGAATTAGGCACGACCACCCGCCAAAACGTACCAAAAGAGCCGAGACCGTCCACCGAGGCGGCGTCTTCCAAATCTTTGGGAAAATCCAGGAAAAACTGGCGGAAGATGAAAACCGAAAAGACATCAAACATGCCGGGAACGACCAACCCGGTCAACGTGCTGACCCATCCCAAATATGAAACAACCAAAAATGTTTGCACAAAAATGGCCGCGCTGGGAACCATCATGGCCACGAGAATGAGATAAAAAACGTGGTTGGCCCACTTATACCGGCTGCGCGCCAGACCATAACCGGCCAACGACGAAATGAGCAGCCGCCCAATCACCTGGAAAATGCTGACAATGGTTGAGTTTTTCAAGCCGATTTTCATGTTGGCAATGGGGTCGTTGAGCAGATTTGTCAGATTGGCCCACTGGGGCGAATCAGCCCAAAACAGCCAATCAAATTGCGCCACTTCCTGCTTGGTCATCAAGGCGTTACGGGCGATGATGTAAAACGGAATCAGGTAGATGATGGACAAGAGGATGAGTAATAGATAGGTAGGGATTTTGTTGCCCTGGAATCGTTTCTTCATCTTGCGCGCCTCCCTATTGATGTTCCCGGCGGCCAAAGCCGAACAGCCGCCCTTGCACGACGGTGACGACCATGATCAATGCCGCAATGACAAAAGCGCCGGCCGCGCCACGGCCGTAATTCTGGTCTTGAAAGGCGACGTTGTACAAATAAACCAACGGCGGACGGGCCAAAATCTGCGCGCCGGATGAGCCGCCGGTTGCCAAAATGTTGCGGAACTCATCAAACGCCTGAAACGCTTCGATGAAAAGCAGCAAAATCACAGAAACAGAGGTGTTCCGCAGCATCGGAAAGGTGATGTGACGGAAAGTTTGACGGCCCGGTTTAGCGCCGTCCACCATCGCCGCTTCGTAAATGCTGCGCGGGATTTCTTGCAGCCCGGCCAGGAAGATGATCATGTAAAAGCCAGATTGCAGCCACAGACGAACAGTGACCAGAACCAACCAATAATAGGGGGGATCGGCCGTATTGACCCAGGCGATGGGGTTGATTTCGTTAATCGCCCACAAGATGTTGTTGGCAAAACCGGATGGTAAGCCGTTAAATAGGGACGTTTTCCATACCAGCGAAGCGACGACGTAAGAACAGGCGGTGGGGATGAAGAAGATGGTGCGGAACAGGCCAGTGTTGACGCCCGCGTTGTTGACCAGCAGCGCCAATCCCAACGACAAGGCAAAGGTGACGGGCACAATAAAAATGGCGAAAATGATGACAGTTTGCAGCGAATCGAGGAAACGCGGATCGCCAAACAACTCCAGGTAGTTTTCTAAGCCGACAAATTCTGTGGGAGTGACGCTGTTGCGGGCGCGAAAGAAGCTGAGAACAAACCCCCAAAGGATAGGAATGTAAACGAAGGCGAGCAAACCCAAAACCAGGGGGCCGACAAACAGCCAGAATTCGATTGTGTCTTGTCTTTTTCGGGATGAGCGGGAAGGTGGAGGGGAAACGGCCGTTTCCACCAATTCATGAGTCGTCATGCGATCACCTGCGGTATGAAATAATGGCGCTGCATTCAAATCGAGTGCAGCGCCATTCTACTAAAAATCGTTAGACTGACTACTTATTAAGTAAAGCGTCCAATTCACTTTGGGCCGCTTCCTGGGCGGCGGCAAGTTGTTCTGCCGGATCAGCGCCGTTCAGCAGCACTTCGCTGTGCGCGTCCTGGTAAATCGAATCCATCGCGCCTGTCCAGGTGACCGGGGTAGTCTTGCCATAAGGCGCCAGCATGTCCAACACCTCGGCCGCCGGGCCGCTCTTCAGCGCGTCCGCCTGCGCGGCAATGCTCGCCCGCGGCGGTACGTGGAAGCCGTAGCCCACATTCCAGTCAATTTGCGTTTCCGGGTTTTCAATCCACAGCCAGCGGACGTAATCTTTGGCCGCTTCCACATTGGGGCTGTTGGCATTCACCGATTGGTTCCAGCCGCCAATCCAAACGCTGGGGGTAGCATTTTCGTCCAATGCCGGCCAGGGCATCACGCCGACATTTTCTTCGCCCAGGGCTTCCACGACGCCAGGCATCGCCCACAGGCCAACCCACTGCATGGCGGTCAGGCCGTCATTCAATGCGCCCGGATCCCACCATTCGGTCGTCGCGCCAACAAGCAGACAACCAGAATCAACTAATTCTTTCTTCTTTTCCCACATCTGCACATTCTCCGGGGTGTTAAAGACAACTTTATCGCCTTCGATGAAGTCGCTGTTGGCGGCCCAGGTGGTCATGTAGAGCAAGTAGCTGGTGGAACCCATGTCATTGCTGAGATAAAGACCCTTCACACGGCCGGTATCCAGCGCGGTGCAAGCAGCTTGCAGTTCATCCATGGTGGTGGGCGGTTCAACGCCCGCTTCAGCAAACATGCTTTTGTTATAGTAAACAAATTGGGGATCCATGATCATCGGCACGCCGTAAATCGTGCCGTCAATGATCACGCGCTGCATGGCTGTTTCGTTGAAATCGTCGAGAACGCCTTCAAACAAGTCGTCCAGCGGTTCCAATTGCCCGGCTTCGATACGATCCTGGGTGACGGTTTGCAGTTCAAATACGTCGGGGCCTTCGTCGGTGAGGAGGGCGGAGTTCAGCGCGGCAAAGTAGTCGCCGGGAACCCAGTTGACCTCAACGCGCACGCCGGGGGTCATGGCGCTGTACTCTTCAGCATAACGCACGACGGCGTCGAAAGTGCCTTCTTCGCCGTATTGGTGGTACCAGTGCTGAATGACGATTTCGTCTTCGGCGGCCGGTTCTTCAGCAGCTTCTGAGGACTCGGCTGATGTATCGGCCGGTTGTTCGGCGGGTTCTGTGCCGGCTGGTTCGGCCGTTTCGCCGCCGCAGGCGACGAGTAAAGCCAAAACCAGTAACAGTGACAATAATAGGGCTAATCGTTTCATCTCTTCTTCACTCCTTTGACAAAGTTAATTTAACTCTCTGTGTAATCGGTTTCTGAAACCGGTTTCTGAAACCGGTATCAGGATAGCATAAACTATGCGGCCTTGTCAAGAAAAACAGGATACCGCCAAGTACTTGACAAACCGAGCGTCGCTGTGATATTCTGAAACCGGTTTCAGAAACCATACCATTTTTTAGGATTTTGTATGTCACGACCCACCATTGCCGATGTTGCCCAACAAGCGGGCGTTTCCAAAGCGACTGTCAGTCGTGTCTTGAGCGGCCGCGCCGAATACATGCGCGACGCCACCCGCCAGCGCGTTGAGGCAGCGATTGAACTGCTCAACTATCGCCCCAGCAGCGTGGCCCGCAGCTTAACATCTAAACGAACCTATACGGCTGGTATTTTAATCTCGGATGTGGGCAACCCGTTTTATCCTGAAGTGATTCATGGGGTGGAAGACACCGCTTTTCAAGATGGATATGACGTATTTTTATGTAACACCAATTACGACGAGAAGCGGGGCATGGCGTTTGTCCGTTCGTTGATAGACAAGCGGGTGGATGGCGTTTTGATTATGTCAAGCAGTATGTCGGACGAGTGGCTGGCGGAGTTGGCGCGCAACAATGTCCCGGCGGTCGTCCTGGATTGGGATGTGCATAACGCCAGGGGGAATTTATGTTTGCTGCGTGTTGATTATCAAAAGGGAATTCAACAGGCTGTTGACCATCTTGTGGCGTTGGGACATCGTCAATTTGCGCATGTGAGCGGCCCGAAAGAGTTGCGAACAACCCAACTGCGTCAGGAGTCGTTTTTGACGGCGCTGCAAGGGTATGGCATTCCGAAATCCGACGTGATGACTATTGAAGGGGATTTGCGGATTGAAGGCGGGAGAAAGGCGATGCAAGCGATTGCAGAGAGGGGGGCGGGGAAAACGGCCGTTTTCTGCGCTAACGATCTCATGGCTATGGGCATCCTCTCCGAAGCCCGCGCCTATGCCATTCAAATCCCCACCGACCTCTCCGTCATTGGCCTGGACGATATTTGGCTGGCTACCCAAACCGACCCACCGCTCACCAGCGTGGCTTTACCCCGCTTCCAAATCGGGCAGATGGCGATGCAATTGTTATTTGAATTACTAGAAAACCCCCGGATGGAAGAGGCCGAGCCTCTCTATGCTCAAGTAGAAACCAGTCTGACCGTGCGCGAATCTACTGCGCCTGCGCCAGGCTAAAAAGACAACCTATTCGCAATTTGACATACTTTTTGTGCAAGAGGGTAATCCTCTGTGCCTGTTTAAGGTTGCCATTTTAGAGAAATTTTGGAGAAAGTTATGAACTTGACACGAAAAGAACGCATGCACCGCGCCATTACCTATCAAGACGTGGACCGCATTCCCACCCAAATTAATTACACTGACGGCATGGGGCAGAAAATGGCCGCCCATTTCAACATCCCCGTGGATGATTTGCCCGAATTTTTGGGCAACCACATGATTCGTGTGGATATGGACCATCCCGGCGTGTTGAGCGAAGACGGCCGTGTCAAATTCGATTGGTGGGGCGTGGGCTTCGATACGCAGGAGGAAGGCTACTTCGCCGCCGTCAGTCCCTTGAAAGAAAATAACGATTTGGACAGCTACCCCTGGCCCGATCCCGCCGACCCCAATTTGCTAAAAGGCGCCGAACGCATCATCAAAGAGAAAGGGGACGACTATTTCATCACGCCCAACTTTGGCTTTGTGTTGTTTGAACGGGCGTGGACGCTGCGCGGATTTGAACAATTTTTCATAGATATGGCCGTCGATCCGGTGTTTACGGGCGAACTGTTTGACCGCATCACCGACATCCAACTGCAGCTCATCCATCGCTACATTGATTTGGGCGTGGCCGGCGGTTATTTTGGCGATGATTACGGGGCGCAAAAGAATTTGCTCTTTTCGCCGCGCATGTGGCGCAAATACATCAAGCCGCGCCTGGCCAAGCTGTTTGCGCCGTTCAAAGAGCGCAACATGCCTATTTTGATGCACTCCGACGGCCAAATCCAAAAGATTTTGCCGGATTTGGTGGAGATTGGGCTGACGACGCTTAATCCCGTTCAGCCGGAGGCGTTGGACCACAGTTGGCTGGCGGAGAATTTTGCGGGCAAGCTGGCGTTTTATGGCGGGGTGTCCACCCAAACGGTTTTGCCTTATGGGACGGGGGACGAGGTGAAAACGGCCGTTGCCGCCGCCACTGCCACCCTCGCCCCCAACCACACCGGCCTGCTCATCGCCCCCTCCCACCGCATGATGACCGACATCCCCATGCGCAACGTCGAAGCTCTGCTGGAGGCATTTCAAGGTTTGAGTGAAGAATAAACAGACGTGATGCGTGATGCGTAATGCGTAAAAAGGTTTCGCATCACGCATCACGCATTACGAATTACGCATCACGGATTAAAAAAGATGAAAATTGACGAGAGAAAAGCAATGATGACCGCCGAATTTGAAAAACAGTTCGGCAAAACGCCGCAAATCTGGTCGCGCGCGCCGGGGCGGGTTGACCTGATGGGCAGCCACACCGACTACAACATGGGCTACGTGATGACGATGACCATTGACCGCGACACCTGGATTGCCGCCCGCCCCCGCCCCGACAAAAAAGTGCGTATTCGCTCGCTCAACATTGCCGGGGAAAGTCAATTTTCGCTGGACGACATCAAGCATGATCAGCGCGCGCCTT
>JANTHP010000165.1 GCA_024762395.1 Anaerolineae bacterium | reverse complement strand
CAGCAGCGCTTCCGGCAGTTCCAACCGCTCCACGCGAATGCCCGGCTTGATACTGCTGTTGCCCAAAATCACATTCAGCAGCTGCGTCAACTCAAACCCAGAAATCTCCACCGCGTAACTAATCACTGCCTCAAAGTGCGCTACATCCAAGCGGCGCAGCGATTCCATACGCCCGAAAATCTGCCCGCGAATATCATCATCGCCGATAAGTTCCGCCGGAAATTCAATTGTCTGCTCAATGCAAATCCCATCCGCCATCGCCCGTGCGGCCGCTTCGTCACCGGCAAGTTTGTAAACGACATTAAACCGTTCGCCAGATAAATTGAGAAAAGTATCATGAATCATATTGACCATCCAAATCCGCGTTTTTCTGCGTTTATTCGCATTCGTATCCCACCAACAAAAGGGCAATCAGGGGAACCAATTTAGCTGTTATTTTGGTAACTACTAAGGTGACAGTCACTTTCCCAGAAATGATCGCCACAGCACGATGCGTTTTAAGTGACTGTCACCTCTGGAGCTTAGTAGTTACTTATTTTGTTTATCATACCGAATCACTTTTTTTACCCATTGTTTCGCATCATGTTTGAGCCGTTCTGCTCCGGATTTCAGGTCAAAAACCAGCTTCTTTGTTTTACCGTCTACACAGGCAATCCACTCGGTTTCGCTTAATTGATGCGGGTCTATGTGGTGCATACCAGCGGCATTCCAACCGCTGCCGCTGGCGGTTAGGATGGGGCTGTCGGGCAGCTCGTGTTCAGCATAATCGGTTTTGGTAAGGGTGTCTATTTGAAAAGCGCGCAGGGAACGGCCGTACTCAGGCAAACAATCTTGCGCATACCGAATCACCTTACCATCATGAACAATCAATCTTCCCCCTGGCCTGGCAATTTGCTTGTTTCCCACCGCCAGCGGGCTTGCCGGATGCTGAACCCAAGGGCCAATCAACTCATCAGCATAAAAAAGCGCCAGCGTATCAAACCCCCGCAAAACAAACAGCCACCAAATACCATCTTTGTGAATGATAGATGGTTCAGCATAGCTGCCAACGATTAAATCACGCACAAACGTCCATTTTGTAGGGAATAGATCGGCTTTATACAGTTTCACCGCGCCGCTTTGGCGGCTTTCAGGCAGCATGTAATGGGCATTCTGCCACTTAAACACATAGGGGTAAGAAAGATGAAAAGGCGCCTTCAACACAATTTGTTGATACAGCCAATTGATACCATCGTCACTTGCTGCCAATCCTATCGCGCCCAGGTCAGACGGTTTATTTAATACCTCAAAAAACATATACCACCCGCTGTTTTCGCGCACCATAAACGGATCGGCAACAAAACGCGCCAGCATATCAGTCACATCATCGCCTGTCAATACTGGCGTTTTCCGGACAAATTGATGGGGATGCCAGTGGAATGGGGTTGCGCCCTGGTAAATGCTGATTGACCAATGGTCGGCCTCAACAAAGCTGTAATAAACCCAAAACGCGGCCAGACCAAGCAAAACAACGCTAATGACAAAAATAAAAATGATACGTCTCCTTAATCACCCCGGACAACCTGAACGGAGCGGAGTGCATGGTCAACAAACCACAACTTCTATCAAAAAGGCAACTGCTACAAAGGCCAGACAACAGGCAGGAAAATTATCATCAGCACCCAAATAAGTAATGTGAGCGGCAAGCCTACTTTAGTGTAATCAAAGAAACGGTAATTGCCAGGGCCATAAACCAACACGGAGGCCTGGTGACCAATGGGAAACAGGAAGGAATTAGAAGCGGCAATGCCGACTCCCATCACAAAAGCGCGCGGGTCAACACCCAAAACGCCGGCCGCGCTGATGGCAATGGGCGCAACTAAAACGGCCGCAGCCGCGTTGGACATAAATTCTGTAATGATGGTGGTCAAAACAAACAAGCCAATCATGATAGCTTGCGGGCCATAATTACCCGAAATCTGAATGATGGCGTCAGCCAGGAACTGGGCTGTGCCGGTTTTGTCCATAGCAATACCCATTGGCAGCATCCCTGCAATCAAAAATACGGACTGCCATTCGATGGCATTGTACGCCTC
Organism: Anaerolineae bacterium; assembly: GCA_024762395.1. Classification (GTDB taxonomy): domain Bacteria; phylum Chloroflexota; class Anaerolineae; order Promineifilales; family Promineifilaceae; genus JACKCC01. The sequence goes on along the minus strand of JANTHP010000165.1, from coordinate 7,907 downwards.
ATCCATCTTTAGCGTCCCCACTAAAATCATCAAAATCGAGGCCAGAACGGCCGCAGCCGATATATGCAATACGCCAAAAGAAACCAACAATATCATGCCTATGAAAATGATTAAAGCGAGAGGGGCTTTGCTTGAGCGCCGCAGTTCTAATTCAATCGGGGACAACACCAGGAAAGAATCATCATTTTGTAGAGCGGCAATACGTTCACGACGGCCGTGTACCAACAACGTATCGCCCAATTTCATCTCAATTTCCCCGATACGGCCGACCAACGATTCCTCATTACGCCAAATCGCCAACACAGTCAGACCAAAACGCCCCCGAAAATCAATCTCAGCCACTGTACGGCCGACAAAATCTGCTTTTTGGCTAATCACCACTTCAACCACATCCGCTTCCGGCGATGTAAGATCAACATCGCTAAGTTTAAGCTCCGGCTCAATAGCAACCCCAATCTCCCGGCGCACTCGCAAAAGTTGGTTAATGTTGCCTTTGGTTAACAACAAATCGCCGGCCTGAATATGTGCATTCGGCAGCACGCCTAAACGCGTTCGCCCATTGCGAATAATACCCATAACTGTCAAATCATGAATTTCGCCAAGACGGCTTTCAACGATGGTACGGCCGATAAGCGGAGACTCTGGCATCACTTTTAACTCGGTTAAGTAATTACGAAGGTGATAATGCCCAACGAGATTTGTAGTATCTTGATGGTCTCGTTCAGGCAAAAGGCGACGGCCGATTACGACCATATAAAAAATGCTGCTGACCATGATGATTAAACCCATGGGCGTATAGTCAAACAGTGTAAATGGCGTTAAACCGGCGTCGGCTAACGCAGCGCTGACCAACAAGTTGGGCGGTGTGCCGATGAGGGTGGTAACACCGCCTAACAGCGAGCCGAAAGCCAGGGGAATGAGTAGTTTTGAAGCGGGAATGCGGGCGCGGCGTCCCATGCTAATAACGGCGGGCAGCAATACGGCCGTTGCCCCGATATTATTCATAAACGCCGACATCGTCCCCACAGTCAACATCACAAACAAGATAAGCCGCCATTCACTAAATCCGGCCACATGCAAAATGCGTTGACCGATGAAATCGGCAATCCCGGTATGCGTCAAGCTGGCGCTGACAATGTAAATGGCCCAAACTGTAATAACCGCCGGATTGGAAAAACCAGAAAAAGCTTCTTCAGTCGTCAGAAGGCCCGTGAGCAAAAGTGACAGCAAAACCATCATCGAGATCAAATCCACTCGCAGCCGTTCCGAAGCAAACAATACAATGGCAATCCCCAAGATCGATAAAACCAAGACGATTTCAGTGGTCACAGAAGCCTCCAAAACATAAAATTTGTCGTTTTCCAGTACACCATTAACCACAACATATCACAATCTTAATTTTATGTCGGGTATAATTGTATTCTACAGGCTCAAGCAAATCAATTCCTAAGGAAACAGATGCATGGCCTACATTTGACAATTCGCAGCGGTCAGGTTAGCATGTCATCTAATAACTTAGGGTTCAATCGTAGATAACTTTAGTGTTTCGGGAATTCCAATTCCCGAAACAGGCTATCCAAACAGGAAAATTAAAAACGAGCGAACCCTTAAGGATTGTATTGTACAATCCCAGGGCAAGATAGCGCATGGGCCGGATGTAAAAATGATGGCAAATTTGAAAATTCATGCCATCCTTCATTCATTCGGTTGACGAGGTGGAGGTTTCTTACTACAAAGTAGGAACTAACTGATGATTTCTGCGGAAGCTGATTGTTTCCACAAAATCGTTAGGAAAATCGAGAGATCAGCGGATGCCTCCCAGAGCTGCCACACTCTGCTTCTTTGCCCCTTCAAACTGAGCGATACGACAAACCAGCCTGGGTAACCGGCTGACAAAACGTATCGTCCGTGGCTTCAGGACAATTCCAGAAAAACAATCTCCCCAAACAATAAGGTGGTTTCTGGGTTTGTTGGCAGTAGATCATGCAATGTAACCGGCAATGTAAGGATTGTGTGGGTTACTAGAATGAACTAACTGCAAAAATTATCGAAGGGGCGTTCCCACAATCACACAATTGGGGCAGCGTCACGTGTTTTCCATTTCACATCTCATGGAGGTAGTAACATGTGTGGTATTGTTGGTTATGTCGGGCCGCGTCAGGCGCCGGCTATTATTTTACAAGGATTAAAACGGCTGGAATATCGTGGCTATGATTCGGCCGGTATAGCGGCATTGGAAGAAAACGGCCGTTTCGCTATCCGTCGTGATGCTGGCAAACTTTCCAACCTGGAAACATTGCTGCAATCATCCCCTCTGGAAGGACACGCCGGCATTGGACATACGCGCTGGGCAACGCATGGCAAGCCCAATCAACGCAACGCCCATCCTCATTTGAGCATGAACGGCCGTGTCGTTATCGTCCACAACGGCATTGTCGAAAATTTTCTGGAACTACGCGAAGAATTAGAAGCAGAAGGCGTAACCTTCGCCTCCGATACAGATACCGAAGTCATCGTACAAATGGTCGAACGGTACATTGAATCGGGCCTGGAAATGGAAACGGCCGTTCGCCAAACCCTAAAGCAGCTAAGAGGCGCCAACGCCGTCGTCATCATGGGACTGGACCGGCCTAACGAGCTGTTCTGCGCCCGCCTGGGCAACGCCGGCGGTATCGCCCTCGGCCTGGGCGACAACGAGATGTTCCTCGCTTCCGACATCCCCGCCATTCTGGAACACACCCGCCGCATGATCTTTTTAGAAAATCGGCAAATGGCCCATTTAACCCCCACCAGCTACCGGATAATGGATTTAGACGGTCAAACGATACCCCCCGACATCCATACCATCGCCTGGGACCCGGTCAGCGCGGCCAAAGGGGAATTCAAACATTTCATGCAAAAAGAAATTTTTGAGCAGCCCCGTTCCATCGTAGACACCTTGCGCGGACGGGTTGACTTTGAAAACGGCCGTGTTCACCTCCCCGAAATGAACCTCACCCCCGAACTGGCCCAACGCATCAACAAACTATACATCACCGCCTGCGGAACCAGCTTTTACAGCGGACTAGCCGGTAAGTTTATGATCGAAAATCTAGCCCGCATCCCCACCGAAGTGACATACGCCTCTGAATTTCGGTATTACGATCCAATTATTGATGAGGATACGGCCGTACTCGCCATCACCCAATCCGGCGAAACCGCCGACACCCTGGCCGCCAGCGAACAAGCCAAAGCCGAAGGAGCCACCCTCTGGTCCATCGTCAACGCCTTTGGCAGCCAATCCATGCGCATTTCACACGGCTACATCCCCATGCAAGCCGGGCCGGAAATTGGCGTCGCCAGCACCAAAGCATTCACCACCTCCCTGGTAGACCAATACCTGCTGGCCTGCGCCCTGAGCGACCTGCGCGGGACCATCTCGCGGCGCAAATTACGCCAACTGGTAGACGATCTGGCCCAATTACCCGATTTAGCCGGGCGCGTCCTGGACCATGACGCCGAATACGAAGAACTAGCCAACCAATTCTTCAAAGTACACAACTTCCTCTACCTGGGCCGGGGCATCAACTACCCCATCGCCCGCGAAGGCGCCTTAAAACTTAAAGAAATCAGCTACATCCATGCCGAAGGCTACCCGGCCGGCGAGATGAAACACGGCCCCATCGCCCTGATTGACGAAACCATGCCCGTCATCGCCATCGCCACCAAAGATCACCTGTACGAAAAGATGATTAGCCAGATACAACAGGCCAAAGCGAGAGGCGGCACAGTCATCGCCGTAGCGACGGAAGGGGACGCGGCCATCGCCAATGAAGCCGACCATGTGATTTATGTGCCGGAAGCGCCGCCGCTGCTGGCTCCTATCATCAACGTCATCCCGTTGCAATTGTTCAGCTACCACGTCGCCGTCCGGCGCGGCGCAGATGTAGATCAGCCGCGCAACCTGGCGAAGAGTGTGACGGTAGAGTGAGAAACGGGAAATAGAAAACAGTCAGGCTCTTTAGGAATTCGTGGGGTTGACTAACCGTGAACCGTGAAACGTGAAACGTGATGCGTGACCAGAGGATTTTCACGTTTCACGGTTCACGCAGGGTTTTTTGCAAAACCCCGCCAAATCCTGAAGACCCAACAGTTGACAGAAAACAGCTAACGATTAACGGAGATTGTTAGCTGTTTTTCGTTGTCTACGATAGCACAACCCAGGTTGTTTTTTGATATTTGCTGTTGGCTTGGTGGGGATTGTGTAACTGTTTTTGGGGAAGCGTGGGGACGGGGAAAACGGCCGTTTCCCGCTGCTTGTTTTCTGTTAACTGTTAATTGTTGAGAAACGGCCGTTCATATAAACATCATGAGGAAATCCCACCCAACCTTGCCATAAACAAACAGAGCCGCTATCCTGTGGCTCGGAGGCAAAAAACCATGAGTACAACATACATTCCCAAACGGGCCATGTTCATCTACGCCCACCCCGACGATATTGAATTTGGCGTCGCCGGAACGGCCGCTTTATGGGCCAAAAACGGCGCCGAAATCACCTACGTCGTCATCACCGACGGCAACGTAGGCAGCCACGAACCAGGCATGACGGCCGAAAAACTAGCCGCCACCCGCCGCGCCGAACAAACCGCCGCCGCCAAACTGGCCGGCGCATCCTGCATCTTCCTCGGCTACCACGATGGCATGCTCCAACCCACAATGGAACTGCGAAAGCAATTAGTGCGCCTCATCCGGCAGCATAAACCCAACGTCGTCGTCTGCGGCGACCCCACCATGTACTTCCCGCCCGGCGGCACACGCATCAATCATCCCGACCACCGGGCCGCCGCCCAGGCCGCCATTGACGCCGTTTTCCCCGCCGCCGAAATGCCCTTGCTTTACCCCGATCTGGATGAAGAAGGATTATCCCCCCATAAAGTAAACTACGTCTACGTCTCATATGGGCGCGATTCAAATTATTATGTGGACATTACGGAAACGATTGACCTGAAAATTGAGGCATTACGCCAACACACCAGCCAACTCGGCGACTGGGACCCGGAAGACCGGCTGAGAGATTGGGCAGCCAGAACCGGTGAAAAAGTAGGGTTTAAGTACGCGGAGGCTTTTCAGCGGATTATTCTAAAAGAGGTAGAAGAATAACCGACACGCCGACCGGTGCGGTTTTCAATCCCTCGCGAGTCTCTTTTTGTAATAATAGTTGTAAGTTTAATGCCTATACTATTGAAGTGAGAGGACCCAAACAAATAATCAAGCCCATTGTGGTCAGGAAGCAGCCTGGACAATTGTCAAACGGTTTAGCCGACTGCCCAATGTAAAAAGTAGTACAATAGGGCGTCCTCTCAAGCGATTATTCAGCCGTCAGCAAAAGCTGGCGGTTTTTTCTTGGCACATCCGTTCAGATGGAACATAGAGTTACACGGAAAATAGAAAGTCCTTCATAATTATACAGCGCTGCCGAGAAGATTTGTCAAATTTTTTAGCATAACCAGGCGTTTACCAGACTAAATTTGACAAATCTAAGGGTGCACCTGAATAGTTTCTGTGAATCTCTATGTAACTGAACGCTTACGTTTTATGTGGGGATATGGGGATAGGAAACGGCCGTTACGGAGCCGCTTGCCACAATACATCCATCTGACGACGAACATGGTTCAACTGCGCCATTGTCATTTCAAGTGTAGATTCATACGACTCGACCTCTTGTCGAGCCAAATTTAGAAAATGAGTCGTCTCGACCAATTTCTCATGCAGCGCCCGCTCCTGTTCTCTCAAATGTTCTAACAATTTATCTTCTCGCTTACGCACACTACCACCTCCAAGAGCTAGTACCTAAGTACCATTTTACTCATCAAGCACAAAAGTTGGGTTAATATCCCGTTAATTGCAGGCAACCTCCCCAAAATCGCCAACCGCTTAATCATCGCTTACAAAAAAACGGCCGTTTCCCCCCTGTTTTGTTATTCAATGTTAAGGTAAAATCAGGCAGCAAACTTTGTGGAAGAGGTTCGGAATGGTACGGCCGTTAAATCTGGAACAAGACACCCAACAAGACATCTTTACCAACCTGGAAAGCGCCTTCGAGAGCCTCTGGAACGTCATCATCCACAATGATGATGTGACTCCCTATGATTTTGTCATCGTCGTCCTGCAGCGATTCTTTCAACTACCGCCGCCGGATGCAGAATATGTAACCTATATCGCCCACACAGAAGGGAAAGCCATAGTTGCCACACTGCCGCTAAAAGAAGCGCAAAAAAGGGTAGGGCAAGCTCATTTCGCGGCCAGCCTGGAAGGATTCCCCTTAACATTTACCATTGAACCCGAGTAGTCGCGTAGTCGAATAGTCAAGTAGTCACGTAGCCGGACTACTTGACTACAAGACTGCCGACTAATCGCCTAAAAAAGGAGACTATTTACGATGAAATTTGATATGAACGGAGTTGGGCCGCAAGCCCAGGCATGGATACAACGAGATCAGGCTTGTATTTCGCCTTCTTTATCGCGTGAGTACCCGTTGGTCGTGGGGCGGGCGGAAGGATCAGAATTATGGGATGTAGACGGCCGTCGCTACATTGACTTCATGGCCGGCGTCGCCGTCCTTAACGTCGGCCACCGCCATCCCTACGTCGTCGAAAAAGTACGCGAGCAAGTAGACAAATTTTGGCACATCTGCCTCAGCGACTTTTACTACCCGCAAGCCGTCGAACTGGCCGAAAAACTGCAAACCATCGCCCCCATGGACGACACAATGGTCTATTTTGGCAACTCCGGCACAGAAGCCGTCGAAGCAGCCATCAAACTAGCCATGTACAAAACCGACCGGCGCAAATTCATCGGTTTCCTGGGCGCATTTCACGGCCGTACCCTCGGCTCCCTCTCCTTCACAGCCAGCAAAAACACCCAGCGCGCCAGCTACACCACCGGCGTCAAAGTCTTTCACGTCCCCTACCCCAACCCCTACCGCCCCGTTCTCAAAGCCGACAAATTTGCTGGCTGCGGCGATGCGGTCGTGGACTATATTGAAGATCAATTGTTCCGCACCATGCTCTCCCCTTACGATGTAGCCGGCATCCTCATCGAACCCATCCAGGGCGAAGGCGGCTACGTCGTACCGCCGCCAGGCTTCTTCCCCCGTCTGCGCGAACTAACCGAAAAATACGGCATTTTGCTAATGGTGGATGAAATCCAGAGCGGCGCCGGGCGCACGGGCAAATGGTGGGCGATCGAACACGAAGATGTTGAGCCGGACATCGTCTGCTTCGCCAAAGGCGTCGGCAGCGGTATGCCCATCGGCGGCATCATGGCCCGTAAAGATTTGATGGTTTGGAAACCTGGCTCCCACGGCAGCACCTACGGCGGCAATCCCGTCGCCGCCATCTCAGCGTTAGCCACGCTGGAAGTTATCGAACAGGAAAATGTGTTACAACAAGCGCAGGACACCGGTCAATACATCATGGATGCGTTAGCTGAAATGCAGGCGCGGCATCCCAGCATCGGTGATATTCGCGGGCGCGGTTTGATGATTGGCATTGAATTTGTCAAAAACCGAGAAACAAAAGAACGGAACGACCATCTCCGCAACGAGGTCATCCAGGGTGCCTTCAAGAAAGGGCTGCTGCTGATTCCTTGCGGCACAAACACCATCCGCATGACGCCGCCGCTCAACATCCCGCGTCACCTGGTTGAGGAAGGGCTGCATATTTTCGAAGAGGTTCTGACTAAAGCGGAACAAGCGTAGCGCAATTTCAGACGCAGTGCGATTTGGTAAATCACGTCGGAACGATTTACCAAAGGGTGTGTTTCATCTCAATTGATGTATCGGGAATTGGAATTCCCGATACTTGGCTCAACGTTTCGGGAATTCCAATTCCCGAAACACGCACTTTTCTCAACTCATTTGAAATGCA
>JANTHP010000164.1 GCA_024762395.1 Anaerolineae bacterium | reverse complement strand
ATTCAGGTGTACCCTTAGATTTGTCAAATTTAATCTGGTAAACGCCTGGTTATGCTAAAAAATTTGACAAATCTTCTCGGCAGCGCTGTATAGCTACCTAGTATTTATACAGGTGACAGTCACTTCTTCCAGAGGTATTAGCCGAAGCCACGATGCTAAAAAGTGACTGTCACCTCTGGTAGCTGTATAGTTACTCCATTTAATCAAAAACTCTCGATAGCAGTATACAATACCCTATCGTTCCGATCCAATAGTCGGCTATTTCTCTGTCTGCTATCGGGGCGGCGGGTCGCTGATGATGCGTAAGACGGCCGTATCCCCCACTGTGGTGACGGCAAAGGTGTAATAACCCGGCGACAATTCTCTGCGACCGATTTCTTCGGTAGGAAATGTTGACCCCAGGTATTTACGGCCGTCGGCTGCAATGAAATTAAACTTGCCGTAGGCGGCAAAAGATGGTTCAAGCGCTTTGTACCCGGTCACACTGCCGGCGGCAATTTGTCCATACGACCGGGAACGCGACCCGCCGGAACCGGAACCCGTGCCTAACCAAAACTGAGTTATCTCCTGCCCGCTGTTATTTTGTATGCGAACATGCACCTTTTCTTTCGAGCCGCCGCAGCCAAACAATCCCAACAATCCCGATAAAAACATTATTGCCAATCCTAAAATAAACCGATTCATATTTGCAACTATCCAGGTCTCAGAGGTGACAGTCACTGGTAAAAGTGACTGTCACCTTCGGTAGTTATATAGTTGTTCATATTTAAGAAGCAACGTAACTATACAGCGCTGGCGAGAAGATTTGTCAAATTTTTTAACATGACCAGGCGTTGACCAGGCCGAATTTGACAAATCTAAGGGGATACCCGAATAGTTACGAAGCAACTTGCCACAAGGCCGCAAAACCGATGATGAACAAAACAGGCGCGTACAACAAAGGCGCCAGCGCGGCCCACATCTTAAATTGTCCGCGCTGCTGGGCGCGCCAGCCAATGAATAAGCTCCCGATAACGATGACGGGATATAACAGCGTTGCCGCCCAGGCTAAACCTAGCAAGGGAACGGGCTGATCCGGCGCTAACAGGAGCATACCGGCCCACATTCCCCAAAGGCACAGTGAAAGAACATAGACGACGGTAGCGGCAATTAGGATGGTGCGGTTACGATTTTGTGTAGAATCAGGCATCGGTTTCTCCTTGTAGCTGTTCGATTGTTTTGACAACGATTTGCTGGAAGCTGTCTATGGTTGCCGTCTGGTAATGGGTGGCGTGGGGGCGGGGAACGGCCGTTAACGCCATCCCATTCGCCGCAGCCAACACACCTAATTGCCGCCGCGCCACAATCGCATCCACATCCAGCCGAACAAACTGCATCTGTCCCCGGCGGCGCAGATGCCGCATCACATCGGCGTAAATGCCGATTGCACTTTTCGGCGTCCCCTCATCCATAAACCCGGCGGCCTTCAATTCCGCCTGAATCCGCCTCACCTGTGTCTGCGTCAAATCAAACGCAGCCTCCTCCTGGATGGCTGCCGGCAAATCAAACGTATACGCCAGCCGGTTCGCCATTACATCCGCCGATTCCAAAGCCGTCAGTTGGTACGCATCCCCCGTGTACGCTACTTCGACAACCGTTTGGTCGGATACATGGTGGGTTACTCCTTGGGGCGGCTGCTGCGGAGCGGTTATTTGGGTGAGTACGATGGTTTCGGCCGCCGCCATTGTGGCAATGAGCAAGAGCAGTTGGGCGTTCAGATCATCAAAACCCCCTTCACGGATCAACCATCCATCCCGCTCTAACTGCTGCTGGCCCGTCTGAAATAACTGCTGCCGCTCATCGGGGTCGCGGGGGAACAACTGCCGGTTATCAGCGCCAAACAAACGCTCGGCGCGAACGGCCGTTAACAAAAATGATAACTGCGCTGTCGTCAATGTCACAGGATAAGTCAAAGTTCGAGATTCAGCCATCATTCACTCCTAAAAAGCCCATTCCCAAAAGTCAGTAACCCCCTCCTGAACATCTTCAAACGTCTCCTGCACCGCATCTACAGCCCGCCCGACGCCCGCTTTAACCGTATCTACCGTGTTATCAACCCAGGTAATTGCGTCCTGCGCCTTGCCTATACCGGCCCCAATGCCGTTGCTCACCGTCGCCTCAAGTCCGCCAACGCCCATCTTCTCATTCCAATGCGCAATGCCGGCCTGCTGCCCCGTTAGCGGGCTGCTCGTATCCCGATTCTCCAGCCCCAGATAGTTATAACCCGGCCCCATGTTATGATAATTGTACAAATAACCGGCAGCATCATGGAAAACGCCATGATAACCAACGGGATGCTCTGTCGGAAATTGTACGGAGATGTTGCCGCCGCCAACCAGGCCGCCGGTGGGATTCAACATCGAACCAAACACGGGATCAATCCCTAACGCATCGCCAACGACCTGGCCGTAACGAAGCTGGACTGTGCTGCCCATGAAGTTGGGATGCAATGTTTCGTTGAGCGGTTCCCAGCCGCTTTTGCCGCCCGCCGCGCCGATGCGTTGGGCTTCGGCGCGCAGTTCCACATACCGGTCATAGCTGGCCTGAATATCAGCACGGGGAACGCCGCGCGCGGCCGCGATTTGGTCTAAGGCGCGGTCTAATTCGGCCGGGGTGGGATTGCCGCTTAATGTTCGCATGGCGTCTATCAACCCCGGATCGCCGGCGCCTTGTATAGATTTACCGATCATGTTATCCATGTAGGCGTCGTTGAAGATGTCGGCAGTGGGAATGGGTGTGGATGGCTGCGGCCCGCCGCTAACATCAGGCGGGGCGGGCGCTGCGCCGTCTGCGGCAGGCGCGCCGTCTGCGGCGCGCGCGCCAAACGGCCGTGCCGCCTCTTCTTCTGCTTCCTGAATGATATGTTTTACTTCCAGGGTAACGGTTCGCGCCTGGGTTAGGGCCTCTGTAAGCCGGGCTGCGCCGGGAAGTACAACGCTGTCCATCTCGTCAAAAAAGGCGTTAGCGCCCTGCCCTACCCAGCCCCCGTTTTGGAGAGACCGCAGGGCAGATTGGAGACGGCCGTTCATCTCCTCTACCCGCTCTGACTCGCTACCAAACCGGGCGGCAATACTTTCTAACACCTCATAATTTGCTTGAATTACATCATTACTCATACCTGCCCTCCACTAAAGCAGTCTGCAAAGAGAATTTAGTTTGAAGACAAACTCAAAAATAGTTCTCCGGCGTTGACATCAGAAAAAATAAAACTACCTGTTAAATAAGGCGACTTACCAAACATTTGGGAAGCATCGTATACGGAATGAACAAGTCTGTATTTTCCTGTTTCATCATCAAAAGTAAAACTGTTCTTAATAGAATCAGGATACCATTCTTCAAAATAGGACTCGTCCCATTCAACTATCCAATCTAAAACGTATGCGCTTGCATCAGCTTGAATTGCCTGAAAATCTTCATCCGAAAATGTGATAACTGCTTCCAATGTGTAGTCGCTTGGGCCTGGCACGCTTCGGGGGTTTTCATTTCCTGGCGTTGAGACGTGCCACAATGCACTTTGGGGCCGCGCCGGCAAGTTTATGATTTGGGCCAATCCTTCGCTGTCATTCCGTACAGGGGTATTTTCGATTGGATCAGACGTATTTTCTCCTTCTGGCGGTGTTGCAAGCAGCTTGCATGAAATGGTTGTGACTACTATGGCGAATATCAAGTAATGAATGTATTTTTTCTTCATCTAAGAGATGTGTCCCATTTTCATTCATTCGTGGTGGGCTGTGCTCCTGTTGTCTCCTGCTTAATCACTCATACCACCCACAAAATGATCTACAGCCTGCGTCTCTGGTTCATAAATCAAGTAATGAACGTAGGGGAAATAAACGCCAATATAGCACTGTTTACCCTCTAATGAAATCGGCTTCTCTGTCCAATAATCAAAATCATCAGGCATTCGGGAACTATTGCATGAAATGGGCGCTACAGATGAGTTGAAATCACTCGTCTGGGCAAAATCAACATGACGAGATAACGTCTCAAAATATGTGGACGGCGCTTTGTAGCTAAAATAAACGGCCGTCCATAAACCCGCTTCAGCGCTATCAGAAGAAACAACTAACTCACTTACCTCCGATGGGACAGGGATGTTAAGCAATTGTTGATAAAGAGCATTCGCATTAGACAATGAGGGCACCCTTGAAAAAACTGGCTGACATGATAACAAAGTAAAAAACAATAGAATCAAGCCAATCATAGTAAATGCCACTTTCTTCACGCGAATTTGATTATCGTTCATAAACCATTAAATACACAATCACCTTATTTTCTAATGATGTATCAACAATAACCTCATAAGTTTTGCCTGCTTGATTAACTGCCCCGCCCATAAACTCTGTCAATTGAGTCGTATCCCACCAATTATTATTCGACCCTGAATCAAAAAATGGGCGATAAGATTTACGTAAAGGTTCGTCAAAACCAAGATTGCTAAGAAAAGGCTCAAGATCTGTCTCAGACATGGAAAACTTTAACATGAGCGAATCATCTACACCTCGCTGCCATTCACTTTGTTTGTCAGCCACAGAAGATGGAAGCGATGCGCCAATAAAGGCTTCGATTTCTGCTTGATCAGCAGCCCTGTTCTTATCGCTACTGACACAGGCAACGGCAACAAACAGGATATATAAAAACATAAACGAAAAATAATATCGGGACTTCATCAAGATACTCCTTCACAGTTGATAAGTACGCAAATATATCTCTTTGGCATTATCCAGATCATGTACAATTATTTCTCGTCCCAATCCATTAGTTAAACCTTGCGCGCCTGAAAATTCATCTTTGCTGTAGGGAATCCACCATACAGGATCGCTAGAAATACGATCAGGCATTGGGCGATAACCCTGACGTAGCGGTTGTTTGATACCCAAAGACGCAAGCAGACTGGATAATACAGATGTTGACACTTCAAAACGTAACAAGGCTAAATTATCAATACCATCCTCAACCTGATGAATTTTCAGTTGGGCTACATCATCTAGAAAGTCGAGATCGGCCCACTGCAAATTATTTATCGACAAGGCACTCATCGTTCACTCTCCCGGCTACCTGCACGACGGCTGAGGTCATCATTTCGGGTTGGATCGTCAACTATTCGCCCGCGTTCATTAGCGCGACCATCTCCGGTTACACTGACGGATGGCGCGGCGCTGTTTACCCCTGTGTATTCATAAGTGTAGGAACTGGTTGCAGATGTGCCACGGATTTCATATTCCTGAGCAATGCCCACTTGATGCAAATGACCTGGCGTTGCATCGGGAATATGAACAGGGCCTATGTCAACTGCTTTGCCCGGATCCCAGTTGTAACGGTCAAAAACGTGCGTTTGATAATTGACCTGCACAACGGGGTTGCCGTTTTCCCCCGGCGTTACCGTGACCTCTGCACCGACAGCATAGCTGAGCCCACCCATGGCGTAAAACCAATCGCTGGATTCGCTTTTTGTCGCGTAATCTCCCATCCAATCCGTTGTCACCTGAAAGGTAATTGGCTGTCCCGTGTATTCAGCCGCAATGCGCTCATTGATCGCATCTGTCAAATCATATTGAATTGTCTGTTGCACTTTTTGCTGAAAATCAGGCATATCACGCAACATAGCTTCAGGTGAAACGGTTAAGGTATCACCTGAGTTACTCAAATAGTGACGCATATGACGTGCCGCATTGTCTAATCCTACAGCATCAGCGCCGTCGGCAACTTCATACCAAAGTTGTTTTTGTATATCATCCCAGCGTCGTTCCATCCAATTGCGTTCAACAGCCCCATGCTCCCCAGCCCCATCTCCATTAGCAGGCGGCGGCGGAACAGGAGGGAAATTTGGCAATCCTGCTGGGGAAGGCATATCAGATGACGTCTCTTCGGGAGAAGTTAATGTTTCACCAGGTGAGGTTTGAAACGGCCGTGCCGCCTCCTCCTCCGCCTCTTGAAAAACCCGTTTAACTTCCAGCGTAGCGGTTCTGGCCTGCGCCAATGCCTCTCTCAACCGGTTTGATGCTAGAAAAATAACATCTTCCATCTCATCAAAGAAAGCCTTGGCTCCCTCACCTTCCCAGCCGCCGTTTTGCAGGGGGCGCATGAAGGATTGAAGACGGCCGTTCACCTCCTCCACCCGCTCTGACTCACTACCAAACCGGGCGGCAATCCTTTCTAACGCTTCATAATTCGCCTGAATTACACCATCGCTCATCTTTGCACCTTTTCACTTGCAGGTCGCTGCGCTATGATAATTGAGACATCATTTGGTCTAACAACAACCGAAGTTGCCCGGCACTTCCCTCAAACACATTCACATTAACCATATCATTTGGCACAAATTGAAACAACCATAAATTTCGAGGAGTAGAAGCATACAAAACGCCATTATTTGATTCCAACGGCGTATCCGAATTTTCCGGCGCTGTTTCTACCAATAAAACAGTTCCCCACGCAACATCATCATGTGCCAAATCGTCTGCCAGCATCTGAACAACGGCCTCTGGCAGCGATTCCCCCAACAGAATTCGCGCTTTATCCATCTCCCCCCGTGCAATTAACTGGCGCACCCGCTGCAACGCATCGCCGCTTAACCGGCCTATAGAATTGGAGGCCGCCTTGTCTTCCGGCGGTTGAATGAACGACATGATTTTGTTTTTAAGATGAGCAATGTCTTTTATCGCCTCCAATTTAGCAACAACACCCATTTCCAATTCATGAGCAACCATCGCACCATCAGACATAAAACAAGTTAAAACACGATCCTCTCCCGCACCAAGACTCTGGCAGCGAACAGAACGGTCCGTTGACAACATAATTTTAACCAATGCAGCCAAATCGCTTCGCAATTCATTTGTGTTATCACTCAGATCAAGGGTAAGTAATTCCCGCGCCAAAAGAGAATGACTGGCGGCTGTAATACGGCCTGAAACATTATCTGTGTTCTGTTTCCCTACCGCAGCCTCCAAAAATCCTGCAGCTACATCCGAACCGCCTAAAAATCCCATCGCAAAAGCTAATTCTTCCACAGAAAGACGAAACATTATCCTCTCCTTTTGTTGAAGCTATTTTGAGCCGCCATAGCAATTAATGCACACGCTCCTGCACCCATTTGCATACCTGTTCATAATCGGACTGTGAAGCAAGGCTAAAATCAAATACTAAGTCAGCCTCTATCATGCCATATCGTTTATTTAATTTCTCAAACGCGCTGTACTTTTCTGGGTTATGCACATTGATATATATCCAACGAACCTTATTACCGCCCCACTCATTTACAATTTGTACACTGCGAATATCCGCCCACGGCACTGTTACGCCATTTCGATAGTAACGTATTTCTTGCTCGTCAAAAGCAATAATTGGTTTTTGCATACGAACAAATAACGTGACATACCCTACCAAACCAAACAAAGCGCTAATACAACCAATAACAGGCTGAAGGAATTGGTTTAACGGAATAATAGATGTCTTATTAGGTGGCAGAAACAACAATCCTATCCCCACCGCCATGAAAATTGAAATCAGGAAAAAGAAAAGTACAGCACGCCCCTTATCAGGCTTAATCGTAAATGAGTTCATGCTTGAACACCCCTATGATTCATGTCAACACACATCAGGTAAACGGTGAAAAGTTTTTGCAGAGCTTTTTACCGTTTCCTTGAGGAATTTAGAAACTAAAATTCATTCTGGGTAAGCTGAATGATGGTAATTCAAAATCGCGAATTTTATCAGCCATATAGCTAATCCCATCAGCAACAGGCTGCGCTACATGCTTATCGAATGTATTTGTGGCCCACTCCCGTCCGCCTGCCGAAATAATGCCATCTTTGGCCCAATTCCCGGCTGCACCGCCAATCCAATCGCCAGCAAAGCCGCCCACAGCGCCGCCAATAATTGCTCCTGCAGCAGTTCCTAAACCAGGCCCGCCAATAAATGTACCGACTACGGCGCCTAGTTTTGCCCCGCCAATTGTCCCGCCAATGCCGCCAAGCGTCTCTGCAGCAACTGGCAACAAAGCCAAACCTGCATCAACTGTCATTGCCGAAACCTGTTTAGACGTATCATTGTATGATTTATATTCATCCCAATGCTCCGTCCATGTTTTAGCAACACCCACAACGCCTTGTGCAGTAGCAATTAGCGCAGAGAATACAACAGCCCGCTTGGTAATATGCGCGGCCATATTTGAAGCTTTAATGTGTGTCAGATTCGAGGATACACCGGCTAAATCTTTAAGCCATTTCGGACCATAAACCAGGGTTTGCCCACCATATGTCAGGCCTGCTTTAAGCATTGATGCCAGTATCATGGCTGCCGGAATGGGGGCAATATCATCAATTTGATCAATTGCGTCAACAATACTATCTGAAACGGAAAGAATTCTATCCCAAAGACCGGGTGATTTATTTGCAGCGCTCCCGGCGCCATCGCCGCCAGCTTCCTTGTTGGGAACTGGCTCATCTATTGGATTGGAGCGAAAAGGAGCAGAGGCATCTTCTTCGGCTTGCCGCATGATTGTACAGATTTCGAGGGTCACGCGCTGCGCTTCGGTTAAAGCATTTGATAGTCTATGCACTGCCGGGAAAATATCTTGTTCCATTTCTGCGAAAAAGGCAGCGGACCCTTCCCCAGCCCAGCCGCCATCTTGCAAAGGCTGTATAGCTCGCTGAACACGGCCGTTCATCTCCTCCACCTGTTCTGCCTCTCTACCAAATCGAGCCGCTATTTTTTCAACAGCATCATATTTGACCTGGATAATTGCACTACCCATATTTATCTCCCAAACCAGCTTAATTACCCCAATCAATGCGAAACCCACTTCCTAACCCAATTTAATAAGGGCAAGAAATGGGTTTCATCAAATCATCTGGTTCCATGATAACAACAATGGTTTCACAAGCGCAGCTGTCTACAACAATTCGGCCAGCACGCCCTCAATTTCATCTTTTGTTGTCGAGCGAATAAGCAGTTTAGCTTCACCTTCCGTCTGTGCCGGAGCGATGAACCAGGCATAGTCGTCATTCTGAACAATAGTAAAGTCGCTTTTCTGTACAGCATCGTCCCCGTCTTGTTTAAGAATTTGCAAGATGGTGATACGCGGGGAATTAACAAGGGTTGCGGTAAAAGCAACGGCCGTTTCCCCATCCGCGCCCTGACCAGTCAACAAGGCCGCCGCTCCGTCGGCGTCGCCATCATTCGCCATTTCCCGCGCCTGCACAAAAACATCATTCGTCACCGTCATCTCAAAAGCGCGGGGCTCCGGCACATCCTCAAATTCGCAAAAAGCCAACACCTGCGCCAATAACTTCTCTTTGGACGGCAGCAGCGTAAACAGATGCAGCACATCCTCAGGGCGCGTGTGGACGGCAATATCATCGCCTCGGATATGCCCGAAATAACGAACCGGCGCTTCACCGCCGGCCGGCCAATGGAACCCAAACACAGCATCATTGGCATAGGCGCACACACCAACGGCCGTTAACAACGCACTGTGAACCTCCAAGGCCCCATCCTCGCCCACCTGCGCCAGCCCCCGCGCCCGTAACGCCCGGCCGGCCCAAATCAACGCCAACTGCCGCTGCGCCTCATCCAACTCCCCTAACGGATCCGCATCCAATCCCGGAATCGTTGCTGCCCGCAGCAAATCAAGAACCAGAAGCAATTCCTCCCGTGAAAGTAAAACATTAATCGGCTCAAACCCATTTTCATCACTCATAGCACTCTCCAGTCTCTAGCTCTAGCTCTATCTCTAGCTCTATCTCTATCTCTAGCTCTATCTCTAGCTCTATCTCTAGCTCTAGCTCTATCTCTAGCTCTATCTCTAGCTCTAGCTCTAGCTCTCGCTCAGCCTAATCATCATCCATCTGATCCTTTATCGCCTTGCCCAACAAAGCGACAAAAGGACTGGCAGCCGCAATACCAAACGGAATACCACTGCTTCCCTGACTGGCCGCAGCCGCTGCCGGGGCCGCCGCACCGCTGGCCGCGCCGGACGCGCTGGCC
>JANTHP010000163.1 GCA_024762395.1 Anaerolineae bacterium | reverse complement strand
TGAGAAAAGTGCGTGTTTCGGGAATTGGAATTCCCGAAACGTTGAGCCAAGTATCGGGAATTCCAATTCCCGATACATCAACTGAGATGAAATGCACCCTTTACCAAATCGTTTTACGGATTGAGTTGGATAACTGCCGCCGATTGGGGCGGGATTTCGGCAAAGGGAATGTAGCCGGAGAAACCGCCATTTCCGTTAATGTTGGGATTGGTTTCTGCCGGAGGGCCGTAGAGGGTGACGGCCGTTACCGCCCCATCCAATGCCCCATCCGCCACATCCAAACTGTAATCCGCGACAGCATAATCGCTTAAATTGACCACAACCAGCAGCGTTTCATCTTCCGTTTGACGCAAAAAGGCGTAAATGCGGTTGGAATTGGTCGCTGCCGGCGTCCAGTCGCCCCGCCGCAGCGCCTCATGCGCGTTTCGTAGATGGATGAGGGCGCGGTAGACGTTTAACAGCGAATCGGGGTCGTCATCTTGCAAGGCGACGCTCACTTCCGGGTAATCGGCGGCGGGGGCGCGCCAGGGACGGCCGTCCGTAAACCCCACCCGCTCGTCATCGCTGTTCCACTGCATCGGCAGGCGAATATCCTCATCCGGTTTTGTGCCCGTCATCCCGATTTCCTCGCCGTAGTAGATGAAGGGGACGCCGGGGGAAGTGAGCAGCAGCGCGGCGGCCGCTTTCGCCTTCTCTACGTCGCCCAGAACGCTCATCACCCGGTTTTGGTCATGATTGGTGAGAAAGATGCCGAATTGATTGGGCGGATAGCTGGCGTCCACCAATGCGGCCTGATCAACCAAATTGCCGACGACGGGGCTGCCGGCGGCGCGGAGGTAGGCTTCGGCCAGATCAAATTCAAAGGGGATGTCGTTCTCGTCTACGGCGTAGAGGGCGGCGTTTTGGCTGTCCGTCCACGTTTCGCCGACGGTGAAGGCGTCGGGGTTGACGCTTTTGTAGAAGGTGTGGAAATCGCGCAGCCAGGCGTGGGTAGCGGGGGTGTTTTCCTGGGCGATGCCGTTTTCGATGAAGTGGCGCACGGCGTCCATGCGAAAACCGTCTACGCCCATCTCTTCCAGCCAGAAGCGGGTGATGTTGTAGATTTCGTCGGTAACGGCCGTATTGCTCAAGTTCAAATCCGGCATTCCCGACCAAAAGACGGCGTAGTAATACCCATCCTTCCCCGCGTACCAAACCCGCTGTCCCCAGGGGCCGAGGTAGCCGGGGTCCCCATCCGCCCAGACGTACCAATCGCGGTATTCCGGGTCGCCGTTGTCGGAGGCGATGAACCAGGGGTGCTGCTTGCTGGTATGGTTGATGACCAAATCAATCGTGACGCGAATGCCCCGTTTGTGCGCTTCGGCGATGAGGCGTTTGAAATCGTCGGCTGTGCCGTACTCCTCGTCCACGCGGTAATAATCCACTACATCGTAGCCGTGATAGCTGGGGGATTCCATCATGGGCATGAGCCAGAGGCCGGTAACGCCCAGGTCGCTGTCGGTGTCGGGGTCGCCGTCGTTGAGGTAGTCCAATTTTTCGATGAGGCCGTTGATGTCGCCCACGCCATCGCCGTCGGAGTCGTAGAAGCTGCGGATGAAGATTTCGTAGAAAACGGCGTCGTTCCACCAGCGGTTGACGGCCGGATCGAGGGTGGGAATGGGTTGGGGGGTGGCGGTGGGAGGACGGGTTGGCCCGGCGGCGCGGGTGGCGGCGTCGGCCGTCAGAGCAGCGGCGATGGCATTGGGGGTCTCGGTGGGTGCGTCGGTGGGGGAAACGGCCGTCGCCTCGGCCGCTGTTTCTGTGATTGTGGGGTGAGGAACGGCCGTCGCCGGTTCAATCGGCGTATTTTCCTGGCAAGCGGCCAGCAAAACAACAAAAATAATCGCAATCTGTACAATTTTTGGGACGCGCATAGGGTATCCTCACTTTATTCTGCGTGCGAGCGAAACCAGTCAGCCACTTCAGAAAGAGACGGCCGTTCTCTGACCACCCAAAATGTAAATCGCTCCAATTCGGCGTTAGATGGGGCAATGGTACGGCCGTTACGCCGCAAAAACAGCATGGCGGCTGTGATTGCCGTTCGTTTATTGCCATCTACAAATGGGTGGTTTTGCGCTAACGAGGTCATGAGAGCGGCCGTTTTTAAGAATAAATCGGGATATAAATCCATTCCATCAAATGCTGCCTGGGGACGGGCGACGGCCGATTCTAACAAACCAATATCGCGTAATCCATGCGCGCCCCCGCTAGTAGCGATGAGGCGCGCATGAATAAAAAGAAGCTGCTCCGCCGTTAGATAAACAATCATTACAACTACTCAGCCTCCGAGGTGACAGTCACTTAAGGAAGGTTCGTAAATAACTTTGGTGTTTCGGGAATGCAATTCCCGAAACATGTCATCCTAAATAGGGAAGTTAAAAACGAACCTTCCCTTAAAATGCAGCAAGCTGTGCCTAATGTTTCTGGGGAAAGGGACTGTCATCTGATCCGTCACCAATCATTTTGCCAAAGCATTCAGCGCCGGGCCGTATTCAGCAATAAATTCGTCAAGTTGGCGGGCAAATTCAGCGTCTACGCTGGGCGCTTGAGGGCGCGCCGGTTCCAAAATAATCTGCCCCAGTTCTTCGTCTACTCTAAGCGATATTTCACTTCCTTCACGCAGTCCGATGGCTTGCAAATTTTTCTTAGGCAAAGCAACAACTAAACTGTTGCCCGTTTTGAAGATTTTACGTAACATGATCCACCTCTATGTGCTTACGCCGTACATACATCAAGTATAACACGGGAATCAAGATAAGAGTTGACAAATTTCATTAGCGCTTCGTCTTACACGAGTACTATAGGAAAATTTGTCAACTCTCCCCTGGAATATTGAGAGGAGAGGGCATAATTTCCACATTGCCGCCTACCGGCAGGCCGCTGGGAACGCGCTGCGGGATGGTAGCGGACAAATCGAGGGCGCTGGGCGAGGTCAGAGCGTGCAAGAAAGCCAGCAAATCCCCCATTTCCCGCGCCGAGAGCTGTTTTTGATCGCCGATTGATTCGCTGGACGCCAGAACGGCCGTAATTGCTTCCGGGTCGTTCAGGCAGGTGTCTTGCAAATCGGGGGGAAGCTGCGTTGGGTCGTAGGCCTGCAAACTGCCCGCCGGGTCTAAATGATGGCGGATGACCGCATCCAGCGTCGTAAACGCGCCATTGTGCATCCAGGGGCCGGTGAGGGCGACGTTTCGCAGCGGCGGCGTGCGGAAGGCAAACCGGTCGCAGTCGCTGCCCGTCTCGCGGGCGCGGCCCAAATCGTAGGGCGCATCCCGCCCCTTGCCGGGGCCGATTTGGGGAACGGCCAAATTGTGGAACTGCTGGTCGGTGAGCAGGCTGCCGCTGTGGCAGTTCGCGCAGCCGGCGTCGCCGTAAAACAACGCCGCGCCCCGTTTGGCCGCGCCCGACAAGGCATCCAAATCGCCCCGGATGTAACGGTCGAAGGGACTGTCGTCGAAGGTGAAGGCCGCGCCCTCGTAAGCGGCGATGGCGTTGGCGACGTGGGCGATGGTGAGCGATTCAACCGGCACATCGGGGTAAGCGGCCCGGAACAGTTCGACATAGCCGGGGATTTGCAGCAGGCGGGCCATGATGTCGTTCCACATGTCTTGCATGGTGTAATCGGTTATTTTTGCCAGCTCGTTGGGTTGGCCGAAGATGTCGTCATCGCCACGCAGCCCGCGCATTTCGTCTCTGGAGGTCATGGGGAAGAGGGCCTGGGCGGCGAGGGCGTTGTCCAACCCGGCGGGCAGACGGTCGCCGGCGGGGGTATCGAATCCATTTTGCGCGCTGCCGGAGACACGGCCGTCCCAAAACAGCGTCGTCCATTCGGCGTAGCCTAAATTAAAGAGCGGCTGGGCGTTGCGCGGAACCAGGCTCCGCTCGGCATCCATTTGCACCCGCGTATGGCCCAGGCCGACGCCGCCTGTGCCGATGGGTAAAACCAGGTCGTCGCCGGTGGCGGCGAGGGGATGGTGGCAGGTAACGCAGGCGGTGTCGCGGTTGCCGCCCAGTTCCGGGTCCCAGAAGAGGGCTTCGCCCAGGGCCAGCAGTTCGGGCGATGGCGCGGGCAGGCGGGTGGGCGGTTTGACGTCGGCCTGATTCATGAGGTATTGGAGACGGCCGTCTACCGTCAGAAATTGTCGCAGCGGTCTGTCCAGCGCGGCGGCGGCCCAGGCAATCAAGACGATGGCGACTAATCCGACCAACGCCGCCGGTTCCCATCGCGCCGCCGGCGAAGGCATTGTCCAGACTAAAATGCCTATGCCCGCCAGAACGAGACCAATCAAGGCCAGAATGGCCGGCTGGAGTTTGGGGTTGTCGGTCAACCGGGCGCGCGGCGCGCTTTCCGGCCTGCGTTGTTTCTGGGGCATGGGCTTGAGGACAGTTTCCTCGGCGAGGGGGTAGGCCAGGTGGTAGCGTTGGTCGGCGGCGACGTTGGCGAAGGTTTGGGTACGGCCGTCGGGCCAGCGGATTTGCAGATCGGCCGTTTCTGCCGCTCCCAGCCCGAAGTAAAGGGCCAATTCGCTGCCGCCGCCCATGCCGAAGCCGTTGATCACGTCTTGCATTTGGGTACGGCCGTCGGGCGTTGTCAGGTAAACGCGCGTCCCCACTGCGTCCCGATTCACCGGTCCCGCGCCTACAAGGGAGAGGGAGAGCCAATGATTAGCGCCGCTCTCTCCGCCCTGGTTGCGATACAGCCGGTAGCCTTCATCCATGTTGCCCACCGCCAAATCCAGCCAGCCGTCATGATCATAATCGGCGTAGGCGACACCCAGGCTGGGATGCGGGTCGGCGGCCTCGTTGCGGCAGGGAACGAGGGAAAATGTGCCGTCGGCGTTGTTGTGGAACAGCTTATTGGCGGCAATGTCGCGGTGATTGGCGGTATCCACTACCGCCAGATAGAGGTCGCGCCAGCCGTCGTTGTCATAATCCAACGCTATGGCTCCCCAGGCAATGTCGGTCGGCGTCTGCACGCCCGCGGCGGCGGCGACTTCGGTAAATGTCCCATCGCCCCGGTTGTTCAGCAGTTCCATCGGGCCGACGTTGGAGTAGTAGAAATCCATGTCGCCGTCGTTGTCGTAATCGGTAACGGCTAACCCCATGCCGAACAGCTTCGAGTCGGCTCCCGCTTCCGCGGCCACTTGCGTGAAGCAGTGGCCGCCACAGCCGGGGCCGTCGTTGCGCCACAATTTATTACCGATGGGGTTGACGAATTCGTCGTTGACCAGGTAGATGTCCTGGTCGCCGTCGTTGTCGTAATCCACAAAGCTGGCGATGAATCCGGCCCCGTTTAAGCTGCCGCCGAGGTAGTCGGAAACGTCGCTGAAGGTTCCGTCGCCGTTGTTGCGGTAGAGGCGGTCGCTGTCGCCTTCCAGGGAACGGCCGCACTGCGGGTAACAAGACCAGTTGGCGACGTATAAATCTACAAAGCCGTCGTTGTCGAAGTCGCCCCAGGAGGCGGTTTTGCTGTTTTTCTCGTCCGTTAACCCCGCCTGCCGCGTGACTTCGACGAAGCGTTGGCCTTTTTCGTTGTGGAAAAGCGTGTTGATGCCCCAATTGACGACGATCAAGTCGCGCCAGCCGTCGTTGTCGTAGTCGGCGAAGACGGCGCCTTCGCTGTAGGCGTCGGGCAGGGCGACCTGGTCGGCGAGGGGGGAGGGGGAGAAGGTTCCGTCGCCATTGCTGCGGTAGAGGGTGTTACGGCCGTCTGGATCGGTCACATACAAATCTACCCAGCCGTCGTTGTCGTAATCGCCCCACGCCTGCCCGACGGACATGTCCATGCTGGGAACCCGGTTGTTTACAATGCCCGCCGAACGAGAGACGTCTTTGAAGATGGAAACGGCCGTTTCCGCCGCAGGCTCAGGCGGCTCGTCCGCAAAAAGCAGATAGCCCTGTTGCAATAACAGGGCTATACCTACCAGAAATGCCAAAAACGCTGTTATACGTTGCATAATCACCACTCCACACCCAAATCAACATGAAACGTGACTCTTCTAGCAGCTTGTCGGAGAAAGAATTATGGGACACGGATTTCACGAATAAACACAGATTTTTTTAACACTTTTAGCCTAAAAATCCGTGTTTATCTGTGTTAATCCGTGTCCTATCGAGGTTTTCAAGGCTTTCCCGACAGCCTGCTAGGGTTCACGTTTCACGTTTTACTCCTTCACAGACCCCGCAGTCAACCCGCCTGCAATCTGATCTTGCAGCGAAATATACGTAATCATAATCGGCAGCGCGCCAATCAGCGCCCCGGCGGCGAAAACGCCCCACTTTTGGTCAAACTGTCCGGCCGTGAAAATTTGCAATCCTACCATCAACGTATACTTATCCACATCATTTAGCAAAATACGCGCCAAAACGAAATCGCCATAAATGCCAATGAAAGACAAGATGCCGATGACGACCAGAATCGGCCGTAAAAGCGGCAGCAGCAGCGTCCAGAAAATGCGGAAATTAGACGCCCCATCCACCATCCCCGATTCGTCAATCGCACGTGGAATTGTGTCCAAAAACCCTTTCATTAACCAGATATTCATTCCCATCGAGCCGCCCAGATAGACCAAAATCAGCCCGGCGTGAGAATTCAAACCCAAGCCTGGAATAATTTCGCCCGTCTGAAAAATGAGCAAATAAATCGCCACTAACGCCAACAAATTAGGAAAAACCTGAATCAGCAAAATCCCCTTAAGCATCGCCACCCGTCCGGCAAAGCGCAAACGCGAAAAAGCGTAAGCCGCCAGCGTGGTAATGCTCAAGCTCAACACCGTCGAAATCGTCGCAATTTTTACCGAATTCCACAGCCATTTCCAATAAAAAAGATCGCCAAATTTATAATCAGGATTCAAGCCAAACAAATCCCGATAATTATCCAACCCGGCTCTGACAGGAATCAACTTTTGTGAGGCCAGCGACTGCGAATTATCGAAGGAGGCCGAAATAATCCACAAAACCGGGAAAACGGAGAAAGCGATCAGAATCACAGCGATGACAAGCCGAACGCCAACGCCAAAACGCTTCCGAAACTTCTGCGAACCCCAAAGGCTTGGTCCAGATTGAGTCATACTAGACATTTTCGCTAACCTCCTCCCACATATTCGTGAAACGGAATTGAACTAATGTGATAGCGCCAACGATGAAGAAAACAATAATCGAAATGGCTGAAGCCAATCCGTATTGAACGCCCCGTCCACCGCTTTCAAAAGCCAACTTATACACATAACTGATCAAAATATCCGTATGCCCCGCCTGGGTTGACGCGCCCACAATCGGCGGCCCGCCGGAGATAAACAGGTAAATCAGATTAAAGTTATTGAAGTTGAAAACATAAGAAGCGATGAGCAGCGGCCCAACCGCCACCAGCAGCAAGGGCAGCGTGATGCGACGGAAGCTTTGCCAACCCGACGCGCCGTCAATCATCGAAGCTTCATAAATATCCGAGGGGATGGACTGCAACGCCCCGCTCGCCACCAACATGAAATAGGGATAACCCAACCACAGATTAACAATCAAGATGGCAATTTGCGCCCAAATCGGTTCCGTCGTCCAATGCGGCGCCCACCCAATCAACCCATCCAATATCCGATTGATAACGCCAAATTCCGAGTTCATCATACCGCGCCAAATAATGATACTGATCAAACCCGGAATGGTATACGGAATAATGAGTAAGGATTGGATAAGTTTCTTGAAGGGGAAATCGGGATCATTAAACAAAATAGCGATGGTCAACCCCAAGGCAAACGTTGACAAAACGCTAATCGTGGGAAAGATGAAGTTCCAAATGATGATCCGTACCAACGGCCCTCTCAAGGCCGGGCTGGTTGTAAAGTCTTTGAAGTTTTTGAACCCCACCACCGTTCTGAAACCCGGTTTTATCGTTTTGCCATCACGGGTAGAGAATGTGCCGTCAACATTGTAATAAATATCGCCGTTGGATTGATCCACAATTGTATCGGTTGCTTCATCATACTGATACCGGGTTTCTAATTCGGCCGCTTCGCTTGGGGAACGGATTTGGATGGTTTGATCTCCTTCAAGACCAAATTTGATGTTGGGCAGTTCTTTATCTGTCGCCGCAATTAACCCATTCAGGCGTTCATATCCTTCAATGGAGACAGGTATCCCTTTGCTATCAGCCTCGCCAATGCCAGAGTCACCCGGCTTGGCCGGCACAATCTCTTCTCCCGGCTTGCCGAGGAATGTTTCGCCATCGTCGTTAATGAGCCACAAAGCGTAATCGCCCGATTCAGCCTTAAAGGCTGTCCAGGAGTAAGATTTACCTTCTTCGGGTAAATAGGTTGCTTTTTCGATGATGGGAAGCGCTTGTTCTTTGGTTAAAAGATGCCCATCGCCGTAATTGGTAAAGGCCACATAAACGGTAAAAATGATGGGGTAGATGACAAATAAGATAAGAAAACTCAATCCCAATGCCATCCAGCGAAATGGATAAGCCTTTGGGATCAAAAATATCAAATTCAGCATTACGGTAATAATGCCGATGATGATGATTAACTGCGTAAATCCATGAGACCACGCATTTTGAATAAACCAAACCGCGCCAACATCAAACAACCCCACCAAAATGAGCAAAATTATTTGGGTTAATGGGTTTTTCTGACGCGATTTTTTTTGTGCAACAAGCTCGCCCATGACATACCTCCCATACTACCATCTTCTCTCATTCTTTCCTCGTCCTACGCTCTGCGTAAAATTCTCTCTCGTTCCACGCTCTGCGTGGAATGATTATGGGACGCTCTGCTTTCTCTCGCAGCGCAACGCGCCGCGTAGAGCATTTTTACACAAAACGTGGGAACGAGTAGATAAAAGAAACCGGGAAGCGCGTCTGCGCTTCCCGGTCTTTAGTCAAGAGCGTTCTTTAGGGGAGAACAATCTCAAGCAGTTTTGAATCCGGATCGAAGGTGAAGGAGACTTCGCCATCAGCGTCCAGAGTGAAGGGGTAGTTATCGCCGTCGGGAGCGCCGTCAACGCCGTAATTGGTCGTCCAGGAGCCGTCCAGGGCCACTTTCACTTCATAGTCGCCTGCGGTAAGGGCAAAGGGGCCGCTGTGATAGAGGCCGTCGTCACCCATGGTCATGGCAGTGGCGGCACATTCTGGCATCCAATCGCCATCGCAGCCAGCTTGTGCCTGGTAGGAACCGGGAACGTTAACCATGCCGGTCAGCGGGTTGGCGATCAAATTGCGAATTTGAGCTGCGCCGTCTTTCATAGCGGATTCGGCGTCTTGCTTACCGTCGCGGGCCAGGACAACGGCGCTGTCCCAACTGCCCCACACGGAACCCATGGCCGGGATGGCAGGCATCATGGTGGCGTTTTCGCCAGCAGCAGCCATCGCTACCAGATCGGCATCGTCAACTTGCGCCAACGCAGGCAGGTATGCGGGCGGACGGCCGCCGACTTCGTACAGTTTCAGCATGGTGTCTTCGGTAGCAATGAATTCGTTCAGGAAAGCCTGGGCTAACAGAACATTCTCGCTCTGGACGTTGATGAAGAAGCCTTGCGTACCGGCGAAGGGGAAGCCGCCGCCGGGGAAGTTGGTAATAGCGTAGGGTACGCCGGATTCACGGATGCGATCCAACGCCCAGGGGCCGGCCATGATGAAGGGTACTTCGCCGGTCTCGAAGAGGGCGTGGTTGTTGCCCCAATCCCAGTCGGCTGGCAAATCGCCATTAGCTACGTGGTCGGCTAACCATTGTACGCCCTCGATCATGCCGGGGCTGTCAATGCCTAAATCGTCGGGGTTCCAGTTGCCATCGGCGTCTTTGCCGAAGATGTAGCCGCCGAAGGAGGTGTAGAGCGGGTAAAGGTCATAGGTGGTGCCGGTGACGGCCATGATGTAGGTGGCGGTACCTTCATCCATGAGCGCTTCGCCCATGCTGACGACCTCGTCCCAGGTTGTGGGCGGGGTTTCGACCATGTCGGTGTTGTAGAAGAAGCCCATGTTTTCGGTGGCGTAGGGCATGCAGTACAGTTCGCCGTCAAAGGTGCAGGCTTCCAATGCTTTGGGGGCAAAATCGCCCGCTTTGTCGCCGAGGTCTACGGGGGCTAACAAGCCGTTATCAACCAATGCGCCAGCTTGATCGTGGGCGATGACGATGATGTCGGGGCCTTCGCCTAAGGGGGCGGCAACCTGGAAATCGTCACGGATGGCGGATTTCAGTTCGACGACGAGTTCGAGGCCGTAAGCGTCTAACACATCAGCGGCCAGGTCTTGCAAAATCGGGGCGCG
>JANTHP010000162.1 GCA_024762395.1 Anaerolineae bacterium | reverse complement strand
TGTAGCCATGGACGCCGCCCGTACCGCCCTCCGTTTAGGCCAGGCAACGGCTGAACAAAAAGAAGCCCTCAGCGATACCGAAGCTCGCGCCGAAGAAGAATCGGAAACAGTTAGCACAGCGCTGGATGTGGCCCGTACTGCTCTTCGCCTTGGCGTAGCTGATGTACAAATGATTTCGTTGGAAGATTGGGACGAACTGCCGGCATCTGACTTTGAAATTGAAGAGGCGCTGGAAGAGGGGATTCAACTTACGCCGCGCAAAGGCCCCAACCGCATCATCGGCAAGGATGGCAAAGTGACCGGGCTGGAACTGATTGATGTGGAGTCGGTATTTGATGAAAACGGCCGTTTCAACCCCAAATTCAAGCCCAACTCCGAAAAAGTATGGGACTGCGACACCGTCATCCTCGCCATCGGCCAGCAGGCCGACCTCGACGCCCTCGGCGGCGCCGACGACGTGACCATCACCCCGCGCGGCCTCATCGAAGTCAACCCCGAAAACGGCCAAACCACAGCCCCCGACGTCTTCACCGGCGGCGACGCCGCCTACGGCCCCCGCCTCATCATTGACGCCGTCCGGCACGGCCACATCGCCGCGCTAGGCATGGAAGAATACATTCAGGGCAAACCCCTTAAAGTCACCGTCAACACCGAATGGACAGAACTGCCCAACCACGTCATGTTCGACAACTGGACAAAACTAGAACGGCGGCCCGTCCCCTCCCTGCCCGTTGACCGGCGAACCGGCATCTCCGTCGTAGACCTCGGCTATTCGGAAGAGGAAGCCATCGAACAAGGCAGCCGCTGCCTGGAATGCAGCGTCAACACCGTTTTCGACGGCGAGAAATGTATCTTGTGCAATGCCTGCGTAGACATTTGCCCCTGGGATTGCCTGAAAATCGTCACCCTGGACAAAATAGAAGCGACTCCTATTTTGGACCAGGTCGTAGAAACCTATCTGGATAAACCCATTCAGTTCTATCAGGAAGAGGCCGACAATGGCGGAGCAACCGTCGCCGCCATGCTTAAAGATGACGAGGCATGTACGCGCTGCGCCTTGTGCGCCCACCGCTGCCCCACCGACGCCATCACAATGGAAGCGTTCCGCTTTGAAGAAGTCTTGGCGTATGGAGATTAAGAAGAGAAAACTTGAGACAAGAGATTGGAGATTGCAGAGCAACAAATCTCCAATCTCCAGTCTCTAATCTCAAGATTAGGAGGATTCATGTCCAAACTTATAGAATTTGTCACAAACTCCCGCGTGTGGCGGTCATTTTTCCGTCACGGCTGGCCCGACAACCCCCTGGATCGTTCATTGGTAATGACCAGCAACATCTTTTTTCACCTGCATCCGGTAAAAGCAAGCCGTAAAAGCTTGCGCTGGTCATACTCATTTGGATTGGG
This sequence comes from Anaerolineae bacterium, assembly GCA_024762395.1. GTDB lineage: Bacteria > Chloroflexota > Anaerolineae > Promineifilales > Promineifilaceae > JACKCC01. Next base: position 8,934 of record JANTHP010000162.1, on the reverse strand, counting down.
GATCATTTCGGCCATCGTTTTTGGCGTCTTGACAATCACCGGGTTGTTGTTGATGTTTTACTATGCGCCCACCGTTGAGCGCGCCTACGGGTACATCATCACCTTGCAAACGCTGGTTCCGTTCGGTCAACTGCTGCGCAACATGCACCGCTGGGGCGCGCATTTGATGGTATTGGTCGTCGTCCTGCACATGGTGCGCGTCTTTTACACCGGCGCCTATAAACCCCCGCGTGAATTTAACTGGGTCGTAGGCGTTGTTCTGCTTCTGCTCACCCTGGGGGCCAGCTTTACCGGCTACCTGCTGCCTTGGGACCAATTAGCCTATTGGGCGATCACCGTCGGTACCAGTGTGGCCGCTTATGAGCCTACGATGGGTTCTACCGTAAAAGCATTCCTGCTGGGCGGCCCCGAAGTCGGGCAGGAAGCGTTAACCCGTTTTTATGCTTTGCACATTATGCTCATCCCCATGGGGATCGCACTAATCACCTCGCTGCACATCTGGCGGGTACGCAAGGATGGCGGTTTGGCCGCCAACGCGGTTGAAGAAGGAGGAAGCAATGAGTAACGCAGGAAAACCTCAGTCATTTACCAAAGAGAAAAGCCGGACAAAGACTTATTCGCTGGTTGAATTGGTTAAAGCGCCGACAACAATGGCCGACAAAGGGCCAGACGATACCGTTTTTTCGTTCCCGGTTGTGGCCTTGCTGGAACTGCTGCTAACGCTGGGCGTTATCGCCTTCCTGGTAATTATGTCGCTAGGGATTAACGCACCGCTGGAAGAGATTGCCAATCCCAACACGACAACAGACCCGGCGAAGGCCCCCTGGTATTTTATGGGACTGCAGGAACTACTGGAACATGGACATCCTACCCTCATGGCGGTGGCGATGCCCACATTGATGGTTTTGTTTGTGATGGCGGTTCCGTACATTGACAATGCGCGTGAAGGAGCCGGGGTCTGGTTTACATCCAAGCGAGGTAAGAAGGTAGCGCGTAATACGGCAATTTATACGATAATCGTCTTTCCCGCTTATATTTTCCTGGATTCAACCTTCCCGCTGCGAGAAATATTACGGGGGCAACTGCCCGATTTTATTTTGCAAACTGTCATTCCCGGCATACTGATGGCCATTATTGTGCTGATACCGTTGGTTGTTGTCTGGCGAACGAAACCAACGCCGCGCGAGTTGGTCTTGACACTGTTTACGGTTCTGTTTGTAGGCGCAATTGTGTTCACATTAGCCGGTTTCTTGTTCCGGGGGCCTGGATTCAAACTGTATTGGCCCTGGGATATGCCCGGGGGGTACAGTCCCTGGGATAATTTGTAGGAGGAAACAAAATGAGTGAAAAGAATACGGTTTCTCGTCGTAAGTTTCTAGGCATTGCCTGGGGCGGTTCACTGGCGCTGGTGTTCGGCCAGGCGGCAGTGGCGCTGTTGAAGTTTATTAAACCGGTGAGCGCCGGCGGCTTTGGCGGATCTATTTATGCCGGTAAAGTGGAAGAATTTGCCATTGGTAGTATCAACCGCATTCTGGCTGGACGCTTTTATATCGCGCGCAATGAAGATGGCATTTTAGCTATGTGGCAAAAATGCACCCACCTGGGCTGCGCGGTTCCTTGGGTTGAAGAAGAAGGCCAATTCCACTGCCCTTGCCACGGCTCGCTTTACAATAAAGAGGGCGAGGTGATTGGCGGCCCGGCTCCGCGCCCGTTGGATATTTTCCCGGTTTCGATTAAAAGCGGCGAAGTATGGGTAGATACCAGCCAACCGACTGAACGGTCTAAATATGATCCATCACAAGTGACGGACGCTTAGGAGATCGATAATGAGAGCAAAAGAAAATTATGATCGTCTAAAAATTGTCGGTTTGGTCTTGTCGTTGATTGTCCTGGGCGGTATGGCTGTTTACTGGTTTGGCGAATCGGCGCGGTTGGCGGAGGCGTCGGAAACGTTTGCCAGCGAACGGATAGAACGCGGACATGAAGTGTACATGGATCAATGTGTCTCTTGTCACGGCGCTGAGGGTGAGGGAGGCGTTGGCCCGGCGTTGAATGATAAGAAGCTGCTGAAAAATACGCTGAATGCAGTGTTCTTCTCGATTGTACGGTCAGGTGTGCCTAATACGGAAATGCCAGCCTGGAGCGTGGATTTTGGCGGCCCGCTGACGGATGAGGACGTGAAGGATGTGGTGGCGTTTATCCGCGCCTGGGAACCGACGGCGCCGGAGATTGAGCCGGTGGTGTTTGAACCGGATGCGTCGCGCGGGGCGTTGCTGTTTGCCAATACGTGCGCGATTTGTCACGGCCAAAATGGAATGGGTACGGCCGATGCGCCGCCCATTAACAATCCCACCCGTCTGACGTCGCTGGAAGATGATTGGTATCGGGCAACGATTAAGAACGGCCGTCCCGCTAAGGGAATGCCCACCTGGGGAACCGTTTTGTCGCCCAATCAGGTTGAAGACATCATTGCGTTAATTGACGCCTGGCGTAACGGCGCTGAGGTTGAAGCGGCGTTTTCAATTACCGATTTACTTGCTTCGGCGGTCTTTTCTCTACAAGAAGGAGATGTAGACAGCGCCAGTTTGCAGGTATCCCGCGCGCTGGAGTCAGCTGAGGGCGCCGGGGCCGAGGTTTTGCGAAATGCAGCTTCACAGTTGGCTGCCGGCGACAACAAGGGCGCTTTGGCGACATTGTCGGCGTTAGCTGACCAATGGCCGTTAGGCGACTCTGCGGCCGGCGGTGAGATTTTTGCCACGTATTGTTCGCCGTGTCACGGCGCGCAGGGTGAAGGTGGCATTGGTTTGCCGCTTAATCCAAGTGAGTTTGTCGCTTCCAGCCGGACGCCGGATTTGGTTGATTTTATCCTGGCTGGTCGTGAAGGAACGGCGATGGCCGGGTTTGACGGCCGTCTCACGGAAGCTGAAATTGCCGATGTGATTGCGTTCTTACGCTTATGGCAGCCGTAAATTGATCGGTTTTTTGAGTTAAGTATAAGTATGCCCCCAAGAGATTGAGTCTCTTGGGGGGTTTTTATTTTGGAACGGTTTTGTCATTAGATGTATTTCATTTCAAGCCAACTCATTTGAAATGTACCCGAGGAACGGCCGTTGCACGCTCCATCAAAAAACAGCCACTATGCGAATCACATTTCCTCACGTTTCACTTTTCACACTTCAAGAGATATTGCCAAATTGCTACCAAACAGCCCCCTACCCCCATATTTAGGCCTAATACATGAACTTGTATTAACAACATGTTAAATTAACGGCCGTTGGTACCGATTCCAAACACCTGCTCCAATAGTCAGAACAAGCGTTCCCCATAAATATAGGGTAGGATAAAGGCTTGTTGCCCACAACTGGGGACACTCCCCGCTTGTCAACCCCCCAACCTTAAAAAATTGCAATTTTTTAAGGTTGGGGAAGCCTAAAAACATCCAATCTTTTAAGGGAAAAAGGGACGTTTTCCATTGCGATTCAGCCCATCATTTGTTAAACTTTTTAGACCATTGCTTCTCACATGGGCACAAAAATTGTTAAACTTTTAACCACATATTCGGGTCAGCGACAGAAGTTTTTGCCATCGCAAAAGCCGCGACCTTGATTGACATGACGCGATTGGGCAGAGGGGCCTCAAGCGTTAACAATTGGGCGACATCACCCCAAACTCAACAAAATTAATTGCTGTATCTGCGGTTTACGGCCGTTCTCTAAACACGCACCTATTCATCAGGATTCATATTGTTATGTCACCTTCCAAAGTGTCACCTAAAAATTTATCTCCTGAAGCCGCCTGGAAAGCCGCTCTGGGCGAACTTGAACTACAAATGACACGCGCCACCTTTAATACCTGGCTCAAAGACGCCCGGCTTTTGTCATTTGAAACCGACACATTCGTGATTGGCGTCCGCAATGATTATGCGAAGGATTGGTTGGAAAATCGCCTACACGACACGATTCTGCGTACACTTTCAGCGATTACGGGGCAGCGCACGGCCGTTCGCTTTGTCGTTTGGTCCGATGAACTAATTGCACCGGCCCAAAAGCTGGAAAAAGAAGACCCGACGCAAGAACCACTCCCAACCACCCCCAAAAAGCCCGTCACTGGCTATCTCAACGGCGCAGGCAGCCTCAATCAACGCTTCACCTTCCCCAACTTTGTTGTCGGCAGCAGCAACCGGCTGGCCCATGCCGCCGCGCTGTCGGTAGCCGAGAATCCGGGGCAGACCTACAACCCGCTTTTCATTTACGGCGGCGTGGGGCTGGGTAAAACCCATTTGTTACACGCCATCGGACATCGCTGCAAGAGAGACGGCCGTTCCATCCTCTACATCTCCTCCGAAACCTTCACCAACGATTTGGTGCAGTCCATCCGTAAAAAACAAATGGCCGACTTCCGCGAACGCTACCGCACCCCGGACGTGCTGATGATTGACGACATCCAATTCATCGCCGGCAAAGAAAGCACCCAGGAAGAACTGTTCCACACCTTCAACGAACTGCACAGCCAGGGCAAACAAGTCGTCATCTCCAGCGACCGCGCCCCCAAAGCAATGGTCACATTAGAAGAACGGCTGCAATCCCGCTTTGAATGGGGCTTGATGGCCGACATTCAAATGCCGGACGAGGAAACACGCAAGGCGATTTTACAAACCAAAGCCGAATCCATGAATTGGCGCGTGCCGGAATATGTTTTTGACCTCATCGCCCACCATGTGCGCCACAGCATCCGGGAATTGGAAGGCGCATTAAACAAAGTGATGGCCTACGCCCACCTATCGGGCAACCAGATTGACGAAGAACTCATCAATATGGCCCTGGCCGATCTCATCCGCCAACCGAAAAAAGTAACGGTAGATCGGGTCATCGAAGCGGTGTGCAGCCATTACAACGTCACCGATGAAGCGTTGGCAGGCAGCAGCCGCGCCCGCGTCGTCGCCTTCCCACGCCAGATAGCCATGTACCTGGCCCGCACGGAAACAGACGCCAGCTTGCCGCAAATCGGCGCCAAATTGGGCAACCGCGATCACACAACCGTCATGTACGGCCATGATAAAATTTCAACTTTGGTGGAAAAAGACCCCTCCGCCCGCCGTGAAATGATGCAGATAAAAGCGTCGCTTTACGAATCAAGTCGAGTGTGAGTCAGTAGTCTGCGCGACTGCACGCTCCCTATAAGCCAAACAAAAGCTGTCGGCAGCATTGCGGCAGCTTTTGTTTTTGCGCCCCTTAGATTTTTGGTAACTATTCAGCCTCAGAGGTGACAGTCACTTATCACTTGACCAGGTTGGGATTGATGATGTACTGCCACCAATTGTTGGCAATGCCGCCGGTTTTGCCAACGACGTGGGGCAGATGGCCCAGCCACCAGAGGTGATGCTGGCGGATATCGCCATTGCCCCATTCCTGGCAGTTGACGCGGCGGGGCTGGCCGTCTAGTTGGGGAAAGTTGAGCCAATTGTCGCAAGCGCTGAGAACGTAACGGCCGTTTCCCCAATCATAGTCCCGCTCACTGTTCGGCGCGAAATGGACATTGCCGCATTCGGCTTTGCCGGGATGGGTCAAATCGTAGCGGGTAAACCGTTTCCACAAATTCTCCCCACCCTTTTTGCGCCGATACACTTGCGTCATGATGGATTCAGCACGATGGCCTAAATTCTCCAACATCTCGCCGGGGCCGCGTTCGTAACTGAAGCCCATGATGACAAAGCGGCGTGGGCACTGGTTGTAAGCGGTCAGCGGCGGCGCATTGCACCAAAACGCGCCCGGCCCGGCCATGATGGATTCGTAATAACCGGCATAGGGGAAGCCCATCAGCCATACTTCATCAATCAAATCGGCATTGATTTTTTCGATGACGCCAAACTGGTCAAGGAGACGGCCGTAATCCACTTTATCCGGCTGGTGAAAGCCAGTGCGCGTCCGCCAGCGGAAAAGATAGCTCTCGGCATCGTAAACAAAGCCATCCGCCTTCACCGGAAATTCATTCACTTCGATGCGCTCGACAATTTCATAGTTGGCGTAGCCAAAACTGGCCGCTTCTACATCAAAAATATACTGTTTTGCCAACGCATCGGGATCATTCCACTGAAGAACCTGGCTGAGTTTACGCTTGTCCTGAGCGAGGCCGAAGGGGCTGTTGACCGACCCCACCACTGGATTATGAATGATGAGCAGCACCCGGGGATGGACTGGAGCGGGTAACGGCCGTTCCTGAACCGCCATCATACCCATCGCCTGTTTCACCCGATCCCAAATCTTCATGCCGCTATGGTATGATATTTATCCATAAATGCAATGACATTCGGCACTAGTTGATACGGCCGTCTCCCGGTATGCTACGACCAGATCATAAACAAACAAGGTGGAGCCGGGTGGTAAATGATGACTGAATCAAACGAAAAATGGGTTCCCGTAAAGAAACAATGGTGCGACATCCTCCAAGATGAAGCCGAACTGTTGGAAAAACGTGTGTATCCCAACGAAATCATACCCGACACCGAAGCCTATCGCGTCGTTGCCCACAAATGTACCGCCGCGGTCACTTGCAACTTACTAGGTTGTCAATGTCAATGGGCTTATACCGGCGGCCCGGATCGCTTTGCCGTTTAAACTAACTAACGTTTTCATAACTCCTCCTGATTGCTAACTGGACAACCAGAGAGCCACCCCAACGGGTGGCTTTTTGGTATACCGCATTCCACTTGAAACATTACATAATTGTAGTAATATCGTATTAAGTGCAATAGCAATTTCATGCAAAAGGCGGTCACCATGGATGAATTATTGACAACAAAACAAGTGTTAAACTTACTCAAAGTTGACCGTACTACCATTTACCGCATGTTGAAAGACGGCCGTCTCACCGGCATCAAAGTGGGGCAGCAGTGGCGTTTCCCTCGCCCTGAAGTCGAGGCCTTGCTTTCCGGAGCGCCCCCCCAAAAAACCGAACCGGCGGTAACGCCGGCCATCACACCCGAAGCGCTGCCCATTTCCTGCTTACAATCAGTTCAAGATGTCAGCGCCGAAACGATGGACGTTGGCGCTATCGTCACCGATCCCAACGGCCTCCCCTTGACCGAAATCAGCAATTCCAGCCGTTTTTGCAACCTGATTCTCAGCACAGAATCCGGCCGTCAAGCCTGCATCGCCTCATGGCGCAAGCTGTCCCGCCAACATGAAACACAACCCCAATTCGTCACCTGCCACGCCGGCTGTCACTATGCCCGCGCCCGCATGGAAGTGAACGATCAACCATTTGGCATGTTGGTGACCGGGCAGTTCTTTATCACGCCGCCCGATCCCGATACATATCAACGGCGCATTCAAGCATTAGCGCAAAAACATGGATTAAATGAGGGTGAATTGGCCGAGGCGGCCAAAGAACTGCGGGTATTGAGTCAGAAAAAACAGGAGAAAATCCATCCCTGGCTGCAAAAATTGGCCGATACGTTTTCGCTCATCGGTCGCGAGCGTGCTGAGATGCTCAACAGACTGAAACAAATCGCTACAATGAGTACGATGATGGTGGAGTGAGCGGGGGTGCGAGGTTGCGGGGTTGCGGGGTTACGGGGTTAAGAAACAATCTCACCGCTCCACCACTCCACCACTCCGCCACTTCGCTACTCCGCCACTCCGCCACTCCGCCGCTTCGCTACTCCGCCACTCCGCCCCTTCGCTACTCCGCCACTCCGCCACTCCGCCCCTTCGCCACTCCGTACAACACGGCCGTTACCCCCGCCAATCCCCCTAAAACCGCCGCCACACGCCCCATCTTCGGTTTCACATCCGCTGCGCCCAACGACTCAACCGCTTCCACGATTGGCTGCACGCGCTGCCGCGGCGTCACGCCAAAAGCAAAGCGCATAATCGTCGTGCCCAGCTTGTAATGGCCGGGATAGCGCATCTGCGTCGCCAAATCAAACGGCAGCGGCGGACGACCAACCGCATACGAACGCAACTGCGTAAATTGCAGCACCTCATCCTTGCCGTGCGTGCGCGCATTGCCCGACTGCTTCACCCCGCCAAACGGCAGCTCCGACACCGGATAATGGGAAATGGCGTCGTTGATATTGACTGAACCGACTTGCAGCCGGTGCGCCGCCCGCTTCGCCTGCCGCATATCGGCGCTCCAAACGCAGGCAGAGAGGCCGTAAGGGTTATCATTCGCCAGCCAGATGGCTTCCGTCTCATCCTTCACCTTCATGATGGGCATGATGGGGCCAAACGTTTCTTCGCGCATCAATTTCATGCTGTGGTCCACATCCACCACGACGGTCGGCTCCATGAACATGCCGTCAAACTTGCCGCCGGTCAGCACATTGGCCCCTTTGGCAATGGCGTCGCCCAAATGGTCGCGGATGATGTTGACCTGGCGGTCAAAGGTGAGCGGGCCGACGTGGTTGGGATTGTCCAAATCGGCTGTGTAACCCATTTTGAGTTTGGCGGTTTCTTCGAGAACGGCCGTTAAAAATTCATCATACACTGCCTCCACCGCATACACCCGTTCTACGCCCATGCAAGTCTGGCCCGTGTTGTAAAACGCGCCCCACACGCCCCACTTGGCCGCCGCCTTCACGTCGGCTCGCTCCAACACCAACATCGGATCCTTGCCGCCCAATTCATAAAGGAACGGCGTAAGGGTTTGGGCCGTCGCTGCGGCAATTTTCTTGCCCGTCGCCGTCGAGCCGGTCAGAAAAACCATGTCCGGCGAGCGGTTAACGATGGCCGCGCCCACAGCGCCGTCCCCGTGAAACACGCGCACATAGGGAGACAGTTCCGGCACGCGCCGGAACAGTTTTTGGATGAGGGCGCCGGTAGCGGCCGTCACCTCCGACGGCTTGAGAACCACCGTATTCCCGGCCAGCAGCGCCGACAACACCGGCGACATACTCAAATCAAAGGGATAATTCCAGGGGCCAAGCACAGCGAC
>JANTHP010000161.1 GCA_024762395.1 Anaerolineae bacterium | reverse complement strand
GTTTCGGGAATTGGAATTCCCGAAACGTTGAGCCAAGTATCGGGAATTCCAATTCCCGATACATCAACTGAGATGAAACACACCCTTTGGTAAATCGCGTATCGAATTACCAATTCGATTTACAGAGGAGACACCACGCGCCTTCGGAGCGCCACGAATGAATGAAAATAGCATGTTGTCGTAGGTCAAGTTTGCAAACTTGACCTACATTTACAGAGAAGAGGCAGTTCAAACAAGTTGGAACGAAACATTAGCAAAAACGGGCGCAGTTGATTAAAACTGCGCCCGTTTTTAGATCATATTAGAATTGTCGGAAACATTATTCCGCATCCACCGTCAGAATAAACTGTCCTGGATCGCCAAAAAACTCCGTCACATCAATATAGATAGCCATATCTTCTGTGAATTCATAAGTCAGCGTTTCCGTACCGCCGGTAGTCGTTTCATCCGCTGTCATCAGAACATTTCCATCCAGGTCTTCGAGTTCCAAAGTCAGGTCAATGTCGTCGTAGGTTTCAACAGTGAATGTTATCTTATCACCGGCATAACCGCGGAAAACGTAGCTGAGGATGGCGTCGTCGCCAAAACTGCCGATCACGCCGTCATTAACAGCCAGTTCAAACAAAACAAAGTCTGAACCCAGCAGCGTAGCCTCATAATCGCCGGCCGATCCCTCATATGCAGTGACCAGGAAGTAATAATTGCCATCTTCCGGCACCGTGAACACCAACTCCTCAAAACCGGTAGACATATCAACTTCCTCGCCAATCATTGTGTCGGTGTCGTCATTGTAAACGCTTAGCACAGCGTCTAAATCAAGCGTATCGGGGGCGATTTGAAGCGTAACAACTTCGCCGGCCAAAGCGGTGAAGGGGAATGCGTGGCCTTCAACGTCGTCGGCCGTTAGCGTATCCGCCGCAAACACAATGCTGCCCGGCAGGCCGCCATTACTCAATGCGAGCGTTATGTCATAATCGCCGACGGTTCCTTCGTAACCGGCAACAACAATTGTGTACAAACCGCTGTCAGGAAGCGGTAAAACACGGATAGATTCAGTGTCGTATGATTTGTCTACCGGGCCGGTATCAAACAGCGAAACGCCATTTGCATCCAAAACGTCCACCGTAACGTCGAAGTCCACATCGCCATCGTCATAAGGCGCCACAGTAATGTCTACAAAATCGCCTGCTTCGCCCAAAAACGTCCAGGTAGACCCTTCAGCGCTTAAAACAGAGCCAAACAACGTGTCGCCATAGCTGATAGAGCCTTCGGCGGCTCCGCCGCCCGCGCCAGACTCGGCCAAAGTCAGTTCATAGTCGCCTGTTCCGCCGGCAAAGCCGCGTATGGCGATGGTGTAGCTGCCGTCGGCGGGCAAGGCAAAGCCTCGCAGCTCTTCCACATCAAACGATTCGTCTATCTCGGCACCTAAAACGGAATTTTGGGCTGCATCGAGCAGATCGAGGACGGCATCAAACCCCTCGGTTCGGGGACGAACGACGATGTCAATGAGATCGCCCGCTTGTCCTTCAAATGTCCAGGTGGACGGATCTTCTCCAGTGACAGTTCCGGCGACGGTATCGCCGTAAGCCAGTTGTCCGCCGGCAACAGGTTCAAAGGCTGTCGCTTCCATCAAGGCGAGTTCGTAGTCGCCGCCAGAACCGGCAAAACCGCGAATGAGAATAGTGAATGTGCCGCTGGAGGGTAAAACAACGCCGCGCAGTTCTTCTACATCAAAGGAATCGTCAAATTCGGCTTCCAAAATAGAGGCGCCGCTTTCATCGAAGATGTTAATGACGGCGTCTAAATTGTCGTCGAGCGGGGTGACGATGATGTCAATGGTTTCACCTTCCAGACCGATGAAGTCCCAGGCAGCGGCGCCATTTTCGGGTATGGAGCCGGTTGTTGTATCGCCGTACAGCAGGGTTCCTTCGCTAGGCGGGATGTCTGTGGAGCTAATCACGGTTGGTTCGCCAATTTCGATGCTGTTGGCGATGGCTTCGAGTTGGGGACGGTATTCTGCTTCTGATTCGGCTGGCGTAACGGCCATGACCAGAATGGTGCGGTCGCCGTTGGTAAGGATGGTGAGGAAAGCTGACAGCGCTGTGCCGCTATCGGAGGTTCCTTTGATGACGGCCGTTGCTGCATCTTGACCGTTAATGGTAACGGCCGTTGGCCCTTCCACTATCGCAGCATCCTCAGAAATATCCATTTCAGCCGCAGCTGATTCCAACATCGCAGCCGGATCGTCCCCTGCAAATTCAGCGGCATCACCGGCGATGATGACAGCTACACCGCCTTCTTCGCCAGGATCGGGCGCGTCAAGTAGTTCCTCATTGGATGCCAGCATGGTCATACCGAATAAATCGCTTGTAAACCAACCATCAGGGTATTGCAGCGTATAGCCGCCCTCAGCGCTTTCAAAGGGAACGAGCGCAGTTTCTGGTTCCGGTTCTGGTGTTTCTGTTGGTGGAACAGGGGTGTCGGTGGGTTCCGGCGTATCTGTTGGCGGAGGGGGCGGCGTATCTGTTGGCGGTGGGGGAACCGGCGTGTCCGCAGGCGGCGGTTCTGGCGTTGGTTCTTCTTTGCCGCCGCAAGCGGTCAGCGTTAGTCCCAGAACAATCGCAAGTGATATGATCAATAAAAAGCGGAAGCGGTTTGATTTCATGGTAAGTGTCTCTCCTAATCTAAAATTATGTTGTGAACTACTGGGGTTGAAAATACGTAACTACTCAGCCCTAGAGGTGACAGTCACTTAAAACGCAATAAGTTGTGACCAGCGTCCCTGGGGAAAGTGACTGTCACCTGAGTAGTTATGAAAATACATTCATGTGTGCCATTACCCTTTCTATCTTACGTATCTAGCCTATTGCTTGGCTATAGGACTATGGATACATTTTCTCTGAGACGGGAATGTGATTGAACGTATTTGATTGTACTTTTATTGCCACTTACGAAATGTAAAGCGTGGTACAACGGCGCTGATAATCAAAGGTCGTGACTATACAGTGCCAGAGGTGACAGTTATTTGCTAAACATCATGGTTTTGGCTAACACCTCTGGAAAAAGTGACTGTCACCTGTGCAGTTACGGGCTATTTTTCTCTATTTAACCAGCGGAGGGTGAGTTCGCCGAGACGGCCGTTTTTCTGTCGCAGCACCGTGCATTCCGGCAGCTCCTCCAAAAACATCATCCCGTACCGTTTAGACAACACCCGCTTATCCAAAATCGCTACCACCCCTTCATCGCTCTGCCGCCGAATCAAACGGCCAAACCCCTGCCGGAACCGGAGCGCCGCTTCAGGAATCGAATACTCATAAAATGCATTGTCATACGTCTCCGAACGGGCGGCAAAAATGGGATCGGACGGCACGTCAAAGGGAATTTTGGCGATGAGAACGGCCTGAAGCGCCTCGCCGGGCACATCTACGCCTTCCCAGAACGAGCGTGTCCCCAACAAAACCGCCTTACTGTCTTCTTGCTTGAATTGGGCCAATAACTGCTGCCGCGACGCGCCCTGCGTTTGCGCCAAAACCGAAATACCCGCCGCGCCCAACGGCCCTTCAATCGCTCGCGCCGTTTGTGTGAGGTGGCTGTAGGCTGTGAACAAGACCAGCGTTCGCCCACCCAGCGCTTTAGCCACGTCAATGACGGCTTCTTCCAAATAGCGCTGGTAGCCGGGCTGATTGGGTTCGGGAATGTCGGTCACAAGATAAAGTAACGTCGCGTTTTTGTAATCGAAGGGCGAGCCGACAGCCAGTTCGTTGGCGTTGTGCGCGTAAAGCCGCTCTTTGATGTAGTCAAACGTGGCTTCGCCGCGCGCCATCGGGTTGGCGGTGCGCATGGTGGCCGAAGTAAGGATGACCGTTTCTTTGGCCTCGAAAATATGCTCTTCGACGAGCGGGCCAATGTGTAACGGCGCGGAATGGAGCGACAGCCGATCTTTCCATACTTCGATCCAGTAAATCATGCTGTTTTGCGGATCGGAAATGATGCCGTCGAGGTTTTCGCGGGTCTCGTTGAGGGAGCGGGCGCTGGCGGCCATTTCCATCGCCAATTCTTCGCCGTCTTCGATGTTGTGGCTGTCAACTGCCTCTTTGATACCGCCGGCCAGCTTTTCGTAGTTTTTGCCAATGACGCCCAAGACTTTGCTGACATTGCCCCAGCTAATTTCTACTTCGTCGTAGCCGGGCTGGGCGCGAACGGCCGTTACCAGCCGGATTTGCTGGGTGTATTGGCTGCGGGCGCGGAGATGGTCTTGTTCTTGCAAAAAGTAGTGCAGGGTGGTGAAGAATTCTTCCATTTCCATAACGGCCGTTTGCGCGTCCCGTCTTAATGCGTTGATGAGTTGAGCAACCTGGCTGAACATTTCCGGCGGCAGCCCGGCGCGCAGGCGGCTTTCGGCGCTGGCGATGAGGCCGGAGCGCGCGCTGATGATTTCATCCAGAATCGCTTCCAATGAACGCTTGTCGGCGCGAAAACCGAGGCTGCTGGTTACGGCCGCTTCCATGTGATGGGCTTCGTCAATGATCAAGTCGGTAAAATAGGGCAGAATGTGACCGTTGTTAGCCGCATCGGACAGCAAAAGGGCATGGTTGACGATGACGATGTGGGCTTGCTCGGCGCGGCGTATGGCATAATGGCGGGGGCAGCCTTCCTGGGCGCATTTATCGTTGGTGCAAGTCGCATTTTCGCCGTTGATTTTAGCCCAGGCTTGCCGTTCGCCGGGCGTGCGTAAGGCCACTTCGGCCACGTCGCCGGTTTTGGTGTGCGGCAGCCAGAGCAGCAGACGGGCGAACAGGGTCATTTCGTCGGCGCTGCTGGGGCCGTCGTGGCGCATTTTTTGGAAGAGGCGGGTGCAAAGATAGTTGCTGCGCCCTTTACGAACGGCGGCCCGAATCTCAAAGGGCAGCGTTTTTTGCAGTTCGGGGATGTCTTTGTTGATGAGCTGGTCTTGCAGGTTAATGGTGTTGGTGGAGACGACGACGCGACGGCCGTTTTCATGCGCCCAAAATACGGCGGGGAGCAGGTAGGCGACGGATTTGCCCGTACCGGTTCCGGCTTCCACCAGGAGATGTTCGCCGTTGTTAAAGGCCTGGGTAACGGCCGTTAACATCTCCACCTGCTGCGGCCGGAATTCAAAACCGGGAAACGCGCGTTCAAAATTGCCGCCGGGCTGGATCATACCCGCAATCAACGCATCATCGAGCGGCTTCGGGGTCTCTTCAGGAATCAATGGCTTGCCGGTCAATTTATCCGGCTTGAAGAGACGGGAAACGCGGCGCGGCTTTTTACCGCCTGTGAAGGCTGTTTTCGCTTTTTCGGCCAACACATCTTCAAAAAAGAGCGTTTCCGGCCAGCCCATTTGCCCGCCGGCGGCCACAATCTCTTCTAAAAAGGGCATGTCAATCGTTAATGCCTTCTCGCGCAGCGCCAGGAACAGCTCAACCGTTTGCAGCGCATCGTCGTAGGCGCGATGGTTTTGCCCGTCTGCGGCGTCGGGCAAATCAAGATAGCGGGCCAGCGCATCCAGGCCAAACCGCCCGGCTTTAGGAAACAGGATAGAAGCCAGTGTAATGGTATCCAGGCGATGGTTACCAATGCCCAGTCGCTCGGCGTTCAAAAATCCCAAATCAAAATTGACGTTATGGCCGATGATGACATGGTCGCCCAAAAGCGGGCGCAGCTTGGAGCGCAGCGCGTACATGGTGGGCGCATTTTCCACCATCGCCTGGGTGATGCCGGTAAGCTGGGTGATTTCTTTGGGAATGTCTTGGTTTGGGTTTACCAGTGACGTAAATTCGTCAACAATGTCGTTTCCCTGGAAGGCAATGGCCGCCACTTCGATGATGGCGCTGCGGTCGGGGTCAAATCCGGTTGTTTCTACATCAACGGCTACGTATTTGTTCATAGGCGGGTTCCCTCAAAATTGTGTCTTGAGTGACTGTGGGATTGTAGCACATTTGTTTGGCAGGGGGGACGGCCGTTAGCAATGAGGAGAGATGGGTTGGACAATGAGCGTTCTTTTTGTAAAATGGAGTTTGCCATTAGTTGGAAGCGAAGTATTCATAATGGATAAGTACGCCTGTTTCGAGGCTCTCGTTAGGAGTGAACATATGTCCGAGACGTTGATTGCCTGGTTTGAGACAACATTCAATGTAACCTATCTGGCTTTGGTTTGGGGGCTGGTATGGGGTATGTATCGGCGGCGTAGTGTAGTTTTGGCGGAGAAACGGCCGTTAGCCCGTCTCTTTCTCTGGTCATTTTTCCTCCTGGCCTTTGGCGATACGTTCCACGTCGGATTCCATGTATTGACTTCTGCTTTTGGTTTATCCGAAACGGTTGTTATTGGGGGAACGCCTTATTATTGGTGGGGCATTGGCGTCCTCATCACTTCCATCACCATTACCATCTTTTACGCGATGTTTCTCATTATTTGGCAAAAACGGTTTCAAAAACCATATGGTTGGTTTGGGTATGTGCTTTTCGCAGCAGCGGTCGTCCGGCTGCTTCTTTTCATCCCGCCTGTTAATGCCTGGAACAATAATGTATTACCTCAGCCCTGGTCTACCATTCGCAACTTGCCGTTGATTTTGCAGGGGCTGGGTGTAGCGACGCTGATGTGGCGAGACGGCCGTGCCGAGCGCGATCGCACATTTACCTGGATAAGCGGCCTCATTTTTGTTTCCTACGCATTTTACATTCCGGTCATTCTGTTTGTGCAACACATCCCCGCCCTGGGTATGTTAATGATACCCAAAACCACCGCCTATGTTGTTATGGGGTTTGTTGTCTATTTCCATTTTTATTCCCAACAAAGCTCCGCTGGTTCCCTTGTCACCTCAGACTAAAGGGGCAATCGTAAACAACTTTGGGTCTTCAGGATTTCGCGAGGTTTTGCAAAAAACCTGCGTGAAACGTGATGCGTGAAACGTGAAGGTTCTCTGGTCACGCATCACTGCCTGCCCTGAGTGATGCCGAAGGGGTTCACGTTTCACGGTTAGTCAACCCCGCGAATTCCCAAAGAGCCATAACTTTTACCATTTATAATTTTAGTGACAAATTTTTGTCGTAGTCCCCTTGACGCTGCTCAGCTCGTGAGCTATTCTCGGCGTTTATGAGTGAAGCAAATTACAAGCCTGCGCGCCGCCGCATGGATGGTATCGGCTGCGTGGGATCATTATTCCTTTTTACGATTATGTTGTTTATCATGGGCGCTGTGCTTGGCGGCGCGAGAACGCAGGCCAGCGAACTGCCGCCAACGCTGGCGCTGCCAACGCGGATGGCAACAGCCGAAGCGCTGGCGCGCATAACCGATACGCCAATGCCGACGCTGCCGCCCACGAATACGCCGCAGCCATCTCCCACCCAACCAACTGCGATGACGCCCAGCCCAACCTTGCCGCCGCCAACAGCAACAATGACAAGAATGCCTACGGAAACGGCCGTTCCCGACACACCCACGCCATTACCTACCGCTACATCCACCCCTCTGCCGCTGCCCACCCCCCATGAGGTCTACAGTTGGACGCTCAAAGTGCCCATCCTCATGTACCATTACATCAGCATCCCGCCCGAAGATGCCGATAAATACCGCATTGACCTGTCCGTCGCGCCGGACAACTTCCGCGAGCAAATGGCCTACCTGGCTAACAATGGTTACACCACCATTGATTTTGAAGACCTCTCACGAGCCATTGCCGATAAACAAGATTTGCCCGACAAACCCGTCATCATCACACTGGACGACGGCTATCGCGACAATTATGAAAATGCTTTTCCCGTTTTGAAGGAATTTGGCCTCACCGCTACCATTTTCTTGCCAACTGAGTTCATTGATCGGGGTGGGGAAGCTTATATGACCTGGGAAATGATAGAAGAAATGTCTGCGGCTGGCATTTACTTTGCCCCGCACACCAAATCGCACATTGATTTGCGCGGTCAGAGCCGGGATACACTCATCTGGCAGATTCTCGGTTCGCAGGAGACGATAGCCGCCCATGTGGGTTACACGCCGCGTTATTTTTCATATCCATCCGGCCGTTATGATGAAAACACCGTCACCATCCTTAAGGAATTGGACTTTTGGGGCGCCGTCACAACACTGGGCGGTAAATGGCACGGATTCGAGGATCGGTACGAATGGACGCGGCTGCGGGTACACAATTACACGGTTTTATCGGAATTTATTGATTTGGTTGCTCCTGTGGATACGGTTGGAGGCAAAAGGGTTGCAGGGGAGTAAATAAGCGCCCATTAACAAAGACAAGTTGTATCTATACGGGTGACAGTCACTTTTTCCAGAGGCATTGGCCGAAACCGTGATGTTTATAAGTGATTGTCATCTCTGGCAACTGTATAGTTGCGACAAGTTTTTATGATGTGTCCCACAATTTGCCTCATGGGGTATAATGGAGCCTACGTAAAGCGGAACGAGGCTCATGAAAGGTAAAAAAGTCCTGGTCGTTGATGACGACATTCACATCAGTCAATTAGTCCGAGCAACATTCGCCACAGAAGGGGCGGATGTTATTTTGGCAGAGAACGGGCAAGAGGGACTGCGTCAATTTTATGCCCATCGGCCCGATCTGGTCATCATTGATTTGATGATGCCAGAACTGGATGGTTGGGAAACCAGCCAACGCATGTTGGAAATGGCTGATGTCCCCATCATCATGTTAACTTCCTTGAGCGATGATGAGGATATGATTCGCGGATTGGAGCAGGGCGCGATTGATTATGTGACAAAACCGTTTTCACCGCGCGTTTTGGCAGCCCGCGCCCGTGCCGCTTTGCGCTATGCGCCGGCCCCAACGTCTCCCAGAAATGATGTGTACCGTGATGATTATTTGGCGATTGATTTGCATGGAAAACGGGTTTTGGTTGATGAAACGCCGGTCAAATTGACCAAAACTGAATATAAACTGCTGGTTTATTTGTTCCAAAATGCGGGTCGTATTTTGACTTTTCAGCAAATCCTGGAACAGGTTTGGGGGTGGGGGTATCAGGACAGTGTTGAGTATGTGCATGTGTACGCTTCTCGTCTTCGCCAAAAACTTGAGCGCGATCCTAAAAATCCCCGCTACATTCTGACCGAATACGGTATTGGTTACCGGTTCGAGAAAAAGCCCCGCTAAAATTTTTAGACCATTTTTAGAACCTCTTTAGCCGCCCTTTAGAGCGGCTTGTTAACATTGGCATTGAATGAAAATGATAGGCGGCCAATTGGGTTTTGCCTCACTCATTTTTTAGAAGTGGGATGTCAATGAGTATGGAACAAGTTTTAATTTCTGACCTTGCTGATCAAGCATTGGTGCAGTTGTGTCAAGAGCTGAAGGGTGGGGATGAACGGCCGTTTCAAGAGTTAGTTCGTCGTTACCAATCAACCGTATGGCGGGTGTGCTACAGTTCATTCCAGAACGCCCAGGACGCCGAGGATATGACACAAGAGGTTTTCCTAAAGGTGTACCGTAAACTGGATACATTTGAGGGGCGTTCAACTTTCAAAACCTGGATTTATCGCATTGCTATTAACACTTGCCGCAATGAAATTCGTTATCGCAGCCGCCGTCCGCAGGAAGCATCCAGCGCTATTGAAGAGATGGCCGATTTCTTACCCTCTCCGACAACGACGGACAGCGAATGGCAGCGATTGGCGCAGCGGGAACGTCTGGCGCAGGCATTAACCCACCTGCGGGCTGAGGAGTATGAGATTTTGCGGCTGAAGGATATTGAGGAACGGCCGTATGCCGACATCACAAACATGCTGGGCATTGGCCTAAGCGCGGCCAAGATGCGTACACAACGAGCCAGACAGGCATTACAACGCACCTACACCCAATTGGCTGGGGAAAACTACGTTATATAACCCCTGGGAAGAAGCCAATTCATCGGGAAAGAGAGAAAAAGCGCCCTCCCGTCCAGTCAGATTGACTGCGGCGGGAGGGTTTTTGTTTGGGAAATTGAAATTACCGGTAAAATAGCGGTAACTATACAGATGAGAATTACTATGCGGAGATTCGCAGAGGAAGCGCAGAGATTCGCGGAGGAAAAAGAGAGAAGAGAGGGGTGTTTTTACATCATTTGCTTCCTTATGGACATAATGTCGCTTTTTTCTCCTCTTTCTCTCTCTACGTATCTCCGCTTCTTCGCGTAACTCCGCGTCCAGACAACCACTTGTATGGTTACAAATAGCGAACGATTTACCAAATCGTTTTACGTTCATATAGGAGAAGGAAATGAAGCACAGCGAAGGCAAATTTACCGGATTCGGTGGTTTGGAATTATTTACCCAGTCCTGGCTGCCAGATGGGCCAGCCAAAGCGGCGGTTGTCCTGGTGCATGGGTTGGGTGAATACAG
>JANTHP010000160.1 GCA_024762395.1 Anaerolineae bacterium | reverse complement strand
GCGCTTACCTTTTTTCGCCCTGGCCGGTATTCCTGGCTCTTTACATTCTATTAGCCCTGCTTTTATACTGGGTAACGGTGCGACGGATACGGAAGATTGCGGAGCAATAGAGATTGGAGACTAGAGACTGGAGACTAAACGGCCTCCAATCTCTAATCTCCAATCTCCAGTCTCTTTATGAATGAAGATTTTCAACGCTTAACCGATTTGATTCGCCAGTGGAACGGCCGTCGTCGTTTGCGCGATGGTTTGATTTGGGTTCCACGTGGATTGCTGGCTGGATTATTGGTTGCCGTTTTGATAGCCACAATTGCCCGATTACGGCCGTTACTCGATAACAACGAAGTCGGCTATGCGGCGTTGGGGTTGGGGCTGGCCGGGCTGCTCATCAGCGCGATTGTGGCGCTGGCGCAGCGGTATTCGTTGACGGAGCAGGCTCGGTTTGCCGACCGGCAGTTTGGATTAAAGGAGCGGGTGAGTACGGCCGTTGAAATCCACAACAACACGCTCGCCATCCCCCCCGCCCTAGCTAAACAGCAGTTGGCGGATACGGTAACGGCCGTGCAGACCGTAGACGTGAAGGCAGGTTTGCCGCTCCAATTCAATCGGCGGGATTGGTTAATGATTTTGACGGCAACAGCCCTGCTTATTGCCGCCGTCCTCCTCCCCAACCCCCAGGTCAACGCCCTCAAAAAAAACCGCGCCATCGAACAAGCCATCGAAGAACAAGTGCAAGCCCTCGAAGCGTTACAAGAAGAAATCCAACAAAACCCCGACCTCACCGACGAACAGCAACAAGAACTGCTCGACCCCGTCGAAAACGCCTTGCAGCAGCTAGAAACCGGCAACCTTAGCCAGGAAGAAGCCGTCGCCGCCCTCTCCGAAGCCGAGGCCGACCTCAAAGAACTCGGCAGCAACCTCAGTACCAACGATTTGCGCCAGCGGCTGGAAGAAGCCGGGCAGCCGCTCGCCGACAACGCCGCCAGCCAATCGCTCGGCCAATCCTTGCAAAACGGCGATTTGGCCCAGGCGGGCGCGGCGGCAGCCCAATTAGCCGACGATCTGCCCACGCTCAGCCAGGAGGAGTTATCGCAATTGGCGCAAGATTTGGCGCAAACGGCCGCTTCTCTCCAAGGCGTTGACGACGAACTGGCACAACAGTTGGCCGAAGCATCCCAGGCCCTCCAAAACGGCGATATTTCAGCCGCCCAACAAGCCCTGCGCGAAGCGTCTGGCACGCTGCAACAGCGCGCGCAAGAAGGCGCCGCCTCCCAACAAGCCCAAGCCGCCGCCGACCAACTCAATCAAGGCCGGCAAGAAGTCGCCCAGGCTGGCGAAACGGGACAGCCAGGGCAAGGGCAGCAAGGCCAACAAGGACAAGGACAGGGACAGGGACAAGATGAAGGTCAGGGGCAAGGCCAGGGACAAGGCGAAGGCAGCGGCGAGGGGCAAGGTTCTGGTTTGGGGGAAGGCTCCCAATCCGAGCAAGGTCAAGGGCAAGGCGGCCCCGGCCCCGGCGGCGGCCACGCCGAAAACGTCTTCGTGCCCGATTTGGTAGATTTAAGCGGCGAAGAAGGCGTAGACATCGAACTGCCCGCCGAGTGCATCGCCAACCCCGCCAACTGCGGCGGCCTGCTCAGCGAAACGCCCACCGAATTCACCAACGAAGGCAGTGTCGTCCCCTACAATCAAGTCTTCGGCGACTACCGCAACGCCGCCTACGAAGCCCTCAGCGACGACCACATTCCGCTAGGCATGAAAGGATACGTCCGCGACTATTTCTCGTCGCTGGAACCATAATCCATTTACCACCTGTAGCTCTTATGCTACTCTTCTGCTATGAATAAAGCTTCAGAAAAATATGAAACGGGTTTAAAACAAGCATTGCTTGACCCAAACGAAGCGGCAGCCTATCTTGATGCAGCTTTGGAAGAAAATGACCAAGAGGTTTTCTTGTTAGCGTTGCGCGATATTGCCGAAGCGCATGGTTTTTCCCCGAATAGCGCAGGACACGCAACTTAATCGGGAAAGTCTATACCGAATGTTGCAACAGGAAATCCGCAACTTTCTAGTCAGATGACTTTATGGCGAAGCGTTGGTTTACGCCTCGCCATCAAAGCTAGCTCGGCTTGAGCAAAACAAAAAATCAGGACGTAGACAAAAATCCGCGTTTATCCGCGTTTATCCGCGTCCTAAAATTAAGGAAAAGCATGACAGAAACCACAATCACATCTGATTTATCGGTGGCAGAATTTCGAGAAACGGCCGCTTCCATCGAAACCGAAGTCGGCAAAGTCATCGTTGGGCAGAAGGAAGTAGTGCGGCACGCGCTGATTGGCATTTTGAGCGGCGGGCATGTGCTGCTGGAGGGCGTGCCGGGGCTGGGCAAGACGATGCTCATCCGCACGCTGGGGCAGACGCTCTCGCTGGCGTTCAGCCGCATCCAGTTTACGCCCGACCTGATGCCGGCCGACATCACCGGCACGGATATCATGGAAGAAGCGGGCGACGGCCGTCGCCAATTCCGCTTCCAGCAAGGCCCCATCTTCGCCAACCTGATTTTGGCCGATGAAATCAACCGGGCCACGCCCAAAACCCAATCGGCGCTGCTGGAAGCGATGCAGGAACACACCGTCACCGTCGCCAACGAGACCTACCGCCTGCCCGAACCCTTCTTTGTGATGGCGACGCAGAATCCCATCGAGCAGGAAGGCACCTACCCGCTGCCGGAAGCGCAGTTAGACCGTTTCCTCTTCAAAATCAACGTCGGCTTCCCGACCGCCGAGGAGTTGAACGAGATTTTGACGCGCACGACGGGCAAAGCGAACCCGGAACCGGAAACCGCCGCTTCCGGCCAACAAATCCGCGCCATGCAACATCTGGCGCGGCAAGTTCCCATCGCCACGCACATCAACGACTACATCAGCCGCTTGATTGTGGCGACACATCCGGGCAGCAGCCCCGCACCGCTGGTAAACCAGTACGTCCGCTACGGCTCCAGCCCGCGCGGCGGGCAGGCGCTGGTGCTGGGGGCAAAGATTACGGCTCTGTTAGCCGGTAGATATAATGTGAGCTTTGAGGATGTAACGGCCGTTGCCCCCGCTGCCCTCCGCCATCGCCTGCTTCTCAACTTTGAAGGCCAGGCTGAAGGCATCAGTACGGATGATGTTGTGGCGGATTTGATTGAGAAGGTAGAGAGTGTGATAAAATAGCCGTAAAAAGCGCTAGTTGCTATCATGCGAGGCCGTTATGTTTACGCAAACTGTTACAATTGACCAATCTCGACGAATTGTACTCCCCGAACAAGTTTTAGATGCGCTTGGTATTACCGTAAAAGATAAAATCATTGTGGAAGTGACGCAAGCCGGCGCTATTATCAAACCGGAACGGGCTACGCCAATTACCGATGAAATTGCATCCATGAATTTACCTGTTACCGACTGGGAACAAATGGAGCGGGAAATTGAAGAAGGACGTATTGCATAATGGCTGCGCCCATATTTCTGGATGTAAACGTCTTTATGTATGCC
Source organism: Anaerolineae bacterium (assembly GCA_024762395.1). Classification (GTDB taxonomy): domain Bacteria; phylum Chloroflexota; class Anaerolineae; order Promineifilales; family Promineifilaceae; genus JACKCC01. The sequence goes on along the minus strand of JANTHP010000160.1, from coordinate 6,853 downwards.
GCGGGAACTGAACATGCTTACAAAGCGCCTTGTTTGCACATTTTATCAGATGGGGAAGCGGGTAAGTTAACGGCCGTTATCAATGCCGAAATTATACAAGAACTTCTGTACCGGTACAGTCGCATTCATCTAACAGAAAAAGGTATCCATCTTTGCCAAACAATTTTTCAATACCCTCTCGCAATTTTACCTGTCACATCTGATGATACGAAGAAAGCTGTTGAAGTTTTCAGCCAATATCACGCCATCGGTATTAAACCGCGCGATGTCATTCACACGGCCGTTATGCAAAACAATGACATCTCACACCTCATCAGCGCAGATAAAGAGTTTGACCGTCTTCCATTTATAAAACGGATCGATCCGTTCGATTATCCGGCTGCTTAATAAACATCCATAAATCACTTCCAGTTTTAGAAAATCAACTTCTCGGAGAAGTTAAACTTTGGGCGAATCTATTTTTAGACGATTATTTAACACGCTTCTCTCTTTGAGAACGAAGGGAAAAAGCTGAATAGGCGATATTTTTCCAGGTATTCTTATGGATATACAAACAAGTCTAACGGCCGTCCTCACCCATCCCAGCCCCGATACCCTATGGCAATTGCGCGGCGATTTGTTCGCCATCGGTTTAACCGCTGACAGTCCAATTCAGGACATTTTAGACCACTTTTTCGACTTCTTAAGCCACCTGAGCGCCAGCGCCGACGCCCATGAGTACAGCAAAATCGCCTCGTTGATGGACATTGGGGCCGTCGGCGGCGTGGCGCTGGAAAACGTCATCCAGTCCGACAGCGGCGCGGAGATGTGGAAAAAATTTCTGGCCGGGAGCATTAGCGAAGGGCTGATGGTGATGGCCTCGCGCCAGTACATCAAAGCGTTTCGGGCCGAGATGGCCACCGTTTACCAATCGGCCGCCTGGTTTCTTTACGATGCCTTGTGGCAGCTTTCAGTCAAGACTCAATCGGAACTCAGCCCTGCAGTCCGTCGCCAACTTATTGACAACTTGTTGGCTCCCATCCACGATGACGCTGTGCCGGAAGCGGTGAAGATTGGGTTGAACGGCCGTCTCTTCCAACTGCTACTATTAACCAATCTAAGTTTGGAGAGATTAGAGACTAGAGATTAGAGACTACCACCAGTCTCCAGTCTCCAATCCCCATGAACCTCTTCAACGAATCCACCCTCCGCAAACTAGAGCAGCTCACCCTCATCGCCGAGCGCGTGCGCGTGGGCGTGATGAAAGGCGACCGGCGCAGCCGCAAGCGGGGCACGTCCATCGAATTCGCCGATTATCGTAACTACACCAAAGGGGACGATTTGCGGCGGCTGGATTGGAATGTGTACGCGCGGTTGGAACGGCCGTTCATCAAACTCCTCGAAGAAGAAGAAGATTTAGCCGTGCATTTGCTGGTAGACGCCAGCGCCAGCATGAACTGGCCGGAAGAAAACGGTAATCCGTCATCCGTAATCCGTAATCCGTTAACAAACAAACTGCGCTATGCGCTGCTGTTGGCGGGAGCGTTGGGGCATATTAGTTTGACATCGGGCGATTTGCTCACCGTGTCGCTGTTGCAAAGCAACGGCGACCGGCATTGGGGGCCGCATCGCAACCAGCAAAATTCGCTGCGACTGCTGCAATTTTTGGAGACAGGCAGCGGCGGGGGCATTACGGATTTGAATTTGTCACTGCGGAATTATGCGTTGTACGGCCGTCGCCCCGGCCTGCTCCTCCTCATCAGCGATTTACTTTCCCCCAACGGCTACCAGGACGGCCTTAACGCCCTGCAATCGCGCGGCTACGAAATCGGCCTTATCCACCTACTCAGCCCCGATGAAATTGATCCGCCCGTCAGCGGCGATTTGAAGCTGGTAGACATCGAAACCGGTCAAGACGCCGAAATCACCCTCGACCCGACGACGCTAAACCAATACCAGGAACGGCTGCGCGACTGGCAAACCGGAATCGCCGGGTACTGCGCCGGGCGCGGCGTCCACTACATCCCCGTCGTCACCGACCAGCCCTGGGAGCGGCTGGTCATGCAAACATTGCGCGTTAAAGGTATGGTAAAATAACCATAGAGAGCGTTAGCCGCTACCATATGAGGTCATTATGTTTACGCAAACCGTCACAATTGATCAATCCAGACGCATCAAACTGCCTAAAAAAGCACTGGATGCGTTAGGCGTCAAAACAAAAGACAAAATTGTTTTGGAGCTTACGAAAACTGGCGTCATCATCAAACCCGAACAATCTCCCCTGACTGATCGCCTCGCGTCAACAAACTTATCCGTTTCAGATCGGGAGCAAATGAAACAAGAAACAGAAGCGGGATTATTACTCAAAATCAATGAAGATATTCCCGAAACTGCCCGCAAACGGTTTGATGAACTTTATCAGCGGCGCGACACGCTGGAAGACGATGAACGGGCAGAATTCTTACAGTTGGTAAGTTTGATCGAGAACAAAGATGCCGAACGCATCTGGTATCTGGCTGAATTGGCTGAATTGCGCGGCGTATCTGTTGACGCTTTGATGAGCGAGTTGGAAATCTTTCAACCTGATGATGTCTGATGTCCGCGTAACGGTACAGCAACGCGCTCAAATCATAGCTAAAGCAAACGGCCGTTGCGAATACTGCCAAACTCCTTCTCTTTTTTCCACCGCTCCTTATGCCGTAGAACATATCATTCCCCGCGCCAAAGAAGGATTAACAACCGTTGATAATCTGGCATTATCCTGCGCCGGATGCAACGGGCACAAATACACACGCATAGAGTGGGAAGACCCGCTCACAAAAAATGTTGTCCGTTTGTTTCATCCTCGTCAAGACGATTGGCATAAACATTTCATTTGGAGCGAAAATTCGTTACGGATTGTTGGCTTAACGGCAATTGGCAGAGCAACCATTGCCGCCCTGAAACTAAACCGATCAGAGCTTATCAATTTGCGATACGCCTTACACGCCATTGGCAAACATCCGCCGAAAATCCATTAGAGCGTATTTCATTTGTATCTATACAGTGGCGGTCATGCAAACATTGCGCGTTAAAGGTATGGTAAAATAGAAGCATTAGAAATTAGTTGATGCAAGGAATTCTATCATGTCTCCACCACAAACGAGTCCACCCTCTGCTATGCAAGAACTATTCATCAGCGTACAGCGTCTGAGTTTACGCGATTTAGAAACTTTTTCGCAGCAAGTTTCCTTATTCTACGCCCAACGCAAAACGCCTCACCTATCTAAAAAAGAATCAGAATTGCTCCAGAAAATCAATCAAGGACTTCCTAAAACCATTTGGGATCCGTACAAACAACTTGTAGCCAAGCGTCGCAACGGAACATTAACGCCGGATGAACACAAAATGCTCATCCATTTTTCCAATCAGTTAGAGGAAATGAACGCCGAGCGTATGGGCTACCTTGTGGAATTAGCTCAATTATGGCAACAGCCCTTGCGAAAAGTAATGGATAAGTTGGGGATTTATCCTCTAGATCATGAGTAATCTTCGCCCTACAAAAGAGCAGCGAGAACAAGTCATCGCCCGCGCCAAAGAATGTTGCGAGTATTGTTTAAGCCAGTCTCGCTTTTCGCCAGATTCCTTCTCAATCGATCATATTATTCCCCATACGGCAGGCGGCGCGACCACGTTAGATAATCTCGCGCTTTCTTGCCAGGGATGCAACAATCATAAATATGCTAAAGCGGAGGCGTTCGATCCGGTTACTGGTCGTATCGTCCCTCTCTATCACCCGCGCCGACAAAATTGGAAAGACCACTTTGCCTGGGATAAAGAATTAATCCATTTAGTTGGACTTACGCCGACTGGACGGGCAACGATTGCCACGTTACATTTGAACAGAGTCGGCATCGTTAATTTACGGCGCATTTTATGCATGGTTAACGAACATCCGCCAGAAATTCATTAGCAGGTTCAAATAAATTTGTCCTTTCTAACTCCGCTATTCCTCCTACTTGGCTTGCTGGCCGTTCCCATCATCTTGCTGTACATGCTGCGGCTGCGGCGGCGGGAGGTGTTTGTTAGCAGTACGCTGCTGTGGCAAAAGCTGCTGCGCGACCGGGAGGCGAACGCACCCTGGCAAAAGCTGCGGCGGAATTTGCTGCTGTTTTTGCAACTGCTGATTTTGTTGGCGTTAGTGTTGGCGCTGGCACGGCCGTTCATCCCCATCCCCACCGTCGTCAGCGGCAGCGTCGTAATCTTGCTCGACGCCTCCGCCTCCATGCAGGCAGCCGACGTGGAACCCACCCGCTTCGACGCCGCCAAAGCCGAAGCCGCCCGGTTGATTGGCGATTTGAGCGGAAACAGCCGGATGACCCTCATCAAGGCAGGCCAGACGCCCGTCGTTTTAGCCTCGGCGACGGGCGACAAGACCATCTTGCGCCGCGCTCTGGACAATGCCGCGCCTGATCCATCCCCCGCCGATTGGCAGGCTGCTTTTGCATTAGCCGCCGGAGCCGCGCAAGGATTCCGCAACGGCCGTATCATCCTCATTTCCGACGGCGGCCTGCCCGACGACCTCCCCCCCATGCCCGCCGAAACCATCTACATCCCCATCGGCGCCAGCGGCGAAAACCTGGCGCTGACCGCATTGGCAACCCGCAATTCCGAAAGCGGCATCCAACTGTTCGCCAGCGTCGCCAACGAGGGGCTGGGAGAGCAGCAAGCATTGTTTTCGCTCTCGCTGGACGGGGTTTTGTTCGATTCGCGTCGCATTACGGTTCCGGCCCAGAGCGCGACCAATCTCACCTGGGAACTGCCGCAAGGAACGGCCGTCATCCGCGCCCATCTCAGCGAACAAACCAACGACAACCTCCTCCTCGACGACGACGCCTGGGCCGTCCACGAAGGCGGCATCAGCAACCGCGCCCTCCTCGTCAGCAACGGCAACCTCTTTTTAGAACAAATCTACGCCGTCCTGCCTGGCATCGAAACATTCAAGGCCGCCCCCGGCGTAAATTTGTCGGATGGCGATTTCGATTTAGTCATTTTCGACAGCGTCCCCGTTCCCGACCCCGCGCCCGCTGCCGACATCCTCATCATCAACCCCCAGCCGGATGCCGCCGCCGCCAGCTCCGAAAACGCCCTGCTCGCCGTCACCGGAACCTTCTCCAACACCGTCGCCACCCGTCTAGCCGATTCGCCGCTGCTGCAATTCGTGGATTGGCGCAACGTCCACATCCGGCAGGCGCAGGCCGTATCCGCCCCCTGGGCGCAGCGGCTGGTAGAGGCAGACGGCGGGCCGCTCATCCTCACCGGCGAGCGAAACGGCCGCCGCGTCGCCATCCTCACATTCGATTTGCGCGATTCCGATTTGCCGCTGCAAATTGCATTTCCCATTTTAATGGCTAACATTACAGACTGGCTCAGCCCCGGACGCGCTTTTGATGCGCCATCCGGTTTACAACCGGGCAGCCCGGTGACGATTGCGCCGGGAGCGGCGACAACGGCCGTCATCATCCAAAAACCGGACGGCGCCACCTGGACGGCCGATGTGGGCGAAGACGCCCTCATTTTTACCGAGACCGACCAGTTAGGCCTGTATCAGGTCACGCTGCGCGACAAGGATGGCGACAGAGCGGCGGGCAGTTTCGCCGTCAACCTGTTCAGCCCCGCCGAATCGGACATTCAGCCCACAGAAACGGTACAAATCGGGCAAACGGCCGTTACCACAACAAGCGATGGCGACATAGGCCAACGCGAATTTTGGCCCTGGTTATTAGGACTGGCTTTACTAATTTTGATTGTAGAATGGTGGGTACACCATCGCGGCACACAACTGCCGAAAGTTAATTTACGATGACTGTTTACGTGGAAAAACCCCAAAATCGCCGCATTTCCCCTCTGGGAGTAATCATTGGCGTTTTTATCGCTTTGGCGGTGATGGGCTGGCTCATCTTCCGAGGCAGCAGCCGTCCGCTCAAGCCGTTCCGCGCAACATCCACCCCCGGCGCTGTAAATGTCAACAGCCAACCCATCATCGTCACCTTCGAACAGCTAAACGCCGATCCTGTCTCCTTTCGAGACCAGCGCATCCGCATCACCGGCCAATACACGCCGCTGCCAGAGCCGGACTGCTTCAGTTTCAGCGGGCCGGATATTCGTTGGGGGCTTATCAGCGGCGATTTGCAGCTCAATGCAATTGGGTTTGAGGAAATTTTGGCACTGGTCCCCAACGGCGCCACATTGACGGTGGAAGGTGTCTGGATTTTTTATGACGGCCCTTTTGGCTGCGGCAAGGGATCGGCGCGCGATCAGGTTTGGTATTTACAGGTTGAACGGATTATTCAACCCAATCCGCTGCCGGGTTTTGATGCGGGACCAGGGCCTGCGGAGGGTTTACCAACGACCCCGCCTTTACCAGGCGAACCTGTTTTTACGCCAACGACAGCGCCGGATGGTCAGGGCACGGCCGTTCCCACCCCCACACTGCCTCCCTACGCCATGATCACCCCCACCATTACGCCAGCGGCAATCGTAACGCCTCCGCCCGGCGCAACGGCAACGCCAATTCCGACGATGGTTGGCGGCCCCACCAACACGCCCGGCGCGCCGGGAACGCCGACGGCCACGTTTACGCCCATCCCCACAACCGGGCCGGGAACGCCCACTTATACGCCAACCGGTACGCCAACCCCCGGCGCCGGCGTCACAAACACACCGACAGCAACGCAGCCGCCGTTCGTCACCTCTACGCCCGGCCCTACGTCCACCCCCGGAGACGGAGACGGCTACCCGGCCCCAACGCCAACATCTGACTCCTATCCCTAACACAAAATCGAATGGACCCCCTTATGAATTCATCATTTACCGCCCTGGTAACGCCTCCCCA
>JANTHP010000159.1 GCA_024762395.1 Anaerolineae bacterium | reverse complement strand
GTCTTTTGGCTGACGATTTCCGGAGCTAACGTGCCATCGCAAATGTTGGCGACGGTTCTTTTGGACACCATCCATCCCTGGTTGAAGGCGGGGGCGGCGGCGATTGGTATGCCCTGGTGGCTGGACGGCTTTTTGATTGACGGCATGTACCTGGCGACGGCCTGGGTGATCAGCGTGATGCTGCCGCCGATGGCGATTTTCTTCCCGCTGTTTACGCTGCTGGAGGATTTTGGCTATTTGCCGCGCGTGGCCTTTAATCTGGACAATGCGTTTAAGAAAGCGGGGGCGCATGGCAAGCAGTCGCTGAGTATGATGATGGGCTTTGGCTGTAATGCGGCCGGCGTCGTGGCGACACGAGTGATTGACAGTCCGCGGGAACGGTTGATTGCGATTATTACGAATAATTTTGCCTTGTGTAACGGCCGTTGGCCCACCCAAATCCTCATCGCCACTATTTTCATCGGCGGGCTGGTTCCGGCTTACCTGGGCGGCCTCATTTCGGCGCTGGCGGTGGTGGCGATTGCGCTGCTGGGCGTTTTCTTCACCTTTGCCGTCTCCTGGGGGCTGTCGCGCACCCTGCTCAAAGGCGAGGTTTCTACGTTCAGCCTGGAACTGCCGCCGTACCGGCCGCCGCGCATCTTGCAGACCATTTACACTTCCATCATTGACCGCACCTTGATTGTGTTGTGGCGGGCCATCGTCTTTGCCATGCCCGCCGGGGCGGTCATCTGGCTGGCGGCCAACGTCACGATTGGCGGCGTCAGTATTGCCGAGTATTTGATTAACTTCCTGAATCCCTTGGGCTTGTTGATTGGCCTGAACGGCGTGATTTTGGTGGCTTACATCGTGGCCATCCCGGCCAATGAAATCGTGATTCCGACGATTTTGATGCTGACGGTGTTGGTGACGGGCGCAGCCGGCGGCGCAGGCGCGGGGGTGATGTTTGAGCTGGATTCGCAGGCAGATACGCTGGCTTTATTTCATGCGGGCGGCTGGACGCTGTTGACGGCCGTTAACCTCATGCTCTTCTCGCTCATCCACAACCCGTGCAGTACGACGATTTATACGATTTACAAGGAAACGGGGAGTAAAAAATGGACGGCCGTTGCCTCACTGCTGCCGGTGGCGATGGGGTTTGTCATCACTTTCTTTGTCGCTCAAATCTGGCGGTTGGTGGCGGGAATGGGCTAAGAAGGGGAAACGGCCGTCACCCTTCTCGCTCTCTACTTTTCACCAAATTCATATGGTCACACCCTTCAACCCAAACCATTGAGAACTGCATCCCAGGCAGCTTCGGAGGCCAATAATCCCAAAGTGACCGGATCAATCCGCTCATCTGCTACCTCATTAGTGGTGACCATGTACAGCACGTCGCCATCATAAATGGTGTGGAAGGGTTGGATGGCTCTGGCCATGGAGCTGTGTACCTGGCGGGCAACTTGCCGCAATGCCCCGCCGGACAAGGTCTGGTTGGTGACGACGAGGGTGAGCGTGGTGTTGCCCTGAACAGGCACGGCCGTTTCCACCCCCGACAATACCTGATCCAATCCGGCCAGATAGGAGACCCGCTGCCCGCTCGCCGGATCAACATTACCGCACACCAGGTCGCCCTCGCGATTGACAATCGCCCCCAGGGCGTTCACGACGGTGAACACGGCAATCTTGACCGCCCCAAACCGGGCAAAGGCGCCGCCTTGTCCCGCCTGTTCCGGCTGCCCCACGCCGCGCCCGCGCCCGCCGCCTACCCACACATTGCGCCCCGCACCTACTGCCCCCAACGGAAAACAGTTCGTTTGCGCGGCGTGATAGGCGGCCAGCCCCAACTGTTTGTCAGGATAGCGCACATTGGGCCGATTACGGCCGTCATTGACAACCGCCCCAGACACCAGGTCACGATCCATACCGTACTCGGCCATCAGCGCCGCCCGCACGCCGCCGACCACTTCCAGGCCGCGCAGAGAGCCGCCGGCAAAGCAGATGGCGTCATAATGGCTGTACTGGTATTCGCTGACGCCAGGGTCGCCGCCGCGCACGTCGCAGGCAGCCAGCACCCGCTCCGGGAAGACAAAGACGGTGCAGCCGGTGGGATCGTCGTCGGGGGTAACGGCCGTGCCGATTTTGAATGAGGGGAAGGGATAGGTTAGGGTACGGCCGTTTTGCAGAGAATCGTTCACGTAATTCCTCTCAAACCCAGTTTGGTTTTTTGCTTTTAAAACAAAATGACCCTTTTTTATCATCAGCTAGCTGCGGGAAAAGTTAAGCTTTGCCGGACGAAAAAATTGAGCTAAGGCGGCCAATATAACCACTCCGACTGCCACATTGACGACAGAAACACCAATACCAGCGATGCTGACAGATGTTTCCGTATCCAAACCACCTAATTTTGCTGTGACTACATCAAACACCTGACTCATTTGAACGGGGACCCATGATACAAAGTAGGCGGTAATTGCCAAAATGATGGCAAAAATGTACCAAGCTTTTCTCAGATCAGGTTTAACCATAAAAAAGAGTAGGATTAGGCCAATAACGGCCGTTATCCACCCATAAATCGTCGCATATCCCGCATAAATCTCCAGGGGGCCATCGAGTGGGCGACGGATAACCCAGGGTAAGAAAAGGCTGACGATTATCCCTATGGCACTGACAACTCCTAGGATTTTGGAGATTTGCAGCAAATGTGACCAGATTTTACTGGTGTGTTGGACTGTGGAGATGGAACGGCCGTTACCACAATGCCAGCATTCATCTCGTCGGGGTGGATTAAGCTCTTGGCAGTTCGAACATTTCCAGTTTTTGTGCATCAGATTTCTCTTGTTTTTCTCGCGGTTAAAAATGATTGCTTAACATCATAGGATTTGAGCTTATTTCCTCTCACTGGCTTGAAACAATATAATCAAAGAGCCATTGCCACCGTCTGGGAGAAGTCCATTTAGGGACGCAGTATGTCATCAAATCCCAAACCACACCCTCTTCGATATTGCTGACAACGCTGTTCTGAATAATGTTAAAAGGTACAACATCATCATTAGAATCATCACCGTTGTTTAAAATTTGGCCACCATTGGGCCAACTTGCCGGATCAGATTCACCATTGGGCGCTGGTGGAAAATCGGCCGCGTCGCAAACTGTAAGGTGATACTGATTTAAGCAATGTGCCAATTCATGCGCTACATGGGCAGCTGGTGAAGACCATGAAGGCCATCTGTCGTTATAATCTTCGTGCCAGCCCATACTTACCAGGCATTCGAAGCTTGGTACCCAATTGGCGCGACCCCAAGGTCCGGTCGTTGGCACCATCAACACCCAATAGGCGCCATCCATATCCGCAAGGTGTTTTGCGCGAAACCATTCCAGCGTGAGCGTCGCCACAATATCAAAGTCTAATGAGTCTCTTTTATAAGGGATCGATACAGGACCGAGCGGCGTATCAACTGAAATATTGATTTCTGTTCCTATAGATATTTCTACAGTTTGCTCTAGCTTTGATATTGAACTGGCAGTTGTGGGTAAAAATTGCAGGGCTTCTCGAATAAGTTTTTCACATTCTTCTTTGGATGGCGGGTTGCTTATGTCTTCAGCAATTTCAATTGTATCGCTTGGGCCGGTAACCTCTACGGGTATGTATTTGATTTCAATTGGTTTGCTCTCCAGGAAATTATACTCGTCGTCAGAAATAAAACTTACTCGTTCTGAAAAACCCCTCATTTCCCCCTCAACAACGCTAGCATAGTTATCAACGAAGATTTCAACCTCAATGCGAATTGTCCCCTCACACAGGTTGGCTGGGATAATAAAGTTGAGCGTGTCATTTGTTCTGTCTCTCCGGCGGTTTGCTGCTGCTGGTAAGTCGATTTTGGCAGTGGCACTTGACTCTGGCAGGTTTGGAGGTTCCGCAGTGGCATTATTAATCGGGGCAAGCCATATAGAAGTATTGCCGTTCTCTAAATGCAGTTGAATACGGCCGTGTACCTCAGGCACAATATCCGCACCCGAACCGGTGTCAAAATCGTCAACATTGTGATCGGCAAAAACACGAACTAACGTTGGTTTATTGGCTACTAGCAGCACACTGTGGTCGAGTGATTGTACACCTTGCGTCACTTCAATCATGTCTATTGTCAGGCCAGGACGTTTGGAACCATAGATTTTTAACGTTTTGGTAACTTCGCCACAGTCGTTTTTGGCACAAATTTGATATTCAAACAGCTCAGGTTTATGGTGGCTGGGTGACCCAAGATTAAATTCTGAGCTAGCCGAAACATCTATTGTTGTCTCGCCATTAAACTTTGGGCCGGTTGAAGATACTCGTTTCAGCGTGATGTCATCGCCATTGACAACATCCCAGATAAGCGTTAAATCGTCGGTTGGGTCTACAATGTTTTTGCTTTGGAGTTTATCATTGATCTTTACTTTAAAGGAGCGGATACAGGGTTTTCCAACCTTTGCTATGTTGAATCTTGTTCTAGGCGGGCATATGGAATCTACTGCCTCAGGAAGGCGTGGCATATCCAGAGGGGAACCAAGGCATTGCGAGGCAGAGGCGATTGTTTGCGTACTCTGATTAACGTCAGCAACCCATTGGTTGTAGGCAGTCAATCCGGCTGAATTGTGAAATCCTACGGGACCTTGCGTGACACCTCGCGGCAGGGTAACGGTTATTTGGGTATCATGCCAATTGTGCGGCTCGATATCAACAACCGCACAGCGGCAGTTTATATACATAACCAAATCGACACCTGTCGGCTGGGTGTTTCCAAAATCTTGACCATGAATGATCATCTGGTCACCGGTACATTTTCCTTGAGGGAATTCAAGTTTGGTGATGTTGTCAGCCCAGGTGGAGGTTGTGGCTGGACTGGGTGGTATCGTATTTGTCAGTGCATCAAGCAGGATGCCTTCACACATAATTCGTGTCTGTTCGCAAATATCGCCTGATGGATAAAGGACTTCCTCAGGAATGGTATCGTAGACATCCACACCAAAATCATAGAAAGGGTTTCTAGTCACTATTTCTGCCCCAATATGTCGCTCTAAACCTGTTTCACCCTCATGGGCAAAGCGTCTATGTGCAACTTCTAAATGTCCATGTCCCTGGCTCAAACCGGCAATAACATCTATTGCTTTTCTAAATTCCACAGGCTGTGAACGATATGCAAACCGGGTGCCGATATAGATTTCAGCCATACCTTCATATGTGATAATTCCCCCACATCTGGGATAAGATGGCGGCCTGCCCATGTCGTCAAACCATTCACCTGGGTTGTCATGCGGGTTGAAGTTGGCGCGATCCATTAACACGCGACTGCTGCCATGATATTTCGGAAACCGTCTGCCTATATCATTCAGTGTTTGCCGCAGTTGAGTCGCAGCATGGGGATTATTTGATAGTGTGTCAACGGCCAATGAATGCAAATACGTTAATGTCGTCAAGTTGACAGTCAGGCGCTTGAATAATCGCCTTGACTCAGTCTTTGTCCTGTTTTGGAGTACAAACACTGCTTGAACCCCTCTTTCAAAATTTTGCAGCGACTGTTTCCGATACAGCTTTGACTGTCTACGCAAGTCAGTTTGTTTATGCATATTAAATCTCCTTGTTATGTATAAGCCAAGTTCGTCGTTTCCGCTTATTGATTCTGGCAACTCTGATAAGCCGTTGTAAATGTCTGCCACTCATCTGGAAATTCACCTAGAATCAGCTCTCCCCCTTCTTGCAAACAACTAGCCCGCACGCGCCACCAATACTTCGTGTTTGTTGGAAAGTTTTGTGACCAGAGGTTTGTGTTTGTGTCGGAGATCGAGCAATCGGATTCGGAATCATAGAAATTCGGTTCACCTTCTTGCCATTCTCCTGCACAGCTTAGTATGTTTTCCGATGTGCGGATTTCAACTTGATACGCCTGCTCATGCTGGGCGATCCCTTCGACAGCTTCCCAGCGTAAGGAAACAGTTACCGGGTTGTCGTTTGCAGGGCCAACATCTCCGACACAAGTTGCATCATTTTGGGGCTCGATAACGGTGGGAATTGGGATTGGGTCTAAGCAAGTCTCACCTAATATGATGCCACCCCCGTTTCCATTCCCACCACCAACCGAAAACGTTTCATGGTCGATAGTAAATTGCTCACTCCACGTGTAGAGAATATCATTCTCTCCCTGATCATTCTGGATTTGATGCGTTGTTCGAACTTTGTAAACAAGCACTTCATCCTCATCCATCAGATCCGTAAAGCCAAACTTCACATAGAGTCGAAACGGTTCTGTAAAATCCTGGATCGGCTGATTGATGATATTGTTATTGCTGGCGTCAATAAATATGGCTGTCTCAAGTTCATTTAGCCCACTGGTTGAATATAGCACTGGGGGCTGAGTTTCTACTGAATTTCTGCCCCATTCAATACGGATATCCTGTAATGTTTGGCCGTTAGGACTAATGGTGACCCAGATTTCGGGGTTGCCACCATTAAAATTTTGTGAATACAGCTCGAATTTTGGTCGTGGTGCATTGGCTGCGTCACAAGCCGTGTTTGCAAAAATGATGAGAACAAATAAGAAAGATAAGTGATATTTTTTCATGTGAAAATTCCTTTACAAAACAGTTTGTCACTATGCTTCGCTCTATCTTTTTCTCTTCTTGTCTTTCTCTACTTGCTGATGGTTGTTAGAAATGGTGGGAGGCAACGGCCGTTTCCCACACCCTCATTCACTAATTAACTCGAAGAAAATGCTGCGTACTTTTCAATCGCGTCACAGGAGTGTTTTTGCCGCAAGGTACGCAAGACTTATTTCGGCTTAATTAGTCAATCACCTGCCATTCCCACCCATCTCCATTAGCAATAATACGTCCCAAGCTGGGAAATGGGGGAAAGTGATAGGCCAACACCAAAGCGTCATGGTCAACCGCCCACTGGAACAGTTTGTGGCGAGTTTGCACCGTCTGCGCGGGGTTGGCATCCATCTGGCTGACCCAACCGGGGTGCTCGACATGGATGGGATGCAAGGCCACGTCAGCCATAAAAAGCAGCTGTTCGCCGTCTGAGGCCATGTGGACGGCCGTTTGCCCCACCGTGTGGCCAGGTGCGGAGACGGCGCGAATGCCGGGGACGATTTCTTGCCCATCCGCGACGGTTTGTAGAACGGCCGTTAACGGCCCCAACTTCCGCCGCGCAAAATCAGCCATCCACTCACTTTCCTGTGCCAGCGTTTCTTCCGAAGTCCAGTACAGCCATTCATCTTTGCCCATGAAATAGGTGGCCTGTGGAAAGGCTGGCTCACCACTTTCGGTGACCCCGCCCCCAATGTGGTCGGGATGGCCGTGGGTCAAAATAACCGTGTCGATATCTGTAGGAGCCACGCCTTCATCAGCCAGAATGGGCATTAAGTTGCCCCCCGCAGATTGCCCACTACCCAGCCCTGTGTCGATCAGCGCCAAATGGTCAGCCGTTTTGACCAGCAAACAGCTCCACGTCGAGGGCAGATGATCCGGTTTCAGGCCGTGAGCGCGAATTGTTTGCCCCAATTCGGAAGCGGGCGCGTTGACAAACAGCATCTCGGCCGTGCCCACAATGCTGCCGTCATTGATGACCAAACAGTCAAACGTGCCTACTTTGAAATGAAACCTGTTTTTAAGTTGATTTTCCATTTTTGAATTTTTGTAACTACCCAGCTGCTTTGTCTTCATTCCTGTATAGACAGCTACCCATACGGCGCAGTCAGCTCAACCTGGATATTATCCGGGTCGCGGAATGCCAAAACGTAAATCTGGAAGGGAGCCAGGTCATTAATCTCGCCGTGCGAAACATGATGCTCGTCCAGCAGCGCAATGGCGGCCTCCAGGTCAGCCCGGCTGCCCACGCCAAAACTGACGTGATCCAGGCCGATGCGGTTCTCATTGAAGCGGTCGTCCGCAAGGGCCTGCGCCGGATCCGGCGGCGGCGTCAGAGCCAAAATCAGGCTGCCGTTGGAAAGCAAGGCGCGCGGCCCGAAATCGGTTAAATGCTCAAAGCCCAGCAGCTCCGTGTAAAACGCCTGCGACCGAGCCACGTCGCTGACAGTGAGAGTCATATGATGAACGGTTCCGGTAGTAATTGTTGACATAATTATTTTCTCCTTATAAAAACTATAAATGACGTTTCTGAAAAACCGCAGGTTTCACAGGTTTATACTTGACCAAAATTCACGGTGATTTGTGATAATGCGCTGCTTATTTCAGCGAACGCATCAATGGTGCGGCAAAATTTGAGCTGCACCCCATTCCGGGTCAGGCGGAAACTTATCCGCCAACTGCGCGGCTCTGTCTGCCTTGATTTCTCCAATATAAAGCAGCCAGCGAATGGCGTCAGACACCATCACTTCAGGTTTTCGCGGCTGGTAGGCAAATGTGTCCCATGTCTCTTGACAATCGGTATACATATATCGTTCTACCAAGTCGTGGACGAAATCGCGCGTTAAAGCGGGTTCTGTATTCGTGACTTTGGCGGCCAATTCCATCATGCCGGCCATGAGGGAAAATGATGTACGACCCAGACCGACATGGCGCAGCGTATATCCAGTTTGCTTCTCTATGAGCTGCCCCAGATCACGCAGGAGCATGTTTTCCCCGGAAACGATATACCGTTTGCCGGGTTCCCCCTCTGTCACGGCCATAGCATGAATTTCACCTACGTCGCGGGCATCAACAAAAGCAATTCCGGCATTCAATGTCATTTGCGTGCCATTGACGAGGTCTCTAAGCAAAATTGAGGAAGGCGTAGGGCGGTAGTCATATGGCCCGAACACGCCGTTGGGGCAAATTGAAATCATAGGAATGCCAAACTCGTCAGACAGCCGCCACGCTTCCTGCTCAGCCTGTGTCTTCGCTATGGCATAAGGGTTTTGGGAATCATCGTTCCAATCTTCTGGGGTGAGCAGCACATTCGGGTCTTTGCTGAGGCCGACAGCCCAAACCGAACTGGTATAAACGACGCGCTTCACGCCCGCTTCTTTGGCGGCGTTGAACATGTTGCGGGCGCCCACCAGCGCCGGTTTCATGATGTCATCAGGGTTTTTGGCCCAATACCGGTAAACGGCCGCCGTGTGAATAATGACATCGCAATCTTTAGCGGCGGCCAACAGGGAACGCTCATCCAGCACATCGCCATAGACGTAAGTCAGGTTTAAAGGGGCGAGACCTCTCAAGTCAGATGTAGTACGGACGAAGGGCACAACCTCATGTCCTCGTTTCAATAAACTACGTGAGATATTTGCGCCAACATGTCCATTGGCTCCCGTAACAAGTACGCGCATGTTTGCTTCTCCTTGAAAAAATCATGGCCGGTTACCGGCGACTATCACAAACCATCAGCAACCAGCAAACTACTTTACGCCTGCACATCCACTTCATAATGCTCGTTGGTCGGCGGCGCGGAGAAGAGTTTAGCCGCTTTGCCTAATTGCTCCTGAAGATAGCCACTGGCTTCTCCCCCCTGCATGTCCGCCTCTGTTTCCCACAAAGAAATGGAAATGCCCGTATTCGCATCTCTATTCGTCAGCAATGTCGTTCCTTTGAATCCTGGCTGTTGGCGCATGGCCGGTACGATGGCGTTTTCGTAGATATTGATTCCTTCATCCATTGAGCCGGGTTTTATATAAATGTTTATCACTCTTGCGTACATCATGAATCTCCTATGGTTCAAAGATTCCCGGAAACGCCCCCTCACAACTTTGAGGTTTCCGGGAAAATAGGGTCGGACACAGGGGCAGCGCTACCTGTAGGCAGCAACAATTGTTGCCATTTCGTTACGGGTAAACGGCCGTCGCCGTTTAAGCTGATGTTCTCCTGTGCCAGCCAAAATAAAAGAGAAAACGCAGCCACAGGGTACAAACCAGGCGTTAGGAAATCGTTAGGAAATGGATTTTGCTCAAAATTCCCCTTATTTGGTACAATGAAAATCGCTATCCAGCAGTTTTAGACCCGATTTTGAAATCATGCCCGACACATTGACCATCTCCTTAATGGGATCGCCGCAAATTGCACTAAACGGCCGTCCCTGCACCTTTAGTTCCGCCAAAGCCATCGCCCTGCTGGCCTACCTGGCCGTCTCCGGGATGCGGCATGAACGGGCCGAATTAGCCGTGCTGCTGTGGCCGGAGTCGGATAACAAGCGGGCGCGGGGGGCGCTGCGTTACACCCTCTCCACCCTTAAAAAGGAAATAGGCGGCGAGTTCCTCCTGGTTGACCGGCGGCATATTGGCCTGAGCGACCAGGCTGATTGGGGCGTGGACGTCCACGAGATGCGCCGCTTACTGGCTCCAGCTTTGGCGGGGGAAAATGGGCTGGTAAAAGACCACCTGGTGAAGGTCGAAAAAGGAATCGCCTTGTACCAGGCCGATTTTTTGCATGGCTTCACCCTGCGGGACAGCGCCGGTTTTAACGAGTGGGCGTTTATT
>JANTHP010000158.1 GCA_024762395.1 Anaerolineae bacterium | reverse complement strand
CCCGTCTATCAGCCAATCGGGAATGCCGCCCACATTGAAAGCGACGACGGGACGGCCGTTTGCCATCGCCTCTACCCCTACTTTTCCAAACGGTTCGGCCATAATCGTGGGCATAACCGTCACCACGCTGCGCCGATAGGCCGCCTGTAATTCATCGGGCGCGAGCCATTGCGTGAATGTTACCCGGTCGGCAATGCCCAATTCTTGCGCCAGCGCCATGTAATCCGAACGTAAGCTGCCGTCGCCGGCAATTTGCAGCGTAAATGGCGCGTTGATACGGCGGGCCGCTCGCAGCAAGTACGGCGCTCCTTTCTCATATTCCAGCCGTCCGGCAAATAAAATGTTGCTTCGGGAATTGGAATTCCCGAAACTTTCCTTTGAATTGGTATCGGGAATTCCAATTCCCGATACAGTCCGGACGGTGTATCGGGAATCGGAATTCCCGAAATTCCCCGCCGGACCATCATCTAAACTGTCAGGAATGGGGACGAAGTAGGGCAAAACGTCAATTTTATCGGCAGCGATGCCGTTTTGAACCATCAAATCGCGCATGTAACGGCTGGCGACGGTGACGCGGGTTAGTTTGCGATACGCTTCCAGATAACGCCGCGTGTTACGCATGATGCGGGCGACGCTGCGCGGGTGGCGGGCGCTGGCGCAGCGGCGCAGGTAAATTTGGGGAATGCAGCCCGTGCCGTAGGCGCGTTCGCAAATTTGGTCGCCGCGCTTGTACAATTTGCCTAATCCGGGGCAAACGGGGTAGAAGATGTGGACGTAGCCCACTGTGGGGGCCAGTTGGGCCGCCAATTCCATGACGCCGGAATCGTAGACATCATGCAGGTAGATGAGCGACGGCCGTTCCCGTTCAATGAGTTCCGCAATTTTCTGTCTGTCGCCAGCCGGATCGGTTGTGACAGGGACGTGGTGGATGGATGAATCTAACGTTTGCGGCGTGCGGGCGTGCGCCTGCCGGTAGATGAGCGCGTTTTCATGGCCGCGCTTTGCCAGCAGCGGCAGTAAATCCAAAATATAGGTTTCAATGCCGCCGACCGGGGCATAGGTATTGACGATGTGTAGAATTTTCATTCAACGTACCCTAACCCGCGCAATCGTTCCATTACGTCAGGGCCTAAATCGGGTTGAACGGCCGTTTCCTCCGGTTTCGTCGCCATCATCTGCTGTCGCCGGGCGTCTACATGGACATGAAGCGCGGCGGCAATATCGGCATGATCCGCTAACACATTTCGCGTCTCGCCAGGGTCTGCCTGCAAATCAAACAGAAGCGGTTGGTCGGGCTGCTTGCTGTCCCAAATATATTTGAACGATTCCGTCCGCACGGCGATGATGTGCCATGCTTCCCGCCACATTTCGCTGATGGAGACTAAACTGTCATACCCGCGCAGGCGGGTATCCATTTGCTTGGATTCCTGCCTGCGCAGGAATGACAATTCTTGTTCCCACAAGGGGCGCAAGCTGGTTCCTTCCAGGCCGTCAGGCGCGTCGCAGCCGCATAAATCCAGCAACGTGGGCATTAAATCAAGTAAGCGCACCTGTTTTTCCACGATTATCGGCTCATTTTGCCCCGGCAGGCGCAAAATTAAAGGCACTTTGAGGATTTCGTCGTGTAAATTGTCTTCCCAATGTCCCCAACGGCCGTGTTCCAGAAACTCCTCCCCATGATCTGCGGCAACCACAATAATCGTATCATCCAGCTTGCCTGATTGTTCCAAATAATCCAGCAGCCGCCCGATTTGCGCGTCGGCGTAGACCAGGGCGTCCTCGTACAATTGGATGTAATGGTCGCGCTGCTGCGGGGTGATGGCGGCGCCGTACCAGTTGGCGTTGTGCAAATGGGCTAAATCGCGCCACGCCTGAGCGATGTCGGCCGGTTCGGTCAATAGTTCTTCCCGATGATAAGGCCAATGGACATCCATGTAATGCAGCCAGGCGAAGAAGGGCGCGTCTATGCCGTCCAGCCAGCGGCAGGCGGTGTCGGTCAACTCGGCGGCGGTCGCGTATATTTTGGCGGGGCGGGTTTGCCGGCCGAAAAATTTGGCGATGGCGTGAATGGCGGGCGCGCGCAGCAGCCGCTGGCCCCCTTTCCGGCCGCGTAAAGGCGGGTCTTTTTCATCGGGGACGAGGTCTACAAAATGCCGGAAGCCGCGATGGTAGCCGTAGGCGCGGCTGACAAGGGGGCTGGTGGAGAAACCGGCGGCAGCGTAGCCGTTGTCGCTAATGGTTTGGATGGGCGACGGCCGTTCCCCTGCCAGCGCGCCCAAACATCCCCCATACATGGAGGCGTAGGTGGAACTCATCATCACCGGAAAGGCGGCCTGCGTCCATGAACCGCCGGTGATGGCTTGTGTGAATCGCACGCCTTGTTGGGCCAGACGGTCTAAATTGGGGGTTAACGGCCGTTCGCAGCCATAACAGCCCAACCTGTCCGCCCGCAGCGTGTCAATCGTAAGCAAGATGATGTTTGGTTTACTCAATCGAATACTCCAGTTGGCGAGTGAGCGAGTATGCGAGCGTTCACTCGCCACTCGCATACCCGCCACTCGCACACTCGCATATGCGCTCAAAGTATGCTTCCAGTTCATCCACCATCCGTTCAAACGTAAACTTTTCTTCAACCGTTTGGCGGGCGGCGCGGGCGAGACGCGCCCCTAATGCCGGGTCGCGGCGCAGCAGTGCGATTTTGCCGGCCAGCATGGCCGCATCTCCGGCGGTGAAGGTCAATCCATTTTGGCCGTCTTGTAAAATTTCCGGCGTGCCGCCGGTGGTTGTGCCGATGACGATTAATCCGGCGGCCATCGCTTCCTGGGTGATGCGCGCCAGCGCCTCCGGCCCGGTGGAAGGAAACAGCAGGACATCGAATTGGCGCAGTAAATCGGGCATTTGGCGGCGTGGTACGCGGTCGCCAAAGGTTACGAATTGTGCCAGGCGGTGTTTTTGGATGAGCGCGCGCAACTGCCGGGTGTAATCCGGGTGGCCGGAACCGATCAGGGTGAGATGGATGTCGGTTTGGTTTTGCCGGTTGACGAGGATGGCGATGGCTTTTACGGCCGTATCCACCCCTTTTATCTCCCAAAAACCACCGGCATAGAGCAGGCGTAACGGCCGTTGCTCTTCATTTCTTTTTTTCGGCGTGAACTTGGTTACATCAATGCCATTATGCACCACCCTCGTTTGGGCGGGCGGAACCCCGACTTTTTCAACCATATATGTTTGCATGAAGGCGCTGACGCATAAAACATGGGGAAATGCCAACCTATCCTTGTTGGGAACGGGTAAAAACAGGCTGCGGGCAATGCGGCCAAGCCATCTTTTGGGCAGACGCAGCCGTGGATTGGCCGGGGGCGACTGCCAAAAAGCGGTGTGGGCGTCCGTGTCGGTAGGCCAGTCGCTGGCGATGTAGTAGACGACGCGGCCAGGCCGCAGTTTTTCAGCTTGCAGCGCGATTGATTTGGATAAGTTCCACATACCGTTGATGAAAATGATGTCGGGTGTGAAAACGGCCGTAACATTCTCCAACAGTTGCCGATTTTGACGCTCGCGGCGGCGGTATTGGAGGGTGTAGCGCGGCCGGTAATGGGCCAAATCAAGGCTTTCCAGATGCAGCGCGCGCGTCACCATCGGTTCCGGCGATACGATTTCACCGGCGCGATGGTTGCCGGTTAAGACGTGAACCTGATGACCGCGCTCTTGCAGGCGGCGGGCAACATCTCGCGTTAGCTGCCCCCAACCGCCGATTTCGAGGGGCGGATAGTAGTTAGAGATGATTAAAATCCGCATACGTTACCTTTGCGACCGGTAACTACTAAGGTGACAGTCACTTTTACAGAGGTTGTCGCGGCAACATGATGCTGATGCATCTTAAGTGACTGTCACCTCTGAGGCTTAGTAGTTACTGCGACCGGTAGAATTGCACAATTAGAACGCCTATTAGCAACAAAAAAGCGGGCAGAACGCCCAGCCAGATGGGATTGGTAAAGCCGGGTAACTCCTCGGTTGTGTTGGGGAATGTACCGTCTGGCTGGGTGATAGCTGGGGATGGGGTGGAAACGGGAACGCTTGCGCTGAGCGAAGTCGGAGCGGCCACGGCCGTTTCTGGCGGCGGTGTGGGCGGCGGCGTAGGCTGCGCGGGTAGGGGGGATACATCCTCCAGGGTGCGGTGCATGGCGTACAACGGCCCGCCCGGCTCGTCGTTAAAGGTCAGAAATAGCTGATTGCCGTTCAAAACGGCAGCGCGGACGTAATGGGCATGGTAACGGCCGTTGCGCCCTTCAGCGTCCGTCCTGGCAATCAAATACACCATCGTTGGCGTTGACCAATCATCCCCATCCCAAACTGAATGGTAGACGCCCTGCGGCCAACGAAGCTGCCCGAAGAAATGTATGCGCCCCGCTGCGTCGCGCGCCAGCCCGTCGCCAATCGCCTGCCCATGCAAATGTCCCATCACCCGCTCTGTTTCCGACCAGGTTTGACCTCGATCCGTCGAAAAACGATGCTCGCGCTGCGTTGCCAGTGTGCCGGCCCAAATAACGTGAACCTCATCGCCTGTTACGGCCAGACCAGGCGCGGGTAAGCGGAGTTCTCCCGGATCGTCTTCCCCGGCAATATCAATCGTGAATGGGGTTGACCAGTTTTCCCCGCCATCCAAAGAATGAGCATAGCGTACCCAATGACCGGGATTTCCTTGTAAATCAACCTGATTGTAGGCCCAGACCACATGCAGTCCGTTTTTATCGTCCGGCGCAAAATTGATGATGGCCGGCGCGTCGTTCAGCGGAATATCCGGGTCGAGCCAATAGGGCGGCGACCAATTTTTGCCCCCGTCCAGCGAATGCAGGTAATAAACGCCCGGTTCATCGCCGAAATAATTGCTGTAGAGCAGGTGCAGCGTTCCGTGTCCGGCGATGAGTTTGACGTGGTAAGCGGGCGCATCCAACACAACCGGCTCCGACCATTGACGGGCCGACATGGCGTTGTCGGCCGGGGCTGAGGCGTAATAAATCGGCCCCGCGCTGCCGTCTGTCCATACCAGATGTAGACGGCCGTTTTCGTCCACAGCCGCATCATAAGAGCCGATTTTGTACCCGATCTGCGCCGCCCAAATGTCCACCGGTTTCGACCAGGAACGGCCGTCGAAAACCGTGTGTTGGAGCGTGCTAATCGCGCTGTGCGGGTCAATTTCCGACCAAAACAGGTGCAGCCGCCCATACGGATCGGCCGTCATAACCGCCTCGCCGGCCGACTGCACGCCGGGGGTTGATAGTTGCTGCGGGCCAACCCATGCTTTTTCCTGAATTTGGGCGTGTAGATGGGCGGGAAGGAGGAAAACGGCCGTTATCGCCGCCAACATCACCATAAATAAAACCCTACGCGGAGATTCGCGGAAAGAAAACGGAGAAAACAACCCCAATTTACTTCTCTGCGAATCTCCGCTCCTCCGCGCAGCTCCGCGTCCCTGCTTAATTCCAAATAATCTCATCAACTCACAACACCGATCGGTAGATCGCCTCCAATCGTTCAATATAGCGCGCCCAGGAATGCTGCGAAACGGCCTGAGCGCGCGCATTTTGGCCCAACCGCGCCCGTTTTTCAGCATCCGTCAACAAATCTGCTATCGCCTCAGCCAGCGCATTCACATCGCCCGGCTCAACCAGGACGCCATTTTGCTCATGTTCAATCACATCCGCAATCTGACCGGCGCGGGAAGCGACAATGGCGCAGCCGGCGGCCATGTATTCGTACAATTTCAGCGGCGAAAACCACAGTTCCTGCGGCAGTTTGGGGTACGGAATCGCAGCGACATCGGCGATGGACAGCAGTTCGGGAATGCGTTGGTGCGGTATCATGCCGGTGATTTGTACGGCATGATTGATGTTTAATGCTGTTATTTTCTGTTCGATGGCGGCGCGCGCCGGGCCATCGCCCACCAAAAGCAGCCGGGCGCCGGGGAATCTTGCCAAGACCTGGGCGAAGCTCTCGACGAGCCGTTCAATGCCGTGCCAATGCTGAAATCCGCCCACGAACATCACAACGGGTTCATGACTCAGCCCGAATTCAGCCCGAACTGCCGCTGAATCGTAATCACGGCCAAAGGTTTCAATGTTTACGCCGTTGGGCATGACGTGGATTTTTTCGGGGGGCACGTCCCAGGCGTTTACCAGATGGTTTTTGGCGGGTTCGGAGACGCAGATGATTTTGGCGGCGGTTTGGTAGGTGTAACGGGCGGCCCAGGCGGCGGCTTGGGCGTGTAATCCGCGTAACGGCCGTCCCAACAAACGCAGTTCCAGCAGCGGGTCGGCGCTAAAGGTGAGGATGTAGGGGATGTTTAAGTGGCGGCAAGCGCGCGCCGCGCCGACGCTGAACAGGCCGTTGTGTTCATGGCACAAATCGTAGCGGGGAAAGCTGTTTTTACCGGCTTCGTAGAAGCGGAAGGAGTCGAAAAGGGCGAAGTAGGGCAGGTGCAGGCTGGTTTGCAGGCGGCGGATGGCGCTTTCGAGGAGGAGGAACGGCCGTTTTCCGGCCCGCCCTGTGGTTATGGATGATTGGTTAAGGTGGACGAGACGGCCGTTCAGCCGCAGTAAATCCACCTCATGCCCGGCCCGCTTCAGTCCCGCCAGCGTATAAATCACCGGCACAGCATCGCCCACCTCCTTACGCAGGTCAATCCCGCCTACATTTTGAATCGCGTAAATAATCCGCATTTTAGTACCATGAGAGACCGGGGACTAGGGACTAGAGATTAGAGACTAGCAGGCTGTTGGGAAAGTCTTGAAAACCTTGACAGGACACGGATTAACACAGATAAACACGGATTTTTAGGCTAAAAACGTTTAAAAATCTGTGTTTATCCGTGAAATCCGTGTCCCCTTAATCTCCAATCTCCAGTCTCCACTCTCCAATCTCCAGCCTCATTCACTGAACCGGCAGCCGCCAACGAGACGGTATAGCCGCTGCAAACTTTCCGTCGGGCTGCGCCGGACGGCGGCCAATCTGCCCCGTCCCCACATCAAACACTGTCGCCGCCTCAATAAAATCTTGCGTCACCCCATCGCCAATAATCACCACATCCATCCGGTAGCGGCCCGGCAGCAGCAGCAGTTCATCCACATCACACACAAACCGCGCCCCGATGCCCGCATCATACACATCCTCAGCCCCGCGTATTTCACTCTTAAAACTCACCACCGGCTGGCCGATATGGTCGTACAAGAAAAAATTACAATCCATCCCCGGCAACACCCGATCCACCTCAAACGTAAACCGCGCCGCGCCGCCCGCCTTCAACACCGGCGAACAATCCCGGTCGCTGTTGCAATAATCCACCCCAATCAACCGCGCCCTGCCGTACCCTTTACGATCCGTCCGCACGGACAAATCTTGCGTTTTAGCCTGCTCCAGCGTTTGCAAATAAGCGTCAATCGCCGCCTCAATCGGGCCGTCCGTGTGGATGCGCCCTTCTTGCAAGAAAATCCCCCGTGTGCAAAATAACTGAATCAAGCCCATGTTATGACTGACAAACAAAACTGTGCGCCCGGCCTGGGCCACGTCATCCATTTTGCCCAAACATTTTTTCTGAAAAGCCACATCGCCAACCGCCAGCACCTCATCTACCAGCAGCACTTCCGGTTCCAAATGGGCGGCAACGGAAAAGGCCAGCCGCACGTACATGCCGCTGGAATAATGCTTCACCGGCGTGTCAATAAACTTGTCAATCTCGGCAAAGGCGACGATTTCGTCGAATTTGCGCTCGATTTCGCTTTTTTGCATCCCCAGAATAGCCCCGTTCAGGAATACATTTTCCCGTCCCGTTAGTTCCGGGTGAAAACCAGTGCCGACTTCCAACAGGGAACCGACTCTTCCTTTGATGATTGCTTCGCCGGTAGTCGGGCCGGTGATGCGGGAGAGGATTTTGAGCAGGGTGCTTTTTCCGGCTCCGTTACGGCCGATTATGCCCACCGCCTCCCCCCGTTCCACCGTAAACGAAATATCCCGCAGCGCCCAAAACCGCTCATCTAACTCGGCCACGCCGGCGGCCTGGCCGCGCAGCAGCTTGCCCGCCCGCCGGAAAGGGGAGGTAAATATGTCTGTAATTTGAGCGCCCAGCGTGTCGTAGCTTTTTTGAATGCCGCCGATGCGGTATTCCTTGCCCAGGTTTTTAACAAGGATGGCTGTATCTTTCATGTGATTCGGGACGCGGAGTTGCGCGGAGATTTTCTTTTTTCTCTCTGCGTATCTCCGCGCCTACTCTGTGTATCTCCGCGTAGTATCTCCCATAACTTAAACGACATCGGCGAAGGATTTTTCCATGCGCCGGAAATAAAACAGGCCGCCGGTCAGAATCGTTAGCGAAACCAGCGCCGAAATGGCTATGACGGGGCCGGGCGCGGTTTCGGTTCCCAGCAAGGCCCAGCGGAACCCTTCGGTTACGCCCACCATCGGATTAACGCCGTACAACGTCCGCCAGGGTTCAGAAAGCAGGCTGCTGGAGTAGGTTATGGGCGTGCTGAAGAACCATACTTGAATGAAAAAGGGGACGATGTAACGCACGTCGCGGAACTGGACGTTCATGGCGGCAAACCATAGGCTGACGCCTAACGATGTCGTAAACGCCAACAAAAGGAACAGCGGCAGCCAGATGATTTTGACGGTGGGCATCACGTCGTAGTAGAACAACATGCCCATCATCACCAAAAAAGCCAGCGTGAAATCAACCAATCCGGCCAAAACGGCGGCGATGGGCATGGTCAGCCGGGGAAAGTAGATTTTTTTGACCATGTTGGCGTTGGCGACGAGGGTGTTGGAGGCCTGGGTGACGCCGTTGGCGAAGAATGTCCAGGGGATTTGGGCGACGATGATGAAAATCGGATAGGGGTAGCCGTCTGACGGCATTTTTGCTAATCGGCCGAAGAAGAGGCTGAAGACGACCATGGTGACGAAGGGCTGGATGATGGCCCAGGCTGCGCCGAGGACGGTTTGTTTGTAGCGCACTTTGATGTCGCGCCAGACGAAGAAGTAGAGCAGTCCCCGGTACTGCCACAGTTCGCGCAGGCCGAGGGAGACCCAGCCTTTGGCCGGTTTGATGTGGGTGAGGGGAACGGCCGTTTCCCCCGCCAGTATCGTTTTGATGTTTTTGCCGGATTGTATACTCATTAGTAAGTGTTCATCTTTTACGAATTATCCGCACGCCAACAACCAAAACCAACAGCAGCGCCGCCGGAACGACGCTGATTGCAATCGCCCCCGCCGTGCTGTTAACGCGCAGCGGCCCAATCCGTAAACCCGCATCCGGTTGGTCGGGCGCAGAAAAGGTTAATGGGGGCGTGGGGGATGGCTCCGGCAGCGGCGCGGCGATAGTTTGTGGCGGCGGGGCGGGCGTTAGCGTAGGCAGCGGCGCGGAGGAACCAACCGGCGCGTCTCCGGCGCGTTCTGTATAAAAAAGTTCATGCTGTAGTTGTTGGCTGGTTTCGTCCAGCATTAAATCGGCAAAAATCACGCCAAAACGGCCGTCATCCGCCGCCGCGGCCGTTATTTCCCCCATCTCAATCGCCTCCCTGTCCCACTCGGCCCCCTCAATTTGCCGCCAATGGGCGCCATCCCACACCCATTCCAGCAGCATGTGACGGCCGTCCACTGCATTTTGCGCCAATTGGAACAGATGCGGCCCGTCGGCCGCTGCTGTCAGCGCGGCTGCGCCGCCAACGGCGTCCGGCGCAAACAAATCTTCCGGCGCCGACCAGGTCAGGCCGTTATCAATCGAGAATTGGCTTCTTAGCGTCAAACGGCCGTCGTCATCCGCCAGCCAGACCCGATGCAGCCCGTACCCGCCAACCGCCGCCAGACCGCTCCAAACCACAGCCTCCTGCGCCGCCGCCTCCGGTTCCGACCAGGTTTGGCCGCCGTCCACCGAGCGGGCGTAAACCAGCGCCAACGGGCCGGTTCCGCCGGGCAGCGTGCGGCGCGTCCAAATCAGATGCAAATCGCCATTGGCGGCGACAGCCAGATGGGACGCTCCCACCATTTGCCACTTGGCCGCCGCGCCATCAAAAACGCGCGCCGGGGCTGACCAGGAACGGCCGTCATCGGTTGATTGGGTCAGGTAAACGCCTCGATCCTCATTGACCGGGATGGTGTAGGCGGCGTACAGAATGCCGGCTGCATCCAGCGCCACATCCGGCCAGGCGCCGGCCTCGCGGGGGGATGGCAGGGGCAGCGGCGGCGTCCATTCGGCGGTCGAGGCGGCGCGGTCGGCGGCGGCGCGGCTGAAATAAATCTGACCGGATTCGCCGCCGCTCCAGACGATGAACAGACGGCCGTCATCATCGGCGACAACGGCGGGCTGGTCTGTTTTGCCGTCGGGCGAGGTGATGACGGGGCGGGGCGGCGACCACTGCCCGGCGTTGAGGCGGGCGTAATAAATGGCCTGCCCCGGC
>JANTHP010000157.1 GCA_024762395.1 Anaerolineae bacterium | reverse complement strand
GAATAAGTGACAGTCACCTCGGAGGTGACTGTCACTTATTCGCGGCCCCCGGCAGCACAAACAGCCCCTTCCTTCAACAGCGCCGCCGTCGCCCAACGCCTCGCCGCCATTCTCGGCCTCTCCCAGGAAGAAGCCGCCGCCCTCCCTTGCCCCCTCGCCCCCTTCGGTTATCATTACGCAACTGCACAACTGCACAACTGCGCAACCACGCAACCACGCAACCACGCAACTGCGCAACTACAAGACTACAAGACGACACGACTACAAGACGACACGACTACAAGACCACCCGACTACACACCTACAGGACTACACTCCCAATGACCGATTTCTTCACCGAGCTAAAACAAGAACTAAAAGAACTACGCCAAAGCCTCATTTTCGGCTGGGAGCAGGCAGCGACAACAGCCCGTAATGCAGCGCGCCAACTCCAGCAAACCAAACTGGATTACGTCCACTTCCCCATCGGCGGGCCGCTGCCGGAACGGGCCGAACCGCCGCGCGGCTTCATCCGGCGGCAGCTCCCCCTCCCCCTGCCGCCGCTCCCCATGCAAATCGTCAACCGCCGCCTGCAAGCCATCGCCGACGCCAATAACGTCAAAGGCGTCCTATTCCACTTTCACGGCTTCGACGCCGGGCGGGGGACGCTGCAAAATTTACGCCAATCCATCCGGCGGCTGCGAGCGGCCGGCAAAGAAGCCATCGTCTACACCCCTTACCTGGATATGGCCCACGCTTTCGTTGCCGCCGCCGCCGACCGCATCATCATCCCGCCGGGGGCAATGTTTGACGTTCTGGGGCTGCACACAGAAACGATTTTCCTCAAGGAGGCGCTCGCCCGCATCGGCGTGCAGGCAGAAGTGATTCAAATCTCCCCCTACAAATCGGCCTACAACATGTTTGGCGAGGCGGATATGACGCCGGAGCAGCGGGAGCAGTTGGATTGGCTGCTGGACGATATGTTTGAGTCGCTGGCGCTGGCGTTGGCCGACGGCCGGGGCAAATCGCCGGATGAGATACGGGCGTTGATTGACGGAGCGCCGTATACGGCCGTGCAAGCGCTGGAATTAGGTCTGGTTGACGGGGTGGCTTATGAAGATGAGTTGGCAGAACTGCTGGGGAACGACGCGGAAGGGGGGAAAGGTGAAGAAGAGAAGGGGAAAGCTAAGTTATTGATGTGGGAGAAGGCATGGCCGGCGCTGCTGGAACGGGCGCGGCGGGAATCGAGTAAGTTTATCGGCGTAATCAGCCTGGAAGGGATGATTACGATGGGACCGAGCCGCCAGCCGCCGCTTATCCCGCTGCCGTTTATGGGTGGGCAAACGGCGGGGGCGTATACCCTGCTCCAACTGCTGCGCCGCGCCGAGAAGATGGAAGATATGGCCGCGCTTATCCTGCATGTGGACAGCGGCGGCGGTTCGGCGCTGGCTTCGGAGTTGATCGCGCGGGAGATTGAGCGTATTAAGCAGAAGAAGCCGGTTTTGGCCTACATGGGCAATACGGCCGCGTCCGGCGGCTATTATGTCAGCGTGCCTGCCAGCCACATTATGTGCCAGCCGAACAGTGTTACCGGCTCGATTGGCGTCATTATGATGCGGACGAACACGCAGGGGCTGTATGAGAAGTTGAGTGTGAAGCGGGTCGCTGTGGAACGGGGGAAGCGGGCCGGTTTGTACCGGGGTAACGGGCCGCTTTCGGATGATGAGCGGGAGACGTTGTGGCGCGGGGTGGTGGATACGTATGAGATGTTTAAGCGGGCGGTGGCGGACGGCCGTTCCCTCCCCTACGACGAGTTAGACCCCATCTGCGAAGGGCGGGTATGGACGGGACGGCAGGCGCTGGCGCACAAGCTGGTGGACAGTCACGGCGATTTTGTGGATGCGGTGTGCCAGGCGGCTGAACTGGCCGGTCTGCCTACCGGCGACGATTACCGCATTCCGGTGGTGAATTTGTACCCCAAGGGGCATGGTCATTTGCCGCCTGAGCCGTTTGAACCGGCGGAGCTGCCGGCGGAAATCGGCCGTCTGCTGTCTGGTGAATGGCTGGAGGCGTTGGCGGGACGGCCGTTGATGATGATGCCGTTTGAGATTAAATTCAAGTAACAAAGGCGACCTCGCAGGTTTTGAAAACCTGCGAGGTCTGCTTGAAACATTATGCGACTAGCAATTATTTCTGATATTCACGGCAACCTCATCGCCCTGGAAGCCGTTTTGGCCGACATTCAGCGGCAGGGGGTTGACCAAATCATCTGCCTGGGCGACATCGCTAATGTGGGGCCGCATCCCAGCCAATGCCTGGATGTTGTGCGCGATTTGAACTGCCCGGTTTTGCAGGGCAACCATGAATTGTACCTGCTGGGCGACATCCGGCGGTTTGAGGGTGATAAAAATAATTGGCACACCTCGCCTATCTGGAGCGGGATGCGCTGGTCGCGGGAGCAGTTACGGCCGGATCAGATGGATTACATCGCCAATTTGCCGACCCAGTATGAGATTGAGGGAGACGGCCACGGGCATACCCGCGCCCATGCCCTTTTCGTCCACGCCTCGCCGTTTTCCCAATTCAAGGGGTTTATGCCTTTCCACAATGATGAATCGGTCGCGCGGCGGATGGAAGGATGGGATAATGTGACTGTGTTCGCCGGACATACTCATTTTCCGCTGCTGCGCCCCTGGTCGAATGCGCTCATCGTCAATGGCGGTGCGGTGGGGATGCCGGCGGACGGCACGCCGACGGCTAAATATCTCATCGCCACCCAGCAGCGGTATGAATGGCAAGTGGAATTTCGGCATATTGATTATAATCGGGAACGGTTGATGGCTGAGTTTGACAAAACGGGGCTGCAGCAGGCGGGGGGCAAGGTAACGGCCGTCTTCCGCCACCAAATGTACACCGGCCAACTGCTCATCCCGCAGTACCTGCAAGCCTTGTACCAACAAGAAAAAGAAAACAACCTCACCATCCACCAATCTTATGACATCGTCCCCATGCCGCCGGAGGTAGAGCGGTGGTGTAATGGGAAGGCGGGGGTGAAGGGGTGAAGAGGTGAAAAGGTGAGGGGGCGAGGGGGTGATTGGTGAATTATGAATGATTTACTCCACATTGACACAGACGTAACGCAGCTTGTGCTGACCCGATTTTTGAGCAATGAAATTTACAAAGCCGGGTTTAGCAAGGCTGTTTTGGGGCTGTCCGGCGGCATTGATTCGGCGCTCTCCTGCTATTTGGCCGCCGCCGCGCTGGGGCCGGAAAACGTGCTGGCGATTCGGCTGCCCTACCGCGCCTCCTCCTCAGAAAGCCTCACCCACGCCCAACTGGTCATTGACGCCCTGGGCGTCGCCAGCGAAACGGTGGACATCACCGGCATGGTGGACGCGCTGGCAGCGGCGACGCCTACCCTCACCGCGCATCGCAAAGGCAACGTCATGGCGCGGGTGCGGATGACGGTCATTTACGACCGCTCGGCAAGCTGGAACGGGCTGGTGATTGGCACGAGCAATAAGACGGAACTGCTGCTGGGTTACGGCACGATTTTCGGCGATTTGGCGTCGGCGGTGAACCCGATTGGTGATTTGTACAAAACGCAGGTGCGCCAACTCTCCCAGGCGATGGGCGTCCCGGAACCCATCATGAATAAAGCGCCGTCGGCCGACCTGATTCCGGGGCAAACGGATGAGGATGACCTGGGTTTTACCTACGCGGAGGTGGACCAACTGCTCTACCGCATGGTGGATGAGCGGTTTTCCAGGATTGATTTGACGGCCGCAGGGTTTGATGCGGCGCTGATTGACCGGGTGTACCGGTTGATTCGGCAAGCGCAGTACAAACGGGCGCTGCCCATCATCCCCAAAATCAGCGCGCGCACCATCGGGCATGATTTCCGCTATTTGCGGGATTGGGGTACATGAAAAAGTGCGCGTGGGTCAAGTTTGCAAACTTGACCTACGTTTTTAAGGAGTGACTCATGGATTGTGTTGTAATTGCCGGGGGTATCCCGAAAGAAGATGATCCGCTGTACAGCTATACGCAGGGAAAACCGAAAGCGTTGTTGGATATGAACGGCCGTACCATGTTGGAGCGTGTCGTAGATGCGTTGCAGTCGGCGCGGCAGGTGGACGATATTGTCGTCGTGGGGCTGGGCGATGACAGAGGGCAGAATTTTCTGCGCCCGGTGCATCATTTACCCGATCAAGGCGGCCTGGTGAGTAATGCGTTAGCCGGTGTGGCGTGGGCCAGCAGCCACCGCCCGGATGCGCAGGCGGTTTTAGTCAGTTCATCCGACATTCCCCTGATGACGGCCGAGATGGTTGACAGCTACATTGATATGTGCCGCCCTTTCGAGCATGGCATTTATTACAACTTCATCACGAAAGAGACAATGGAAACCCGTTTCCCCGGCTCCAACCGCACATTTACCAGGCTCAAGGACGCCGACGTGGCCGGAGGCGACATCCATCTTATCCAGCCGTCGTTTGTTGAAGGCAATCGGGAGCTTTGGGAGATGTTGGCCGCCGGGCGCAAACATGCGTGGCAGATGGCCCGTGCTGTGGGCTTTGGCGTCTTGTTTAAGCTGCTCATACACCGCCTTTCTTTTGATGATATTACGGCGCTTGTTTTGAAGTTGACGAATCATACGGCCAAAATCATCCTGAATCCCAATGCGGAGATGGCGATGGATGGGGATAAACCGCATCAAGTGGATATTTTGCGGGCGGAGATTAAACGAATGATGAATAATGAATGATGAATGCGGAATGACGAATGGCGCCCCATTCACAATTCACAATTCACAATTCACAATTCATAATATTCCCAATGACTTTTGACCAGATTTTGGCCCACGATGAAGCGCTTTCGCAGCGGTTGGCGCAGCGGGTGAAGAACGGCCGTCTTTTCCACTTCGCCGCCTGGATTTTGGCCCGGTCGGGGGACAGTGTTTTTTGGCTGGCTGTTATCGCTATTTTGTTTTGGCAGAAACGGCCGTTAGCCTGGGATTTATTGCTGACGGTGATAGTAACGGCCGTTTTCGTCGTCACGCTCAAAGCGGTTTTCCGGCGCAAAAGGCCGGTGGAAAAATGGGCCATTGGCGCTGATAAATACTCATTTCCATCGGGACATGCGGCGCGGGCGACGGCCGTTGCCATCACTCTGGCCTTCGCCCTGCCCAAACTCAGCCTGTTGTGGCTGGTATGGGCTATTTTGGTCGCTCTGGCCCGCGTCGCCCTTTCCCGCCACTATGTAAGCGACGTTGGCGGCGGGGCAATTGTCGGTATTGTGACCGGCCTGGGTTTGCAAATTTTGATATAACCACAAGGTATCTTCTCAATATTCCGGGGGAGAGTTGACAAATTTTCCTATAGTACTCGTGTAAGACGAAGCGCGAATGAAATTTGTCAACTCTTATCCACAAGGACCATTATGACGAATAAATATATTGCTATCGAAGGCGTTATTGGCGTGGGCAAAACAACGCTGGCGCGGCTGCTGCAGCCCTTTTTTAATGCCTCCATTTTGCTGGAAGTGTTTGAAGAGAACCCGTTTTTAGCCAAATTTTACCAGGATCGGGAACGGTATGCTTTTCAAACGCAGTTGTTCTTCCTCCTCAGCCGCTACCACCAGCAGCATCAGGCTGTGCCCAATGCGCTGCGAAAGGGCACGCTTATCTCCGACTACACGTTCGCTAAAGATGAGCTGTTTGCCTGGCTGAATTTGAAGGATGATGAGTTGGCGATGTACGGCCGTGTCCACGCCGCGCTGGGTGAAAAAATCCCCAAACCCGACCTGATCGTCTATCTGGACGCCGCCCATGAGGTGACGATGCGGCGCATCATGCTGCGCGACCGACCGTATGAGCGGGATATGGACCCGAATTACATCAAGGAGGTGGCGGCGGCGTATGAAGCGTGGTTGTCTAATTTGCAGGATACGGCCGTACTCACCATCAACACTACCAACCTTGACTTTTTAGCCAATGAGACCGATCTGGCCCACGTCGCCAACCTCATCCAAAACGCGCTGGCCGACGACGCCTCCGCGCCAGAATCGCCCGCTCAGGCGCAGATTAGCCTGCTGCAGCAAGGGGATCTCAATGCTTACCAGCAGTTCCACCGCCAACTGGACGCCGCCAAAGCGTTTGACCCCGACCTCTACTTCAACTACATCCTGTTCACTGAGGAGATGGGTGAAGTTGCCAGCGAACTGGTTCAGGTGTGGCGGGATGCCAGGAAGATGATGGGAAACGGCCGTTCCACCGCCGCCGCCCAACAAGAAGCCATCAACCAACACCGCCCCGCCCTGCGCAACGAACTGGCCGACCTGCTCGCCTACCTGCTCAAACTCGCCAACTACACCGGCATTGATTTAGAAGCTGCCTACCAGGAAAAAATGAAGCAAAATATCGGCCGTGAATGGCCTAAATAATCATTGAGATTGGTCCAATCTTGAAGATTGGACCAATCTGCGGAGAAAACATGTCGTCTACCAAGAAAACATTCCGATCCAATCTAGCGCTCATCATCGGCGCCATGCTGCTCATGGCAATGATAGCGCTCATCAGCCATACAACCGCGCCCACAGCCCTGGCCGTGCCGGCATCGCCGGAATGGCAAATACTACTGGATAAAGCGAACGAATACGGCCGTGTCCGCGTCATCGTCGGTCTGGATGTAACCTTCACCCCCGAAGGGGAACTGGACAGCCCGCAAGCCGTCCAGGCCCAACAGCAAGCCATCCAAAACGCCCAAAACCAAGTCTGGCAGGCGTTATCCGGCAGCGGCAGCGAGTTAATCGCTAACTTCCAGTACATCCCCTACATGGCCGTCGCCGTTGATGCGCCCGCACTGACCTTGTTGGCCGGGCTGCCGCAAGTTATCAACATCCAGGAAGATGAACTGGCAAAGTCCACCTTAGCCAGCAGCATTCCCGTCATTGGCGCTGATGACGCCTGGGCCGCCGGCAACACAGGCGCCGGTCAAACAATCGCCATCCTCGATACCGGCGTTGACAAAACCCACAGCTTTTTCACCGGCGGCAAGGTTGTTTCCGAAGCCTGCTACTCCACAACCGGCTCGGATCAATTCAATGGAACGTATCAATCTGTATGCCCTGGCGGCGTCACTGAATCTACCGCGCCTGGTTCCGGCATTGATTGTGTGGCCGCTGCCAGCGGGTATCCATATGCTCAAGAAAATTGCCAGCACGGCACACATGTCGCCGGTATCGCCGCCGGTAATCCGTCCAGCGGCCCCAATATCGGCGTTGCCAAAGACAGCGACATCATCGCCATCCAGGTTTTTACGCTTTTTAAGGATTTCGATTTCGCCGCCAGCTTTACGACAGACCAGATTAAGGGACTGGAACGTGTTTATGCGCTGCGCAACACCTATGATATTGCCGCCGTCAATATGAGTCTGGGCGGCAGCACGCAGTACACATCGCCATGCGACGGCGACAGCCGAAAAGCTATTATTGATACGCTGCGCTCGGCAGATATTGCGACGATTATTGCCAGCGGTAATGGGGATGCCTACGGAGTTGGGTATAAAAACAGTATGAGCGCGCCGGCTTGTATTTCAACGGCCGTTAGCGTGGGCGCCACAACAGATTGGGATACGATTACGTCTTTCTCCAATGTTGCCAATTTTCTCGATTTCCTGGCCCCCGGCCACGACATCACGTCTGCCATTCCCGGCGGCGGCACGGCTGCGTGGGACGGCACTTCGATGGCCGCGCCCCATGTGGCCGGGGCCTGGGCTGTCGTCCGCAGCAACGCCCCAAACGCTTCTGTTAACGATGTTTTTGACGCTCTGGATGATACGGGAACGCCGGTTGACGATAATCGCAGCGGCGGCACGGTTCAAAATATCCCCCGCATCAATGTTGATTTGGCTGCGGCCGTTTTCAATCCGGTTGCAGCGCCAGACGGCGCGGCCATTGCGCTGAATGAAGTCGTTACCATCAATGTTCTGGCAAATGATTACGACATTTTGAATGATCCGCTAACCATTGATAATGTAGGCGCGGCGGGGGTGGGAACGGCCGTACAAGTCACTTCCACCAGCATCCAATACACACCGCCCACCGACTACAGCGGCGCTGACAGCTTCACCTACACCATCTCCGACAGCTACGGCAACACAGACACCGCCACCGTCGTCATCATCATTGACGGCGAGGCAACATTCCTACCCATCATTCAAAGGAATTAGCAAGGGGTGCATTTCAAATGAGTTGAAGCACACCCCAAAACAAATCATCACGTTTCACGTTTCACGTTTCACGTTTTACGTTTTACGTTTCACGCCTTCTTGCTCTCTTTCACCGCAATATGCAGCTCATCCAACTGTTTCTGCGCCACTTCCGACGGTGAGTCCGACATCAAATCCGTCGCCTGCGCCGTCTTGGGGAAGGCCATCACCTCGCGGATGTTGGGTTCGCCTGCCATGAGCGCCACCAGCCGGTCAATGCCGGGGGCGATGCCGCCGTGCGGGGGCGCGCCGTATTCAAACGCTTCCAGCATGTGGCCGAATTGTTCCATCGCCTCTTCCATAGAGAAGCCGATGAGTTCCATGATTTTGCGCTGCAACGGCCGTTCCGCAATCCGAATACTGCCGCCGGCCACCTCAAACCCATTGCACACCAGGTCATATTGGTCGCTCAACACCGCGTGCGGGTCCGTATCTAACAAGGGGATGTGCTCCCGTTTGGGCATCGTAAACATGTGATGGCTGGGCGCGTAATGCCCATCTTCCAGCGTTTCCTCAAACAGCGGGAAGTCAATAATCCATACAAACGCCAGCGAATTCGTGTCCGTCAAGCCCAGGCGTTTGCCCATTTCCATGCGCAGCGTGTGCAAGACCTCACGTACTACCAGTTCCGTGTCGCTGGAAATCAAAATCAAGTCGCCCGGTTTAGCGTCCATCCGCTCCGTGATGGCGATCAACTGCTCCACCGAGAAGAATTTGACAATGGGGCCGCGAATTTGCTCCGTTTCCGGGTGGATGGCCATCCAGGCCAGTCCTTTGGCGCCTGCATCCTTCGCCAGCGCTTCCAATTCACTCATTTGCTTACGGCTGTAGCCGCCGCAGCCCGGCGCGCAAATCGCCTTCACCGGATTGCCGGCTGCTACATTGGCCGAAAAGACGCGAAAGGCGCTGTCGGCCACCAAATCGGAAATATCCGTCAGTTCCAGCCCAAAACGCACGTCGGGGCGGTCAGTGCCGTAGCGGGAAACGGCTTCGGCGAAGCTCATGCGCGGGAATTTTTCATAGGCCAACGGCACAATGCTGGCCGTTTTGACCATGCCTACCATCAATTCTTCAATCAAATCCAGGATATCGTCCCGTTCGACAAAGCTCATTTCCATGTCCAACTGGGTAAATTCCGGCTGGCGGTCGGCGCGCAAATCCTCGTCGCGGAAGCAGCGGGCGATTTGGAAGTAGCGTTCGTACCCGGCGACCATGAGGAGCTGCTTGAGCTGCTGCGGGCTTTGTGGCAGGGCATAGAATTTGCCGGGATGGACGCGGCTGGGAACGAGATAGTCCCGCGCTCCTTCCGGCGTGCTTTTGAACAAAATGGGGGTTTCGATTTCCAAAAAGCCCCGTTCATCCAAGAAGTCGCGGATAAATTTGATGGCTTTGTGGCGGATGGTTAGGTTGCGCTGCAACCGTTCGCGGCGCAGGTCTAGGTAGCGGTATTTGAGGCGCAGGCTCTCGTCTACGACTTCGTCGCGGTCAATGAGGAAGGGGGGCGTTTTGGCAGGGTTGAGGATGGTGACGGAATCGGCCGTTACCTCAATCTCTCCCGTCGGCAAATCAGGATTATCCTGGCCTTCCGGCCGTAGGCCCACTTCGCCGGTTACTTGCAGGACATATTCCCGCTGTACCTGGGACACCACATCAAATGCTTCTTGAGAACGGCCGCTGTTCACCACAACCTGGGTTTTGCCATTCCGGTCGCGCAAATCGAAGAAAACCACGCCGCCCATATCGCGGCGGCGGTTGACCCAACCGGCTAATGTTACTGTTTGTCCAACGTGTTCTCGGCGTAATTCACCACAATTGTGTGTCTTTAACATACTGTCCGTCCTTAAAAATAAAGGCGCTCATTCGCGCCTTGTAGAATTGCGCTTGATTTTATCATGCTGCTCTGGGCATGACAATGATGCAGGGTGTCGTGCAGTAATTCCAATTCCGGCCTAGGGGCGGGATGGCGCGGGTTCATTTTAGCTGAACAGACGGCCTTGTCTCCGCGCCAACTCGCCCCGTTTGGGCAAAAATGCACGTCCGGGCGCGTCCGGGGCGAGTTGGGCGGGATGGATCGCCGTTTATGCAGCTACGATCATGGCCCGCCCATCCCGCCCTACCAATGTAAATCCCCAGAATTGGGCTGGGTGTTTTGTCGGATGGGAAACGGCCGTTACCTATCCTAACCGGGTGTAAGAGAGGTATAATATCTGCAAGTGTTCAGTATTTGGTAAATCGGGTGAACGATTTACCAAATCGTTCTA
>JANTHP010000156.1 GCA_024762395.1 Anaerolineae bacterium | reverse complement strand
AGGCGTAGACGCCATATCAGAAGACGATCTTGCCTCTTTGGCCGGTGAAGAACTACCCGATTGGCTGCTTGGCGATGAGGCCGAAGCCGCCTTTGACAGCCAGCCTGGAGCGTTAACCGACATAACCGACTTAGGGGCCGATCTTGTTGATGAGTCGCTTCTCGAATTAGCCGGCGAACCTGATACTGTTGGCGAACCCGATATTGATGAAAGCGACGAAGAAATTCCCGATTGGCTGCTAGATCACAAATCATCCACTCAGGAAGAATTGGAGGCAGGTGTGATAGGCGATAATGATAAAGACGAAGAAATTCGCCCACAGGAAGAACCGGAAGAAATTGCTGACGGGACGCCTGACACCCAAAACAATGATGAATTGGGTTGGCTAGAAGCATTAGGGGATTCCCAGGATTTGCCAGTGGAAGATTTGCCAATACCTGATGGTGATGAAAGCGCCAGTTTTGCGTCCCGTATTGCCGGTGGGGAAGGCGGGGCAATTGATGAGGCCCCTACCCAGGTGAATTTGCCGGAAGAACCCACGGAACCGGCAGTTGAGACCTCTGAAGATGAAGCGTTACCATTCGATGCGCCGCCGGTGGGCGAAGAAGAGCTGGCATGGCTCGATCAGCTTGACGAT
Source organism: Anaerolineae bacterium (assembly GCA_024762395.1). Taxonomy (GTDB): domain Bacteria; phylum Chloroflexota; class Anaerolineae; order Promineifilales; family Promineifilaceae; genus JACKCC01. The sequence goes on along the minus strand of JANTHP010000156.1, from coordinate 9,961 downwards.
GTCGCATCCGAGTCTGTTGACGAGCAAATTACCCTTGATTGGTCCCAGGACGATCAGGAGCTGGAGGATGTTTTGGCTGGCGTTACCGGCGAGCTAAAAGCCGATCTGGCCTGGCTGGATACACTGGCGGAAGAGGGAGAGGAAGATGACCAACTACTTGATTCGGGTGAAGAAGAAAAAATTGGCACCTCTGATTTAGCCTGGCTGGATGAATTATCGGCTGGTGGCGACACAGGCCCGTTAGCCGATTTTGGCGAAGAACCGGCGCTGCCCGAATTTGAAGGCTCGTTGGCCGGCCTTCTGGACGAATCGGATGGTGATATCGAATGGCTGTCCGAGATAGGTGAGGAAACAGCGGATAAAGATGAGACGGCTGAAGAATTGGCGGCGGCGGATGATTCGGTTGAAATGGAAGTAGAATCTGAATTGGCGTTAGAACCGGAACCCGAAGCTGAGTCGCTGCCTGATTTTGATGAAATTGTGTCTGCCGTATCTGAAGAAGATGGGCTGGAAGGCGCTGCTGACATCTTGGATGATGCGGATGAAGCATTTTTGGATGATGATGTATCCTTGGATGATGCGATGGCCTGGCTGGAAACGCTGGCGGCTAAACAGGGCGCGCCATTGGAGGAACTACCGTCTGTCATGGATGGCGCGGCAGATGAAATTGAAGCAGCGCTGGACCTGGAGGTAGAGGCGGCGCAAACGCTTGAGACAGAGATGGATTTGCTTTTCCCTGAATCGGAACATGATGGTAGCGAACCGGCTGCTGAAACTGCGCCTGAGGTTGAAAAAGAATTAGAAGGCGACGAGCTTCCGGCGGATGTGCCTGAGGATTTGGATGATGCGATGGCCTGGTTGGAATCTCTGGCGGCTGAGCAAGGCGCACCGCTTGAGGAACTGCCGAGTATTGCCGGTGTGGTAGATGAGCCGCCTGTTGATGAACGGCCGTCTGAATCTGAGCCGGCAGAGGAACCGGAAACGGCCGAATCTCAGTCAGAATTGGCAGAGGCGCTGGATTGGCTGGAGCAGTTGGCGCGTGAGGATGGGGTTGAGGTAGGGAAAGTGGCAGCGGGCACGGCCGTTCCTGCTGTTGAAACTGATTTGAATGAGGCGCTGGATTGGTTGGAGCAGTTGGCGCAAACAGAGGCAGCGCCGGCTGAGCCAACTGCAGATGCACCTGTGGCTGAGAAGACCGTTCCTGCTGCTGAAGATGAGACTTTATTCGATTTAGCCGATGCAATGCCGGATGATCCTGATGAGGCGCTGGCCTGGTTGCAGCAGTTGGCGGTTGAGGAAGGAGTAGAGGAAGAGCCGGAGGAAGAGTTAAAGCTAGAAGAAGAAACGGCCGTGACCGATGTGGTTGTAGAGGAAACGAAGGTTGTTGATTTAGAGACCGAACCGGTTATTGAAGATGAAGCATTTTTGGATATTCCAGACGACCCGGACGCGGCGATGGCCTGGCTGGAACAGTTAGCGGCTAACCAGGGTGCGCCGTTGGAAGAGCTGCCGTCGGTAACGGCCGTTGATGAAGCCGCTGCTGCGGTTGACGAGTCCGGTGCAATAGACGAGACAGCGGGTGAAACGGCCGTTGAACCAGCCATAGATGAAAGCGAAACGGCCGTAGAAGAATCGCATGAATTGGATGTGCCGGACGACCCGGACGCGGCGATGGCCTGGCTGGAACAGTTGGCGGCTAACCAGGGCGCGCGGTTAGAAGAGCTGCCGTCGGTAACGGCCGTTGATGAAGCCGGTGACGAATTTGGCGCAATAGACGAGATAGCGGGCGAAACGGCCGTTGAACCAGCCATAGATGAAAGCGAAACAACGGCAGAAGAATCGCCTGAATTGGATGTGCCGGAAGATATGGACGAGGCGATGGCCTGGTTGGAAGAATTAGCAGCCCAGCAAGGCGCCGCCATCGAAGAGCTGCCCTCATTGTCTGAAAAACCTGAACAGGAACCGCCTCTGGAGCCGGACGCCGGCAAAATTGACATTGAATTGGCAGCAGAAACAGCCGCTGGCGAAGCCGCCGATGTGCCAATTGCAGCAAAAGATACTGACGAAACCGAATTGCCGGCAATTGAAGAGGATGACGATTTGGCAGAAACGGTTGCCGACGCCATGCCCGATTGGCTGGATGCTGACATTGACGCTGAACGCCCAGGGCAAACAGCCTGGCTGCGCTCTCTGGATGAACCAGATGTAATTGGCTGGCTGGAGGAAGAAGCGGACGCCACCGTATCGGATGTCCGCGACCAAGTATTGACTGACAAGGTGGAGTCATTGGCGGATATGTCTTTTGGCGCCGGCCCGCTGTCGGCTGAAACCGATTTTGGATTAGATACCGGCCCTTTAACACTGCCGGAAGATGAAATTGTTACCTCTGTGCTGGATTTGGATGAATCCCAGCTGGCAGATGCGCGGCAGGCTGTGCAAGATGGCGCTTATGATAAGGCGTTGGCTGTGTATCAAGAATTAGTGGATGCGGGCGGCGGTATGATGACGTTGATTGCTGATTTGGAAGCGGCCGCCGACGAACACGTTGACCAGCCATTATTCCGGCATTTGTTGGGCGATGCCTACATGCGCAACGGGCAGTTACAAAAAGCGCTGGATACCTACCGGCAGGCGCTTGACCAAATTTAATTTTGTTGTACAAACAGCGTGAAACGCAAGACATAAAACGTAAAACGTAATAAGATTCTCATTACGTTTTACGTTTTATTTTGGATTGATAAACTTTTAATAAATGGAGTATTTTGAATGGAACGCACATTGATTTTGGTAAAACCCGACGGTGTACAGCGCGGATTGGCTGGCGAGATTATCGCTCGATTTGAACGACGCGGTTTGAAACTGATTGGTATGAAGTTTATGCAGATGTCCCAGGCGTTGGCTGAGGAACATTATGGGGTGCATAAGGAACGGCCGTTTTACAACAGCCTGGTAGAATACATTACCTCCGGCCCCATCGTGGCGATGGTGTGGGAAGGGAAAGATGCGATTGCTGCCGCCCGTGCTACTATGGGCGCGACCAATCCGGTGCAGGCCGCTCCCGGCACCATTCGCGGTGATTTTGGTATGGAAATCGGCCGTAATTTGGTGCACGGCTCCGACAGTCAAGAAAATGCTGTCAAAGAAGTCAACTTATTCTTTGACGCCGCCGAACTGGTTGCGTGGAATCGTGTAACCGACGCCTGGATTCGGGAATAGGAGACCTGCGCAGGTTCTTTAAACCGCGCAGATTTTGAACTGACACCAAAAAGAGCGTCCACTCGGACGCTCTTTTTGCTTTTGATTTTACTGCATGTGCAAAATCACATGAGCATCATCCCACAAATCTTCCAGGTCGTAATAATCTCGTTTTGATGGCGAAAAAATATGAACGATCAAATCGCCAAAATCAACCAAAATCCATCCTGAGTGCGGGTCGCCTTCAACGCCATTGGATAAAATCCGGGCTTCTTGTTTCGCTTTGTCCGTTATTGTGTCGGCCAAAGCCTTTAACTGCCGTTCATTTTCGCCATCGCAAATCAAAAAGTAATCTGCGAAGACAGCCTGGTTACGAATATCCAACAGTGTGATGTTGCCGCCTTTTTTGTCTACAATGGTATCTACCAACAGATGAGCGAGTTCTAAACTGTCCAGATGTCACCTCCATGTGATGCTCGACAAAAATTTTAGCATGCGGACACGGACAGGACAAGATGAGCCGCAATTATTTGTGGCTAATTTGGACAAAAGTCTGATTGTCCTTTACAATGCAGAGCATATGTTCTAAAAAAGGAGATGTGAAATGCCTGAACTAACTGAACGGCAGGCGCCTCCGCGCAAAATTCCTGAAAATGACGCCGGTTATTTGGAGAAAATCACGCAGGCTGTGTTCCAGGCCGGGTTTAGCTGGAAGGTGATTGAAAATAAGTGGCCTAATTTCCAAAAAGCGTTTGCCAATTTTGATATTGATACGGTGGCTGCGTTTACGGATGAGGATTTGGAGCGGCTGGTGGAGGATAAGGGGATTGTGCGGAACGGCCGTAAAATCGCCGCTACTATTCACAATGCCCAGGTCTGCCAGAATCTCATCCGCGAACATGGTTCCTTCCCCGCTTATCTTCGCAGCCTGGACGACCTGGATTATTGGACCCGCGCCAAAAAATTCATCAAACAGTTCAAATTCATGGGCGACATGGGGGCGTACTTTTTCTTCTGGTCAGTCGGCGAAGATGTGCCGGAATACGAAGTTTGGATGGCGGAGAAAGGGCGGAAGTGATACGTGATGCGTGATGCGTAATTCGTGGGCGTTTTTATTACGCATCACGCATTACGCATCATACCGAAAGATTATGGCTGGATTATTTTCCAACACGGCCGTTACGGCCTGGACTGTTAGTGAGCTTACCCAATATATCCGCGAGTTGTTTGAGGTTGATTTTCGGCTGCAAGATGTGGAAGTTTCCGGGGAGATTTCCAATTTCACGCGGGCGCGGTCGGGACATTTGTATTTTACGCTCAAGGATGAGGGAGCGCAGTTGAAATGCGTCATGTGGCGGTCGCAGGCGGAGCGGCTGCGGTTTCGGCCGGGTGATGGGGATGCGGTGACGGCGCACGGCCGTATCTCCGTTTACGAGGCGTCGGGCGTGTACCAACTGTACGCCAACCGGCTGGAACCGGCCGGTCGGGGCGATTTGGCGCAGGCGTTTGAGCGGCTCAAACAGCGGCTGGCCGACGAGGGGTTGTTTGATACGTCGCATAAACAGCCGATTCCCCGTTTCCCGCGTAAAATCGGCATTGTCACCTCGGCCGATGCGGCGGCGCTGCGCGATATTTTGAATGTACTGCGGCGGCGTTATCCACTGGTTCAGGTTTTGATTGCGCCGACGTTGGTGCAGGGCGAGCTGGCCCCGCCGCAGATTGTACGCGCGCTGCACTGGCTGGACGGCCGTTCCGATATAGACACCATCATCGTTGCCAGAGGCGGCGGTTCCATGGAAGATTTGTGGGCGTTCAACGATGAGCAGGTGGCGCGGGCGATTTTTGCCGCCCGGCATCCCATCATCAGCGGCGTGGGGCATGAGGTGGACTTCACCATTGCCGATTTTGTGGCCGATATGCGCGCGCCCACACCCTCGGCGGCGGCGGAGTTGGCTGTGCCCGATTTGGCGGAATGGCGGCCTGTTTTGCGCGGCTTGAGCGGAAAGCTGGCGGCCGACATGCGCGCCATCTTCGACCGAAACCGGCGGCGGGTGGATGGTCTGGCCCGTTCGCTGCGCCATCTCAGCCCCCGCGCCAGCCTGGATAATCAACGACAGCGGGTGGATGGGGTGTACGGCCGTCTCCACACGGCCATCTACCGCCAACTGGAGCGGGAACAAACCCGGCTGGCTGTTGCCCGCGCCGGACTGGTTGCGTATAGTCCTTTGGCGACGCTGGAACGAGGGTATGCGATTGTGCGGGGTGAAGACGGCCGTATCATTCGCAGCGTCCAAACTGTGACCGGCGGCGATGTATTGTCGGTACAAGTCAGCGACGGGATGTTTGATGCAACGGTGAATGGGGATACGCCAGCATGAGTTGGAAAATGCGGGCGCTTTTTGCTGGAGCCAAACTGTATTGGCGCATTGTCCGCCCAATCGCCATTGGCGTGCGTGTGATAATGATTCGGGATGAGCGGGTTTTGCTGGTGAAACACACTTACATACCTGGATGGTATTTCCCTGGCGGCGGGGTGAAGCGGGGCGAAACGTTGGAAACGGCCGTTCGCCGCGAAGCCAGCGAGGAAGTAGGCGCTTCCCTGGGCGTGCTGCAATTAGACGGCGTTTATTCCGGCATAGGCTTAAAAAGCGACCATACCGCCGTTTTCCGCTGCCATGAATTTGAAATGGACGGGACGCACGATACGACTGAAATCGCCCAATGCCAATTCTTTTCCATTTATGATTTACCGCCAGAGACCTCGCGTGGCAGCCGCCAGCGAATTAAGGCGTATTTGAATGGGGGAAAAGGGTGCGGTTTTGGGGAATGGTAAGGTACGTAATGCGTAATGCGTAATGCGTAAAAAGTTACGTATCGCACATTACGGATAAGGAATAACCAATGAATGACGAAAACGAACTGACTTTTGAAACAGCTTTAGCCGAGCTGGAGCAAATTGTCGCCAAACTGGAAGCGGGCGAGATGACGTTGGAAGAATCGCTGACCTTGTTTGAGCGCGGGCAGCAGTTGACCGACTACTGCAACAATCTGCTGGATAATGCCAGCCTGCGCGTTGAGCAGCTTACGGCCGACGGCGAAATTGTAGATGTTTCGGATATGGCGTGAAACGTGAAAAAGGCACACTATCATCACCGAAAATTACCAGGTTATTCCACCCTGCTTTCTGGTCGAATTCCGAAGGATGATAACGGTTTCCAATCCGACAATCTCCAGATTTGGTACAACAACACGGACAGCAGTTGGGTTGGCAATGGGGAAACGCCACATTTTCACACCAAAAGTGATGAATGTTTTATCGTTTTGAAGGGCGTTTTGGTGGTTGAGGTGGAGGGGGAACGGTTTGAAGTGGGGCCGGGGGAATTTTGCTGTTTCCCGCGTGATGTTTTCCACGCCGTTGTTGAAGTTCGTCCGCCGGCAGAGACGTTGATGATTCGAGCCCCCTCGGTTGAGGATAAAATTTACTTGGGGGAGGAGGTGGAATGAGTTCGATTTTTATCACCCGGAAAATTTTTGATGAAGCGATTGCTTTGTTGGACGGGGCGGGGCTGGATTATTGGCATAACGCAGCCGATACGCCGCTGGATTTGCCGAAAATGGGCGCGCAGTTGGCCGAGGCGGAGGCGATTATCTGCTTGCTGACGGACAAAGTTGACGCCCAAGTGATGGATGCCGCGCCCAATCTCAAAATTATTGCCAATACGGCCGTCGGCTATGACAACATTGATGTGGCGGCGGCAGCAGAACGAGGCATCATCGTCACCAACACCCCCGGCGTTCTCACGGAATGCACGGCCGATCTCACGTTTGCCCTCCTGTTAGCCGCTGCCCGCCGCATCGTGGAAGCGGACGCTTACATGCGCGCCGGAAAGTTTGAAGGCTGGGAACTGTTCCAGCCCCATTTGGGTGTGGATGTGTATGGCAAGACGTTGGGAATTGTGGGGATGGGGCGGATTGGAACGGCAGTTGCCCGCCGCGCGCTGCATGGATTCAACATGAAAGTCCTCTACAACGGGCCGAGGAAAGCGCCGCAAGCGAAATCTCTGGGCGTAGAATACGTTTCCTTCCTCGAACTGCTCTTTGAGAGCGATTTTATTAGCATCCATGCTCCGCTCAATCGAGCTACCCGGCACATGTTTACGCTGCATGAATTTAAGATGATGAAACGAAAACCTATCCTCATCAACACCGCGCGCGGCCCCATCATCAAGGAAGACGATTTGGTACAGGCATTGCAGCAAGGATTGATTGGCGGCGCCGGGCTGGATGTGTTTGAAGAAGAGCCAATCGCCCATCCTAGCCTGGCCGGGCTGCCGAACGTGGTCATGGTTCCCCACATCGGCAGCGCGACGACGGCGACGCGCCGCCGCATGGCGATGATGGCGGTAGAAAATGTGGTGAGTGTGTTGGGTGGGAGACGGCCGTTGAACCCCGTGAATCGTGTATTGAGCCAGAAGTAATCGCAAATGGTAAAATTATTTTTGTATTTCTCTTACTGTTTGGGGCAATTGGATTGACAGGTTTGTTATTTTTAATCTCTCGAACGTTTTTCCAAGCACGAAAAAGCAAAACATGGCCGACGACGCAAGGGATAATTGTAATATCGGGTGTACGAAAGTCGTCGCGCGGCAGCAGCCCGATTTATCGGTGCAGGGAAACGTTGGAATACGAGTATCAAGTAGAAGGTCAAATTTATACTTCTCGCATTCTTTCTCTGACTGATTTAGCTGTGCTTCGACTGCAACATGGTTTTCGTAGCAAGGGCGTGGCTAATCGGATTGCAAGAAAATACCCGAAAGGCAAAGTGGTGACTGTCCAGTATGATCCAAAAAAACCTGGCTTGGCGATTCTGAATCCAGATGTTTTCAATGTAAATCTGATCTTGATTGCCTTGTCTTTCCTTGTTCCTGTTTTATTTGTAATTCTTGCTCTTTGGGTTTTATTGGTTAAAGCGTAAGTTGTTTTTATCATTCAAAAGATTTAGGAAACGGAGATAAACAATGCCGATAGCTTCAATACGAAAACAAATCTGGATTCCCGCCGCGTTGGCGGTTGTGCTCGTTATTCTCATCTGGCGCGCGCCGGTAGAGCAGTCGTTGGGGCAGGGGATAAAGATTGTGTATTTCCACGTGGGGCTGATTTGGGCGGCGATGCTGGGATTTGCGCTTAATGGGCTGCTGGGGCTGGCGGTCGCCATCACGGATAATAAAACGCTGGCCGGTTGGCTGGCAGCGATTGGCCGGGTGACGTTGGGCGTGTTCGTTGTGGGCGTCATCGTTAGTCTGATTGCCGAGAAAGTGAATTGGGGCGGCGTTTTCTGGCAGGAACCGAGGAACACGGCCGTTTTCAAAGTAACGGCCGTCGCCGTCATCATCCTCGTTTTGCAAAGCTGGTTCCCCTGGCGGCGCGTACACGGTCTCCTCCATCTGGGACTAGCCGCCTTCGTCTTCCTCACCTTGCCCTCGGCGGCAATGGTCATGCACCCCGAAAATCCGGGACGTTCCTCCGGGTCTGTCGGCATTCAATCCGCATTTTGGGGGACGGCATTGCTTTCTTTTTTGATTGGCGTCTGGTTCGTTTTGCGTCTGGGGACGGAGGAAACGGCCGTTTAATCCTCATTGTCGCCAATCCTTTCAGCCGTTATAATGCCCTTACAAAATAAACGAAACTTGCAAACTTGCAACGGAGGAAACCTTGTTTAGAAGCATCCGCGACTCCCTCTCCCGCACCCGCCAATCCGTCTTTGGGCAGATTGCCAACGTGTTGGGGACGGGCGAAATTAACGACGAAACATGGGAAGATTTAGAAGCCCTGCTCATCCAGGCTGACGTAGGCGTCCCCACGACGCTGGCCCTGGTTGACGCCATGCGCGCGCGCGTGAAACGGGACAACCTGTACCGCGCCGACCAACTGATACAGGCGTTGAAAGATGAACTGCGGACCATTTTATTTGATGCGCCGACGTTTGAATTGGAAGAAAAACGGCAGTTGACGGTGGTCATGGTGGTGGGGGTGAATGGCTCCGGTAAGACGACGACGATTGGCAAATTGGCGTACAAATATAAGGGTGACGGCCGTAACGTCCTCCTCGTTGCTGGCGACACCTTCCGCGCCGCCGCCATTGACCAGCTTAAAATCTGGAGCGAACGGGCTGACGTCCCCCTCATCTCTGGCGCGCCCAATGGCGATCCCGCCGCCATTACTTACGACGGCATCCGCGCCGCCCGTGCGCGCGGCTATGATTTGCTATTTATTGACACAGCCGGCCGTTTGCACACCAAATTCAACCTGATGAAAGAGTTGGAAAAAGTGTATGGCGTCTGTAAAAAGAGCGTCCACGCCGCCCCGCATGAGGTTTTGCTGGTGTTGGACGCGCCCACCGGCCAAAATGCGCTGACCCAGGCCCAAAAATTCAAGGAATCGGTCAACGTCACCGGCGTCATCCTGACGAAATTGGACGGCACGGCCAAAGGCGGTATGGTTTTTGCCATCTACCGCGAGTTGGGGCTGCCGGTTCGTTTCATCGGAACCGGCGAGAAAATTGTTGATTTAGCCCCCTTCGACGCCGACCAGTTTATCGAAGGGTTGTTTGATAGTTAGCGAAGGTGCGGGGTTGCAAAGGTGCGGGGTTGCGAAGGTGCGGAGTTGCGAAGGTGCGGGGTTGCGAAGGTGCGGAGTTGCGAAGGTGCGGGGTTGCAAAGGTGCGGGGTTGCGAAGGTGCGGAGTTGCGAAGGTGCGGGGTTGCGAA
>JANTHP010000155.1 GCA_024762395.1 Anaerolineae bacterium | reverse complement strand
TGATGAATGATGAATGATGAATGATGAATGATGAATGATGAATGATGAATGATGAATGATGAATGATGAATGATGAATGATGAATGATGAATGATGATTGACGAATGACGAATGACGGTAAGCGATGGTTGTGGGGTGTGACGGGATTGGCGGCTTTTTTTCGCTTTCCGGCGCTGTTTGCCAACACATTTCATGCCGATGAGGCGTTGTTTGCCAGTTTTGCGCGGCAGATTGCGGTGTGGCGCGACCCGTTGTTGACGATGCAGCCGGTGGATAAGCCGCCGCTGCTTTTTTATTTGCAGGCGTTGTTTTATCCGCTGTTTGGCCCGGTGGCATGGGCGGCGCGGCTGCCTGACTTTATCGCTTCGCTGCTGTTGGTTCCGTTGGTGGGAATGTTGGCGTGGCGGTTGTTCAGGGATGAGAAAACGGCCGTTGCCACCGCCCTTCTCATCGCCCTTCTCCCCTTACCCATTCAATTCAGCGCCACCGCCTTCACCGATCCATTGTTGACAACGTTACTTGTGGCTAGCTTGTTGGTGGCAAGTGGCAGGTGGCAAGTGGCAAGTGGCAAATTCCACCTGTCACCTGCTACATCTGGATTGTTTTTTGGCTTGGCGGTGATAACGAAGTACCAGGCGTGGTTATTTTTGCCTTTGCTGGCTGGATTGGGCTGGCTGCGGGGCTGGCGTTGGCGGCAATGGCGGCGTTGGGCGGTTGGGTTGCTGCTGCCGTTGGGTTCGCTGGCGGCGTGGGAATGGGCGCGGACGGGCCGGCTGCAATTGTGGTCAACGCAGATTAACAATTTTGGCGGCCTCCGGCTGAGTTGGTCATGGGAGTTGTGGCCGCGCGCGCAGGCGTGGGCGGCGTTGTGGGGCGAGGCGATGGGGGGGATTTGGCTGGTTGGCTTGATGGCGGTTGTGTTGGTTTTGGGGAGCCGGGGCCTGGGAGGCCCCTCTACGATTACGAACCAACGTAGAGGGGTCTCCCAGGTTCCGGCGTTATACTTTTTGCTGTTCATTCTTGGTTATGTATTGCTGCATTGGATTCTGGCGATTCCGATTTGGGATCGTTACCTGCTGCCGCTGCTGCCCATTATTGCCCTGGTTGTTGGCCGCTGGCTTACATTCCGCTTTCATCCTTCAGCCTTCATCCTTCTCTTGTTGTTTCTTCCTGGCGCGTGGGGGGCGCGGCACGGCCGTTTTCCTATCGGCGGCTATCCACAAGCAGACCAGGGGGCGGCCATTGTGGCCGAGGCGCTGGACGATGCGCCATACGGGACGGTGTTGTATGATCATTGGTACAGTTGGCAATGGCGGTATCATTTATTTGACAGCCGGGTGTATGTGAGCTGGTTCCCATCCCCCGCCGCGCTGGCGGAGGAGTTGACGGCTTTTGGGGCCGATGGCAATCCGCATTATCTGGCTTTGCCGGATACGGCCGTTGGGCAACAGAGGGACGTTGCTCTGCCCGTCAAACGCGCCGTCACAGGGGCCGGATTTTATTTGCACCCTGTTCCGTTATCGGCTCCCGCCTCGATAAAATTGTATGAAATCGTAGAGATTGGAGATTAGAGACTGGAGATTAGAGACTGGTGACTGGAGATTAGAGACTGGTGACTACCCGATTACGCGACAACCAAACCTCACGCATCACGCATCACGCATCACGTTTCACGTTTCACGTTTCACGTTTCGTTGCCTTACCTGCCCTCATCCTCCTTTTCTTCAACAAAATGGCCTTTTCCAACCTCATTTTAGCGCGGGGGGATACGTTTTTGTATTTTTACCCTTACTGGCAGGCGGCGGCGGATGCGCTGCGGAACGGCCGTATCCCCCTCTGGAACCCCGATTTGTTCATGGGCGCGCCTTTTCTGGCGAACAGCCAGGTCGGTTTCTTCTATCCGCTCAATTGGCCGGTCTGGCTGGCGCTGCCCACGCCTTACGCCGTTAATGCCAGCATCGTCATTCATGTGCTGATTGCCGGGTGGGGGGCGTACTTTGCGGGGCGGCGGGTGTTGTCGTTGAGTAGGGAGGCCGCCTGGTTGACGGCCGTTCTCTTCGCCCTCGGCGGCTATCTCACAGCCCAGGTAGAACATATCAACCAATTACAGGGCCTGGCCTGGCTGCCCTGGGTTTTGGCGGCAGCGGCGAGACTAAAGACTACAAGACTAGAGACTAAGAGACTAGAGACTAGAGACTGGAGATTGGTTCTGCGCCGGGGAACGGCCGTCGCCCTCCTTTTCAGCCTGCAATTACTGGCCGGACACACCCAAACGGCATTTATTACCGGCGTGGGGGTGTTCATTTTTATAGTAGTGAGTGGCGAGTGGCGAGTGGCGAGTAACATCACGCATCACGCATCACGCATCACGTTTCACGTTTCACGTTTCACGCCTTTAATTTTTGGCGGATTGTTGGCGCTCTTGATAACGGCCGTTCAACTTCTCCCTACCCTGGAATTAACCCAACTCTCCAGCCGCCAGGGCGGATTGACTGTTAACGAAGTCCTCTCTTTCTCCCTGCATCCGCTGCTGCTGGGGCGCAGTTTGCTGCCCGCCTACGGTCAATCCCTTTTCAGCGAATATGTGGCCTTTTTGCCGCTGACGGCGCTGGTTTTGGCGGTTGTGGGGGCGTGGCAGTGGCGGGAGCGTTTGACGGTAAGGGCTGTGGTGGTGGTAACGGCCGTTTCCCTCCTGCTGGCGTTGGGCCGATTCACCCCTCTCTACTGGCTGCTGGCCCGGCTGCCCGGCTTTGATTTGTTCCGTGTCCCCGCCCGTTGGTTAATCTGGTATGCTTTGGGCATGGCGCTGTTAGCGGGGGTTGGTTGGGATGCGGTACGGGGGAATTGGAGGTTGGAGACTGGAGATTGGAGATTGGCATTGAAACGGCCGTTCCGCCTGGCTTTCATCCTCATTATTCTCCTCATCGGCTGGAGCTGCCTCGCCGTTCCCCTGTCCCGCTTCATCCCCCTCGGCCCCGAAGCCCCCGCCGCCTATCCCAATTTGCTCACCCTCCTGGGTTGGCTGCTAGAACTCACCTTCCTCCTCCTCCTCACCCGCTCACCCCTTCACCCCTTCACCCCTTCACCCCTTCTCCTCCTCCTCCCTCTCTTCCTCGCCAGCCGCGCTTTACCCTACAACAACCTCACTACGCCCGAAGCCTACTTCGATTTGCGCCCGCCCGTCGCCCGTTTGCAGGCAGAAAATACTGATTCCGTCCCGCCCGGCCGTTTGTTAAGCCTTTCCCACATCTTCTTCGACCCCGGCGACCAGGCCGAAATTGATACCATCTACCGCAACCAACTGCCGCAACAAGCCCAGTACGATTACACCATTGCCATCAAACAGAAGGAAATCATCGCTCCCAACCTGCCGCTGGCCTATGGGCTGGCCTCGGTAGACGGATTTGACGGCGGAATTTTGCCGCTGGCCTCGTACAGCGATTTGATGACGCTGATTTTGCCCGACCATGCCCGCACGGTAGACGGCCGTTTACGCGAACAGTTAACGGCCGTACCCGACCCCCGCTGGCTCGACCTCTTCAACGCCCAATACCTCATCACCGACAAAACCGGCGATGTGTGGCGGGCCATCAGTCCCGAACAAGACATTTTCTTTGATTTGCAGCACCCGGCTACGCTGTCGGCGGGCGAAAGCGTTACCGTTGGGTATGTTCCCCCGTTTGCGGCTACCGGATTGGCTCTCATTGGCAGCGGACAAGCGGGGACGGCATTGGTTACAACTGAAAACGGCGTGTGGGAATTAACGCCCCGGTTGGTTGATGGTGATTTGTGGTGTTTCGATTGGCCGGAAACGTCTGTACTGAGCAATGCCGAAGCGGCCGTTCCCCAAGCCATCACCCTCACCGCGCCGTCAACCGCCCCCTGGCAAATTCAAGGCCTCACCCTCATCAACGAAGACGATCAAACCTTCCAGCCCCTCGTTCCCGGCCAATACCGGCTGCTCCATTCCGGCGATGTCAAAATCTACGAGAACCTGGACGTGCTCCCCCGCGCCTTCATAACCGAAAACTGGCATCAGCAGCCTAACGCTGCCGACAGCCTCTCCGCCATGTCCGCCGCCCCTTTCGATCCGCGCCAACTGGTTGTCATCAGCGGCAGCGGCGATGGGCAGATGATGGGGCCGGCGCGCGGAACGGCGGTAATCACCCAATACGCGCCGGAACGGGTCGTCATTCAAACCAAAAGCGCTGACCCCGCGCTTTTGGTTCTGACAGACGCTGATTACCCCGGTTGGACGGCCGTAATTGACGGTCAATCGTCACCCATTTATCAAACCGACGCTTTTTTCCGTGCTATAATGATTCCTACCGGTCAACATGAGGTTGTTTTCTCATTTGAATCGCGTAGTTTTGAAAACGGCCGTTTACTGACCATTCTTGGCCTGACCATGTGGCTTGTTGTCATTGTTGTGAGTATTGGATTCAAACGCAGTCGTATTTAAGACGAAATGGGGAGCGGGGGCGCTGCCTTCCTGTTTGAATCCGCCTCAGGAGGTAATTATGAAACGTTCACTGTTACTCGTATTCGTTGTTTTATTCGCGTTTATTGGCCTGTTTTCCCTGGCGGTTCTCTTTACTGTGCCGGAGGTGCAAGCAGTTCCGCTTGACAGCGACACGATAGCCGCCCCGCCTTTGCCACCGCCGCCGGTTAACGACCCGACCGCCATAACCGCCGATCCATACATCGCGCTGGTAAAAAGCCCCACTTACTACGATGCCGCTAACGTGAGCATCGAGAACGTAACCAGTTTTTTCGTAGATGAATATGAGGCCTGGGATCGTTACCAGCTTGGCGAATTCGACACCATTGGAGTGCCGGGCGACCTGGTTGCGACTGTTGAAGGCAGCCCTCATGCTTCCGAGTTGTATGTGACTCCCAAATTAGCAACCACCTATTATGGTTTCTCGGCGGATGTCGCTCCTATGGATAATGCCTTGCTGCGAGCGGCACTGGCGACGGCGCTTGACCGCGCCCAACTCATCAGCGCAGCGCCAACGATGGGCGGCTATGAACAACCTACGCTCACATTCACACCGCCAGGCGCATTTGGCTATGTGGATGGGTACGCTACAGGCGTTGGCCATCCATATTCGCCCACATTGGCGCTGGATTTACTTGCGGCCTCCGGGTACACTGGCTCGCCCACTATCACCCTGATGACGAATGATAGCCCAAACCGCATAGCTATGGCTGACGCTGCCCGCCAGATGTGGATTGATACACTGGGCGTCACCGTTACAGTGGAAGTGATGGATTGGGTGTCCTACATAGACCTGCTGCACAATGGCGACGCCAGCGAACGGCCGGGCATCTTCTGCTTGGGGTGGGGCGCCGATTATCCGGACGCCTACAACTTTTTATACGACGCTCTTATCGGCGGCCCTAATCCAGAGCATTATGATAATCCCAATTACAATGCTGTTTTGGCGGCGGCTGCGGCGGAGCTGGACCCGGTGGCGCGCGCTGATTTGTACCGCCAGGCAGAAAGTTACCTGGTGATGACCGACACGGCCATATCGCCGATTTATAGCTATGTGAATTATGACGTAACCCGCGACACGCTGAATCGCACCTACAGGCAAATGGGCCAGCATCTGGATGAATGGAGTTTTGCTTCGCCGGAATCTCTGGAATTGACCTGGGGCGAACCGGATAGTTTGGACCCGGCTTTTGGGTACAACGATTATATCGAGCAGCTCTTTTTGGGATTGACTGATTACGATCCGGTGACGAATGAAGCTGTGCCGGAATTAGCAACCGGTTGGGAGGTATCGCCGGATGCAATGGTATACACATTTACCTTGCGCAGCGATGCTTTTTGGACGGATGGCAACCCGGTGACGGCGTATGATGCGGCTTACGGCGTGAACCGCTCGATGACAGACCCGGATTCGTTTTATGGGGAGTATTTAGCGATGCGCATACAGGCGGTAACGCCGCTGGATGCAACGCATGTGCGTTTCGATTTGCATGAACCAGCCGTGTACTTCCCCGCCTTGGTAGCGATGCCGGCAGCGCGTCCGCAGCCGCAGTGGGCGATTGAAATGTATGGCAGCGATTGGACGCGGCCGGAAAATATCGTTTCTAATGGGCCGTATGAATTGGCGGCCTGGGTAGCGGCGCCCCATTTACGTATTGATATGATAGGCAGCGGACCGCCTGCGGAAGGCGGCAATACGGGCTTCCATATTCAGTATTGGAATGATGGCGGCCTCCAGGCGGATAATGTTACGATTGAACATACGTTGGAGTATGGCACTGTTTATCTGATGGATACGAGCGGGTTCCCTGTCAGCGGGTCAGGTATGCCGGGTGATCCGTTGGTGTGGGATGTGGGACCGCTGCCGCCTTATAGTTTTGGTGAGTTTGAGTTGTTTTTGGGGGTAACGGCCGTTCAATCGGAAATGATCAGCAATACTGTTTACATTACCACAACCACGCCTGATGACCAGAGTCAACTCTGGGAACGTAAGGTAGGGTGGAACGATATTGTCGTCGCCAATGATACGCATCTTAGTGTGAATAAATGGTTGGAAGACCCGTTTATTGCCCCCGGTCAGGACATAACTTATGGGATTGATGTGTGTAATGGCTTCCCGCAAGGCTCGTCGGCCAGTACGCCGGTGGTTATTACCGATATTTTGCCCTCGGAGTTGACATTACAAAGCTGGTGGAGCGATGGTAATTATTGGTATGACGATTCTGGCAGCGCAGGGCAAAATCTGGTTTTGGAACGGCCGTCTGTTCCCGGTTATTGGTGCGATACGATCAAAGTGATGGCGCATGTCGCTGAAGGTACGCTGCCGGGCACGCAAATTGACAATACGGCCGTTATCACGGCTAGTAGCGACCTGGAACCGGGAGATAATCAATCTTCGTATAATGATTTAGTGGTAAATTACACGGATTTAGCGCTTACCATGAGCGGTGATCCCGATCCGGTCATGCAAGGGCAGCCGTTGACGTATACCTTGACTGTGTACAACAATGGCCCGCTGCCGGCATCGGATGTGATCATAACCGACACGCTGCCAGTCGGGGCCGTTGTGGCTAATATGCCTGGGAATTGTGCGGATATGGGGGCGCAGGTGGTTTGTACGCTGGGTTCAGTTCCGTATCCCGGCAACGCTTTTGTTGACATCGTTGTTATTCCGACGCAGGCGGGAACGGCCGTAAACGCGGCTGAGGTAAAAACGGTTGAATTTGAGACGTACCCGATAGATAACTTTGCCAGTTTGTCCACGATTGTTGCGCCGGCGTCTACCGATCCCCTCATTTTTGAGGTGATGCCTGATTATGGTTTTAACGATCAAGCGACATCTATCACGATTTTGGGATACAACTTCCAGCCCGGCGCGCTTGTTTATCTGGATGATATATCGCTGCCGGGGGTTGTTTTTGTAAATGATACGGAGCTTCAGGTTGATGTGCCGCCGGGATTGCTGCCGGGCACGTATGATGTGTGGGTGGAGAATCCTGATGCAGGAACGGCCGTTCTCCTGAATGGATTTACGGTATTGCAGAACCAACCGCCGCAGGTAACGGCCGTCACCCCGTCTCAAGGCCCCGATGACATCCCCGTCACCATAGACATCTTCGGCTCAAACTTTGCCGGTGGCAGTTCGGCGACTTTGCAGCCCGGCTATATTCCGTTAAATGCCGTATTCGTAGACGACACCCATTTGCGCGCCGTTGTACCATCCTTCCTCGCCACCGGTACATACACCGTGCAAGTAGATAATCCTGATGAAAGCTCTGATGCTTTGCCTGACGCTTACGAAATCATAGACGCTGCAACCAACACCGACTTATACGCTGATCCATCTGACATGTGGAACATCCCGTATAACATTCGTCTGGGCGATCCCACCACACCGCAGATTGGTTTGAATGTACGGCGTTTAGGCGGCGCGGCCGCATTGCCCAGCGTGTCCGTTGATTTCTTCCTCGGCGCGCCAAACGGAGATTTTATTGGCCAAAGCGATGCGTTGTTACTATCGCCCAATAGTTCCCAGTCAACCATTCCTCTGGATTGGTCGCCGCCGGGAGTTGGGACATTTACCCTCTATGCCGTCATCGATCCGGCCGACAGCGTGACCGAGACGATAGAAACGAACAACACCGTCAGCCGGACTATCACCGTTTTGCCGCCATCGCCAGCCGATGATACACCGCCCGACATTATAGAATTTATCGTAAATGACGGCGCGCCCAGCGCCAATTCGCCGCAAGTGACGCTCAATATCACAGCAACCGATGCTGAATCGGGCGCGACCAGCGTACTGTATATTGAATATGAGTATGATCTCAGCGGCGGTGGCTGGGTTCCCGTACAAGTGACTGATTGGTTGTCGTATACCGAGGCCAGTGTCGCTTATCCGTGGGCGTTGCTGCCATCGCCTGGGCTGCATTATCTTCAGGCATGGGTAGCCGATGAAGCGGGTAATATCTCTGTTCCGGCTTTGCAGTTTATCAATTATCAGCCGGATGTGATTCCGTTGAGCGCCGGGCAGGTGCATGTCTATCGTGAAAATTTGATGGTTGGAGACGGCCGTCAAGTTCGTTTAACCAGTCTTGATGGCGGCACGATGGATTTCTACGTTTGGGCGCCGGATGCGACATTGGTGGAACTGCATGAGGGCGTAAACGGCTTTGCTGAAATCGTGTTCACTGCCGACCAGGATGGTGTGTACCAAATTGAGGTGGAAGGCCAAACGAATGCCCAATACCAGTTGGAAATCATTTCTGCTGCGCCAGGTGTACCGCAAACATCAAACCGTTTTGAACCGGATGAGATACTTCGCGCTCGTGATAGACCATTTATGCTGCCGGATGATGAACCCGATGACGGCGTGGGACTCCCTTTAGCTCCAACAAACAGTGTGAAGATTATGTTACCGATTGTGTTACGCAATTAGTTCACATCCGTGAAAAGACGGCAGGTTTTGCAGGTGCGTAAAGCGCCTTGCCATGAACAGAAATCAGCCCTTTCCCCATGTTCACAAAACTGGGGAAGGGGCAGCTATTAAGGTGGCAGTCACTTTTCCAAAGTGACTGTCACCTCTAAGGCTTAGTTGTAATACATCAATACATCGTGAAAACGATTTTGCACATTAACAACCGAATAACCATCAGTACATCGTGAAAATCACATGACGTGCTAAACGCACTGTACGAGAGATTGAAGATAATACAAGCCATTCTCCAATAGTAGTCATCTGCTGGAGCGAGGACGTGGGTTCTGGTGACGACGGCTTGGCTAGAAGATTGGGTTCCTGTTCAGAAACTGGTAGTGATTCTATTGTTTCACCACAAGCATTAGCATCTGTCTCTCTGGGCAGCACAGGTTCGCTAATCGGGAACGGATAAATTGCCAGGCATTGTCTGTGTTGGTTATCGGGCGCTTCATCAAAGATGGACAGGGTTGCCCCTTCTACCTTGAATTCAACCGTTACCCAAACACCTTTTGTCAGGTCAAACTGAGGTACAGTCCAATCTACATTCAACACGCGCACTGTACCTTCCGGCGATACCCGGCGCATGAAATGAAGACGCCCCTCACGTAACGGCCGTTTATTGTCAACGACTTGAAAACCTGCATCTAACATTTCTGGCTGTTGTTGGTGATGGATGGTTGCTGGCGATTGTTCATTCAGTTGACTGTGGTCTTCTCGTTGTCGGTAAAGCTTAAAAAAAGAGTGTCCTTGTCGGTTAACGGCGGCCAAGTTGCTCAAGTAGGTGTTTTCCCAGACGTGTTGGTCATAATCTTGGTGAAACCGTTCGACAAAGCCGTTGCTCTTGGGGTGATAGACAGGGGAGAAAACCAATTCAGTGCCTACTGTCAAGGCTAACCGGGCGACTTTCCCAATGACATATTTGTGAGTCACCCCACCGCTGAAGCATCCTTCATTATCCACTTGGGTATAGTGTGGAACACCCATTTCTTGCCAAACGTGAATAAGAAACGCAGCCGCATCTTGAGACCGTCTTTGCTCATAAGAGCAGCCTGTTGGATACCGAGAAACCACGTCAATGGCGTTGAAGCTGGCAACCCGTTGTCCCCCCTGCAAAAAATGAGGCACGATGTCTACTTGACACAGTTGATGTGGCTGAGTGGGGCGTAGTCGTGGGTAGTTGATTTCTGGTTCGACCGGTTTGCTTTTCGGTTTGGTCATTCCTGCAGCACGAATGACTCGTTCAATTGTCGGAACGCTGGGTAAAGGTGTGACCTTCTGTTGTTTCAGGCGTGTCCTAATTGCCTGACCACCAATGTATTTGAGACCCTCTCCCAGTTCTGCGTTCGCTTCTAGCTCCAAACGCGCCTGGATGATGGCTTCTTTAACACTTGCTGGTAGTCGATTGCCATGCTTTGTTGGGGCTCGCGACCTATCTTTCAAGCCTGTCCAACCCCCATTTTCGTAACGCTGTTTCCATTTGGATACCCAGCCGAGGGAACGATTCAGGGTTTTAGCTACTTCGGCCATTGTTTTTCCCTTTCTCAACTGCATGATTGCTATTTTTCGCTCAGTAAACAGGTCGTTTGTCATTTCACTCATCCTCCATCTAGGATGAGTAAATCTACCTGTTTTTCACGATGTATCGATG
>JANTHP010000154.1 GCA_024762395.1 Anaerolineae bacterium | reverse complement strand
ATTGACCACAAACCCAGTGAATTGTCCGGCGGCCAGCAGCAGCGCGTCGCCATCGCCCGCGCCCTGGTGAATGAACCGGCCATCATCCTGGCCGATGAACCGACCGGCAACCTGGACAGTAAATCCGGCACGGAGGTGATGCAGTTGTTCCAAAAGCTTAACAATGAGGAAGGCATCACCGTCGTATTTGTGACGCACGACCCCTGGATTGCCCGTCACACGCGCCGGGTTATCACTTTAGCCGACGGTAAAATTGTGCGGGATGAAGTGATTGATGATCCGTTAGTGGCCGGGGAGAGTAAACGGCCGTCGGACACCGCATTACATTAAAAATTACACTTGAGCATTGACAAACAATCTTCAAATTCGCTAGAATATAGTCAGACTAGTCTGACTATATTTTAGAGGCGGATATTTGTGAACATTTGGCAACTACAAGACGCAAAAAGTAAATTTAGTCATTTGGTTAAGGAAGCGAGACAAAATGGCCCCCAAATCGTGACAAAACACGGTAAAAAAGCTGTGGTCGTCATGTCGTTTGAAGAATATGAGCAAATTGCAAAACCTAAAACCGATCTGGTCTCCTTTTTGCAAAATTCCCCGCTGTATGCTTTAGATATTGATCTAACAAGAGACAAAGAACTTCCTCGGGATATCCCGCTATGAAATTTTTGCTAGATACGTGCGTAATTTCGGAACTCATCAAATCTAATCCCAATGCCAATGTTGTAAATTGGGTTCGGGAAAATGATGAAGAAGGTATGTATTTGAGCGTTCTGACCTTTGGTGAAATTGCCAAAGGGATTGAGAAGGCTTCCGATTCGACAAAAAAGCAAATGCTTCAGTCGTGGGTAGAAAACGACTTGAAGGAACGATTTAAGCACAAAATTATTGGTTTAGATATGGCAATTGTGACTACTTGGGGACAAGTACAAGGAAAAGCAGAGTTAGCCGGAAGGCCAATGCCAGCAATTGATGGTTTGATTGCCGCCACAGGGATTACACATAATTGTATTGTTGTAACCAGAAATATCAGAGATATGGAGCAGAGCGGCGTTGAATTGATCGATCCGTGGCAATAATCACCTTCAATTTACTGCTCAAATTCAAAAGTAATGAAACTGACTGAAAACTTTCGCATGGCGCTGGGCGCGCTGGTAGCTAATAAATTACGCGCTTTGTTGACCATGCTTGGCATTATTATTGGCGTGGCGGCCGTGATTACGCTCGTCTCGGTGGGACGCGGCGTGGAAGGCGTGGTGCTGTCTGAATTTGAAGGGCTGGGCAACAATTTGCTGTTCGTGTTTCCCGGCGAGGTTGGGCCGGGGCAGCAGGGGCCGCGCCGGGCCGGCGGCAGCGGATTGACGAATGACGACGCCGAAGCGCTGGCTGATCCGCTTCTCGTCCCCGATGTGGCGCTGGTTGTGCCCAGCTATGCGCGGCCGGCCATTGTGTCGCGGGGACGAGAGGATGTGCGCACAGGCATTACGGGCACAACGGCCGATTATCCCATCATCCGCAATCATTTTACGGCCGTTGGCGACTTCTTCACCGAGCATGACAATAACAATAACGCGCGGGTCGCCGTGTTAGGCCAAACCGTGTACGAAGCCTTGTTCCCCGACGGCGAACCGCCCGTTGGCGAAACTATCCGCATCAACAACATCAATTTCCGCGTCATTGGCTTGATGGAAGAAAAAGGCGGCTCCGGTTTCAACGATCAAGACGATCTCGTTCTGATCCCCTTAAGCGCGGCGCAAAAACGACTCTTCCCGGCGCGGCGCGCCGACGGCAAACTCCGCCTTGACTTCATCATGGCCCAGGCGCTGGATGAAACGCGCCAGGACGCGGCCATTGCCGAAATGCAGTTGGTCTTGCGTGAAAAGCACAACATTTCCTTTGAAGATGAGGATGATTTTACGGTGTTGAGCCAGGAAGAACTGGTGGGCGCCTTGAGCCAGATTACGGGCGTTTTGACGATATTTTTGGGCGTCATTGCCGGAATTTCGCTGCTGGTAGGCGGCATTGGCATCATGAACATCATGCTGGTGAGCGTCACGGAGCGAACGAGAGAGATTGGCTTACGCAAGGCGGTCGGAGCCAAATACCGGGACATTTTGGCGCAATTTTTGACGGAGGCGATGGTTTTGGCGTTGGTTGGCGGCTTGATTGGACTGGCGTTAGGCGCGGGCGGCTCGCTGCTCATTTCCAATATGTCGGACAGCTTACAGCCGACGCTGGCCTGGGATTCGGTGGCGCTGGCGATTTTATTTTCGGCGGGCGTCGGGCTGTTTTTTGGCATTTTCCCGGCCATGCGCGCGGCGCGGCTGAATCCGATTGATGCGCTGAGGTATGAATAAAGTTTGCGAGTTTGCGAGTGGCGAGTCTGCGAGTACTCGCCACCCGCAAACTCGCAGACTCGCAAACTTATGAATATTTCTGAAAATATCCGCATAGCGCTGCGGGCGCTGCGGGCAAATAAATTACGGGCGGCATTGACGATGCTGGGCATTATGATTGGCGTGGCGGCGGTGATTACGCTGTTGGCGATTGGCGACGGCGTGACGCGCTTTGTGGCCGACCAGTTTTTGGGTCTGGGTACGAATCTGGTGTTCATCATTCCGCCGTCGGAAGAGCCGGGGCCGCCGGGACATTCGGGGACTGAGTCTTCGTTGACGCTGCGAGACGCGGAGCTGCTGTCGGATGCGGCGCTGGTTCCGGGGGCGGACAAGGTGGCGCCGTTGGTGATGCGGAATGTGGATTTGCAGTACGGCGGCGAGTCGCATGAGGTGTTGGCGCGCGCCACGACGCCGGATTATGCGATTGTGCAGAGTTTTGATGTGGCGCGAGGACGTTTTTTTGATGAGACGGATTATAACGGCCGTTCCCGTGTCGTCGTTTTAGGGCAAGAAACTGTAGACGCCATCTTCCCCGACGATGTTGATCCGTTGGGGGCCGACATCAAAATTCGCGGCATCAACTTCCGCGTGGTAGGCATTTTGGAAGTGAAAGGCGCCGCCGGGATTGGCGGCAGCCAGGACGACATCGCCATCTTGCCGCTGACAACGGCGCAGGAACGCCTGTTTAACAATCGCAGCCAGCGCACCGGCCAATATCTGGTAGATGTGATTATGATTCAAGCAGTGGACGAGGAATCGGTGCAGGATGTGATCATTGACGGTTCGGCGGCGCTGCGGCAGGCGCACGACATCAATTTCCGCGACGATGACGATTTTCAGATTTTGACGCAGCAGGATTTCTTGTCGGCCTTTGGCGCGGTGACGGGTGTGCTGACGGTCTTTTTGGGGGCCATTGCCAGCATTTCGCTGCTGGTGGGCGGCATCGGCATTATGAACATTATGCTGGTTAGCGTCACGGAACGGACGAAGGAAATTGGGCTGCGCAAGGCGGTGGGGGCCAAGTATCGGGATATTTTGGGCCAATTTTTGACAGAAGCGGTGGTTTTGGCGCTGCTGGGCGGCGTGTTGGGGATTGGGATTGGCATTGCGGGGGCAACGGCCGTTCACATTGCCGTACCTGATTTGGACACCACCGTCACCATCAACTCCATCAGCCTGGCAGTGGGCTTCTCCGTCGCCGTCGGCCTATTCTTTGGCATCTACCCCGCTTCCCGCGCCGCCAGCCTCAACCCGATTGATGCGCTGCGGTTTGAGTAGTCGGGTAGTCGAGTAGTCGGGTAGTCGAGTAGTCGGGTAGTCGAGTGGTCGAGCAGTCAATTACACAACCACCGAACTACCAGACCACCAGACTACCGGACTACCGGACTACCGGACTACCAGACTACCCGACTACCGGACTATGAAACGAAACTGGCGTAAATTCTTCGAGCGATTTTTTATTGCGGCGGCTATTGCTTTTGTGGTAGCTGTGGCGCCGCTGCCGTTTTGGACGCCGCAATGGTTTTTGTATTGGCAGGTTCCGGCGGTTGTTTTTCTTTTCATCGTCTACATCGGTAAATTGCTGATTGACACCATTCTTTTTCCCAAGGGGAAGAAATAACATGCATGTAGCCATCAACGCCTATTTTTGGAATCAGCCCTATGTTGGCAGCGGCCAATACACGCGCCAACTTGTTTATCATTTGAACCGATTCGTGTCCGATTTGGATATCACGCTCATTTTTCCGCAGCGGGAGGGTGAGGAGCCGGAGGATGTGCCGCCCAGTGTGGATGTGAAGCTAGTTCCAGCGCGGGCGGGGCAGATTGGCAAGGTGCTTTTTGAGCAAATCCAGTTTCCGCGCGCCTGCAAAGAGGTGGGCGCGACGGTGGCCCATGTGCCGTATTGGGGCGCGCCGCTGCAATCGCCTATCCCGCTGGCGGTGACGGTGCATGATTTAACGACGCTGCTGGTTCCCGAATACCGGCGCGGGCTGAAAGCGCGGCTGTACAATGCGCTGGTCAGCGCCAGCGCGCGCGGAGCCAGTCACATTATTACCGATTCGTTCGCCAGTAAGCTGGATATTGTGGATTATTTGGGCGTGCCGGAGGAGGGAATTACGGCCGTTTACCTGGCCGCCACCTCTGAATACACAGCCAAAGAAAACGACTTGGTGGATACGGCCGTACTCCGCAAATACGACCTACCCGACTTTTACATCCTCTACCTGGGCGGCTATGAACTGCACAAAAACGTGGCGACCCTGCTGCTGGCCTGGTCTTACGTCGGCCCGGCTCTGGGCGACGACTACCCCCTCATCCTGGCCGGACGTAAACCTGAGACGGTTTCCGCCATCTACCCCGACTACGACGAATACATCAAAGCGTTGGGAATTGAAGAATATGTACGCTGGATTGGTTTTGTAGACGAGGAAGATAAACCCGTTTTATATCGCAATGCGGAAGTTTTTGTCTTCCCCAGCCGACATGAGGGGTTTGGGCTGCCGGTGCTGGAGGCATTAGCTTGCGGAACGGCCGTCGTTACCACCACCAGTGATTCACTGCCAGAGGTGATTGGCGACGCCGGTTTTGCCGTTGACCCCGACGACGCGCGGGAGATGGCCGGGGCGATTATTGCGTCTGTGACGGAGGACAACTTACGCGCGGACTTAAAACACAAAGCCAAAACGCAAGCCGCCCAATTCTCCTGGGAAAAAACCGCCACCGAAACCCTTCTAATTTACGACCAAATCGCCGGCTGAAATGCTGATAAGCTGATAGGCTGAAATGCTAAAATGCCGACAAGCTGAAATGCCAAAACCGTGCTAAAATGCCGCCTGGATTTCTGAAAAGGATAGAAAATAGATGAGAATCGAGTATGAGTTAGCCGCCGTGGTAACAGAGGCGATTAAGGCCGCGCAGACGGCTGGCGATTTACCCCAATTTGACATTCCCGAAGTGACGATTGAGCGCACGCGCGATTTGGCGCATGGCGATTATGCCGCGCCCATCGCTATGAAATTGGCGCGATTGGCGCGCATGGCTCCCGTCAAAATCGCCCAGGCAATTGCCGATCAGGCGGCGCTGCCGGATTTTCTCTCGGCAGTGGAGGTTGCGCCGCCGGGATTTTTGAATTTCAGGCTGGCGACGGATTGGTTGCAGCAGCAGGTGGATGTGATTGTGGAAGAGGGGATGGGGTACGGCCGTTCCACCCTCTTCGCCGGTAAAAAAGCCCAAATCGAATGCGTCAGCGCCAATCCCACCGGCCCTATCCATATCGGCCGGACGCGCGGCGGCGTCATGGGCGACACCCTCAAGCGGGCCATGAAAGCAGTCGGCTACGACATGACGCTGGAGTATTACTACAATGATGCGGGACGCCAAATCACCAAACTGGGCGAAACAACCAAAATCCGCTACCAACAGCTGCTTGGGCAGGATGTTAAATTAGGCGACGAACATTACCAGGGCGCCTACATCACCGATATTGCCCGCGAACTGGTTGATAAATTCGGCGACTCGAAGCTGAATGAGCCGGTCGAATTCTTCGGCGATTACGCCAAAAACATCATCTCACAAAGCCAAAAAGACAGCCTCAAACGAATCAACATCGTGTTTGACGTTTACTATAACGAGCGGAGTTTGTACGAAAGCGGCCGTGTTTGGGACGCGCTTAAAACATTGGAAGAACGGGGCTACGTCTACGAAAAAGAGGGCGCTAAATGGTTCAAAACCACCGAATTTGGCGACGACAAAGACCGCGTCCTGGTCAAAGCAACCGGCGAACCCACTTACCGGATGCCCGACATCGCCTACCATTACCACAAAGCCGAACGCGGCTTTGACGTGGTAGTGGATTTCTTCGGCCCCGACCACCACGCCACCGCGCCCCAGGTTTTGATGGGCGTGCAGGCTCTAGGGTATGACCCCAGCTTCGTCAAAACGGTTCTGCATCAAATTGTTAATCTCACGCGCGGCGGCAAGCAGGTGAAGATGAGTACCCGCGCCGGAACGTTTGTGACGCTGGATGAACTGGTAGATGAAGTCGGCGCGGATCCAATTCGCTATTTCATGGTGTCACGCTCCGGCAACAGCGAAATTTTATTTGATTTGGATTTGGCGGTAGAACAGTCGGATAAAAATCCGGTGTATTACATTCAAAACGCGCATGTGCGCTGCGCCGGTATTTTCCGCAAGTGGGCTGAGGCAGGATACGATCCAAACGCTGATGAAGGGGCGGATTTGAGCCTGCTGACGAATGAATATGTGTTGAATTTTTTGCGGAAGGGGTTGGAGTTAACGGCCGTTCTCGAAAAAATTGCTACCACCTACGAACCGCACCACCTGGCCTTCTACGCTTACGAACTGGCCGCCGCTTTCCATCCCGCCTACGAAGCCGCCCGCGTTTTGCACAGCGACGTACCCGAACCGCTGCGGCTGGCCCGCCTGCGCTTCTACCGCGCCGCCAAACAACTATTCGCCCGCGTGCTTGACCTGCTGGGCATGAGCGCGCCGGAAGTGATGTAAGACGTCATATGTCTTTCGTCTTGCGTAATACGCTTCGGCGCATGACGAAAGACGAAAGATATAAGAATCAAAACATAAAGTAGAGGAGATTATATTTTCATGGGTGTTAAACCAGACAGTTGGATTCGCCAAATGGCGCAGGAAAAGGGGATGATTGAGCCGTTTGTTGACGGGCAGGTACGCGAGGACGTGATTTCTTACGGCCTCTCATCTTATGGTTATGATATTCGAGTCAGTAATGAATTCAAGATTTTTACCAATGTGCATTCAGCTATTGTCGATCCCAAAAATTTCGATCCCGACTCCTTCGTTGACTATAGCGGCGACATTTGCGTCATTCCGCCCAACTCGTTTGTTCTGGCCCAAACGGTCGAATACTTCCGCATCCCACGCGATGTGATTACCGTCTGCGTCGGTAAATCAACTTATGCCCGCTGCGGCCTCATCGTCAACGTTACCCCGTTTGAACCAGAGTGGGAAGGATATGTCACTCTGGAAATTTCCAACACGACGCCGCTGCCGGCGCGCATCTATGCCAATGAAGGCATCGCTCAGGTTCTCTTCTTCCATGCCGACGAGATATGTGAAACCTCTTACGCAGATCGGAAGGGCAAATACCAGCATCAGCAAACTATTGTTTTACCGCGCATTTGAGCGCGTGGCGTGCGGCAGGTAAAAACTTGCCCACGCAAACTTGCTACTTGCTCCAAGAGCGTTATAATTCTGTTCCCTTGTGGGCGCTTAGCTCAGATGGTTAGAGCGCTTCGTTTACACCGAAGAGGTCGGGGGTTCGAGTCCCTCAGCGCCCATTCCCCAAATCATTTTCTTCAAAACTAAACCGCCAAGAAACACAAGAGCCGCCCGCGGCTTTTTGATGCCTGGCTTGATACAGATTACGCTCCCCATGAAGTCTGAAAGAGTCGTGATTGATTTACAGGATTACCTGTCAATTTAACTTTGCCGCACTTTAACATTTTGTTATAATCACCCTGTGATAAATGTCATAAGTATCAGTGATAAATATCATGAATTTGTGTGCATCTATCGCACGAACCCCACTGGGGATCTCTTTCTCACAACAAGAAACAAAAACGTAACCGTTCAGCCTAAAGGCGGCAGTCAACTGAAAACAGTATCAAGTTCGCCATTACCTCTGGGAAAAGTGACTGTCACCTGAACGCTTATCAAAAACATTATCATTCTTGGATCAGGAGAGCAGCCATATGGCAAATGCAGCAGTAAGCGCCGGTAATACCAACGGTGAAGTGTCAAGACGTGAATTCCTCTTTTACATTTGGGGGGCATCCATTGCCCTTTTTGCCGCTGAAAGCGCTGGCCTCTTAATCTGGTTTCTCATCCCCAAATTCCGCGAAGGCGAGTTTGGCGGAGCCTTCACCTTCCCCATAGACATCTTGCCCGATATCAATGCTGAACCTGCCAACTTTGCCGAAGGGCGCTTCTGGTTAGTGAACCTGGACACCACGAACGCCGACGGTCAAGAACGCATGTTCCAGGCGCAAGATGAAAACGATCCCATCAAAGGCGTGGCTGCCATTTACAAAGTATGCACCCATTTGGGCTGTATCTACTCCTGGATTCCGGTCAACAACCGGTTCGAATGCCCCTGTCATGGTTCAAAATATCGGCTAGACGGCCGTCGCATCGAATCCCCCGCCCCACGCACCCTCGATCGATTCAAGATCGAAGCGTTGACCGACGATAAAACCACCGTTTTAGCCGAATCAGAACTAGTTGATGACTTTTATCAACCGCTCCCCCTGCCAGATGGAACCGCTTTCTTGCGCATTGACACCGGGGCAAAGAAAACCGGCCCTTCCCCCGAACTGTTGTGCAGCTTTACCGGAAACTGCCCGTAAAGAGGAGAATACATGACCACCTTTGTTGATCAAGTACGCAAAATGGGGTTTAAGCAAGCTGCCATTGCTAAAGTAGACGAGGCCGTTGAACGTGTAACTGCCGGAATGAATATTAGCGATATACGCAGTGCACTACGCGGCGACGAGCCACGCCGTCCTAATCCGCGTCTGCGGCCCCACGCTGATGGCTTTTGGCTGCACATCCGCCCCAGCTTTTACCACACCGAAGTAACCCATATTTACCCCACCTTCCGACTTGGCTGGCTTTCCACCTTCATGTTTGTATGGGAGACCATCACCGGTATCATCCTGATGATTTTTTACACGCCCAGCCCACTTGTGGCTTATTCCAACATGTGGAATATTTTAACTAACGTGCCGTTGGGCCAACTCATGCGCAACATGCACCGTCTAGGTGCGGAGGTGATGGTACTTGTCGTAGCCCTGCATATGCTGCGAACATTCATAACAGGCAGTTATAAAAAGCCGCGTCAATTTACCTGGGCGACCGGCATGATTTTGCTTGTTTTAACGCTGCTCCTTAGCTTTAGCGGTTACTTGCTCCCCTGGGATCAGTTAGCCTATTGGGCGCTCACCGTATTCCTCAGCGGCGCGGAAGCTGCTCCCGCGCCCGCGGCCGTGAATGAAAACATTCTACTTATCCTCCAGGGCGCGCCATCGCTCGGTGCAAGCGGGCTGCTTCGTTGGTATCTGTTCCATGTGCTTTTAATGCCTTTGTTATTAGCCATCTTTTTCTTTGTCCACTACTACAAAGTTGTCCTACACGGGTTTTCCCTGCCGCCGGGGCGCGAAAAAATCGGCGAAGATACAGCCAAGCGCGTGCCCAAAACCGAACGTACCTATTTCATCCCTGATATTTTGACCAGCGAATTGATGTGGTCAGCTTTGGCCACCTTGTTTCTGGTGGCGGGAGCGCTTTGGTTCTGGGATGCGCCATTGGAGCATCACGCGGACCCGATTGTGACGCCGCTGCATGTGGTTGCCCCCTGGTATCTTTCCTGGTCGCAAGGGTGGCTCAAATTAGCAGACAAGACCCTGGTTGTTGGATTTATTCCGCTCCTCATGATCGCCTTTATTGTGATGCCATACTTTGAAGTTGGTAAAAGCCGCCGCTATGCTGACCGCCGGGTGGGTTTAAGTGTAGCCTTTGTGTTTATGGCGATTATGTTTGTTTCTAATTGGATGGGATCGCCTGAATATCGTGTAGAAAGTTCTGCTGAACAGGAAGTAAGCCAAGAGATTTTGCCGCAGGAAGGGCCAAGTGTTTTGCTGGGCGTCCCCTATGAAGATATGGTGGTTGAAACGTATTTGCCGGGCGAGGAAGTACCGGACAATCCGCATCTGACTGAAGCTTTGGCAGAGTTCCAGGCGGCCATGTACCGGCACAGCTGCCATGTGCCGGGAAATCAAAATTCTCGTCTGCCACGCGAATGGGATGAATGCACGGTTGAGGTTTTGGAAAGCGGGGATAAACGGTATGGCAATTTTTTCAAAGACTCTGTGATGCCTGATCCGTATGCCGAACTTCGAATTGAGCAAATTCAACCCAATTTGCTCAAACTGACGCTGCATTATGAGGTTGCAAATCCCGATAATCCGAACGAACTGCTTGTCGAATCGGATTGGGTTTCTTACCGGCATGCTGATTCAAATTATGAAGAAGAGTGCCGTTACGCCAATAAAAATTGCTGATAGCTATTAGACCCTAATTGATTGTGAATGGGTGTGTTTCATCTCAGTTGATGTATCGGGAATTGGAATTCCCGATACTGGCTCAACGTTTCGGGAATTCCAATTCCCGAAACACGCACTTTT
>JANTHP010000153.1 GCA_024762395.1 Anaerolineae bacterium | reverse complement strand
AAACCGAAATTGAAACGACGGGCGTGATAGACGTGCCCACCGCTCCGGCGCGGGGGCTGATTGTCTTCACCAACGTCACCAGCGACACCGTCGCCATCCCCGCCGGAACCATCATCCAAACCGAGGATGCCGCCATTGCCTTTCAGACCGTGGCCGAAGTCGTTGTCGCCGGCGTGACTGGCGGCACGGCCGAAACGGACGCCATCGCCCTGGAACCCGGCCCGCAGGGGAATGTGGACAGCGAGACGGCAACCGTTTTGCCAGAAGCATTGGCCGCATTGGTGGAAGCGCGCAACCCGGCGCCGATGGCGGGGGGCGCGGTGCAGGCGGTCACGGCCGTTTCCGAGGCTGATTTAGCGCGGGTACGGTCGCAGGCGTTACAATTCTTGCAAGCGGTGGCCCAATCGGAGATGGAAGCGGAGCTGACGGAACGGGAATTTCTGGCGCGGGAATCGCTGCGGGTGGCGGCGGTGCTGCAAGAGCGGTATTCTCACGAGGTGGGCGAGCGATCGGAGCGGTTGGGGATGGAGATGACGGCCGTTTTGCAGGGAACGGCCGTTGACGCCACGCTGGCATCCGGTTTTATTTACGACGCACTGTCCGGCCAAACCATCCCCGGCTATACGCTGGTTCCCGACAGCATCCGGCTTGGCGACAGCGAGGTCGTCAGCGCCGATAACGCAGGCAATGTGACCTTTTTGCTCACCGGCGAAGGGCAGTTAGCGGCTGATTTGGATTTGGATGCGGCATTGGCGGCGGTGGCGGGGCAGGATGTGGATACGGCCGTTGCTTATCTTTACCAGGTTCTTCCTCTGATGAATACGCCGGTGGTAGAAATACGGCCGTTATGGATGAAGCGAATGCCCTATTTGCCAAGCCACATTCAATCCGCCATCCAAACCGACAATTAAAAGCAAGAAACCGCCCTTTAGCCGCTCAGACAAATCTGACACTGTTCATCAAAGCCTGTCGCGTTGTCATTTGCAACAACGTCAATACTCTTCGTAACAAATTCCCTTTCTCAAGGTGCGGCGCAATAATCACCCCATAATGAGAATCGCCTTGTTCAAAATAGAGCCTTGCCAACGCAACAAAATCGCCTGCATTATGCGTCAAAATGGCTCTGCTTTCCGACGCGGCATAAGCCAATTGTTCCGCGTCTGACAATCCCTTTCTTCCCAAGCCGGTCACAGAAACAACATCATACCCTTCATTTTGCAATGCAGCAGCTAATCCCACCCAAACATCTTCATCAAGCAAAAGCAAAACGCGATCTTCATCAATCACAATTCCCCCAACAATTTCCTGGCATCCAGATCGCCCATTTCGTTGATCAGACGATTCCGCCACGCTTCCGGTTCATTCGCAGCCATCACAGCGTCAATCTCATCACGGTAATCTTCATAATAACTCAACGCATCATAGATTTCCGCCAACGTTAAATGAGGCAAAATATCACCGGCTATATCTTGCGGTGTATACCCGGCGCGGGTGTAGCCAATGATGGCTTCTACTCCTGTGCGCGTCCCTTTAACAACGGCGCGAACACCGCCAGAACCTACAACATGTTCAATGTAAGGGTGCTGGGGCAGAAATTGCTTGGAAAGCGCATCCACCGCCACTTCTTCTGGAGAACGCTGCTTCTCGCCCGCATATTTAGCAATATGCTCAAATAATCGTGAAGGCAAAGTAATTTTCATGCTCATAGTCTCACCTAATTTAGTAGACAGTAACCATTTCCAGTATACTATTCCAGTCAACACCCAAGCAAGCGATATTAAATCGTAGGGAAAACGGCCAGCGAAAACGGCCGTTTCTAACGATAATTCGAGACTGAAGACTAGAGACTGGGCATCATGACAAATCAATCTCCAATCTCTAATCTCCAGTCTCAATCTTCAACCTTATGAGTGACGAATTTACGATTAAAGGCCGCGTCATGGCCCTGGATTTAGGCGAAAAACGAATCGGCGTTGCCGTCAGCGACGAGCTGCGGCTGATTGCCAAGTCGTATGGCGTCCTCAAGCGCAAATCGCGCAAAGAGGATTTTGCCCGCTACCAAGCCATCATCAACGAGCAAAAAATAACGCTGCTCGTTGTCGGCCTTCCCATCACCCTGGGCGGCGCGGACAGCCAAAAAACGGCCTGGGTGCGCGATTATGCCGCCGATTTGGGGCGGCATCTCGACATTCCCATCAAATTTTGGGATGAAAGCCTGACGACAATCGAAGCTGAAAACAGCCTGCGCCAGCGCAACATTCGCGGCAAAAAAGCCAGAGACCGGGTAGATGCGGTAGCGGCGGCGTTTATTTTGCAAAATTATCTGGACGCTCAATCAAGAAATGAACCGCCGCCCTTGATTTTAGCGATGGCCGACCTGGCTTACAGCGGCGATGAACAATTGCTTGGTTTATTCCGGCTTATGCTGGAAAAATGGAGCGTTAAAGCAGAAATACAAGTTGTTCCCCCATTAGAAATTTTGGAAATAGCCCGGCAGCGCCAACCGGCAATTATCCTGGCAGGCAACCGAACCTGGACAACCGAGGCATCCGAGCGTTTCAAAAATGCAAACATCGCCTCAGTCGCCCAAATTATCGGCCCGCTCAAAGATGATCCCCAAACCCGACACATTCCCATTATCTTAGTAGAGGGATTATCCAATTTAGAATCTGTCGCCCAGACTTCTGGGGCAGACGACTATTTGAGTTTACCGTGCAGCCCAGAAGAATTCATAAACAAGGTGAAATCTTATCTTGACGACATCTAAAAACACGCCCCCTAACACAATTAAAAAAGATAAACGCGCCGCCTCAAAACTGTTCGGCTGCGTGTGGAAAACGGGACTGGGGTTGGTTGTGTTGGCGGGGGCGCTGGCGGCGGCGGCATTTTTTGCGCTGCGACAAAATCCAGGACTGGCCGGCCCGCTGCAGCGCGTTTATTTGCGGGTTTATTTAGACGGCCGTTCCCAACAACTGGCCCAACCCGCCGGAACGGGCAACCTGCCCCTTCCCTTCACCGTTGCGCCGGGGGAAACGGCCGATGTCATCGCCGCCAACCTCGCCGCCGCCGGACTGTTGAATGATACGGAACTGTTCCTCAACTACGCCCGCTATCACAATCTGGACGCCCAACTGGAAGCGGGCGACTTCACCCTCGCGCCCACGATGAGCATCCCCGAACTGGCCGCCGCGCTGACGGACGGCCGTAAACAGGAAATCGAACTGCGCCTTCTCGAAGGGTGGCGGCTGGAAGAGATGGCCGCATCGTTGGCCCAAACTCGCCCCGCCGCCATTGACGCCGACCAATTCTTGATGATTACACGAAGACAAGCCCCCTTTGACCTGTCCGGCTACGATTTTCTGGCCTCGCTGCCGCCCGACGCCACGCTGGAAGGCTACCTCTTCCCCGACACCTACCGCGTCCCGCCGGACGCCGACGCCGCCTATCTGGTGGATGCGATGCTGCAAAATTTTGGCCGCCGCGTTACGCCAGAGATGCGGCAGGCATTCGGCGTCAATGGCTTGTCGCTGCGCGAAGCGGTGACGCTGGCGAGTATTGTGGAACGGGAGGCGGTGTTGACGGAGGAACGGCCGTTCATCGCCAGCGTCTTCTACAACCGGTTAGCCCAGGGGATGAAGCTGGAAGCCGACCCGACGACCCAATACGCCCTCGGCTACCAGTCCGACACGGGCCAATGGTGGAAAAATCCGCTTACGCTGGACGATTTGGCCTTCAATTCACCCTACAACACCTACGCCGTCTCCGGCCTGCCGCCCGGCCCCATCGCCAATCCGGGGCTGGCCTCGCTACAAGCCGTCGCCGCCCCCGCCCAGACGGAATATCTATTTTTTGTGGTGGATTGTACGGGAACCACCCCCAACAGCCACGTCTTCAGCGCCACGTATGAGGAGCATTTGGCCAATGTGCAGCGATGCCGCTAACCGTGAAAGGGTGAAGGGGTGCAAGGGTGCGGGGGTGAAAAGTCGGCCCCTTCACCTCTTCACCCCTTCACCTCTTCACCTCCTCATCCTCTTCTTCCTCTCCTCCTGCGCCAGCGTCGCCCCCGTCGTCAAAATCGGTCTTGTGGGGCCGTTTGAAGGGGAAAAGCGGGCGATTGGGTATGATGTCATTTACAGCGCCCGGCTGGCGGTGCGGGAAGTTAACGAAGCGGGCGGAATTGGCGGCTATCGGGTGGCGCTGGTCGCCCTGGACGATAGCGGCGACCCGGATTTGGCGCGGGGCGCGGCGGAATCGCTGGCGATTGACCCGGCGGTTGTGGCCGTAATCGGGCATTGGGACGCGGCGACGACACAGGCCGCCGCTCCCATCTATGCCGCCGCCAATCTGCCCTTCCTCCCGGCCGGAGAAGCCCCCATCGGCCAATACGACCCGGCTTTGCTGCCCGCCGACTTCACGGCGGCTTACGCAGCCGTCACCCCGTTTGACGAAACAGCCGGGCCATACGCCGGTTCGGCCTACGACGCTTTTCAACTGCTGTGGCAGGCGTTAGAATTGGCGGCGACGCATGACGGGAAGATTACCCGCCAGACTGCAGCCGACGCACTTGCCGGACTAACCTATACAGGATTCACCGGCCCAATACGGCCGTAAGGCGATTTTGCAAAATCGCCATACTTAATGAATTTCCCTGTAGATTTGTCAAATTTAGTCTGGCAAGCGCCTGGTCAAGCTAGAAAATTTGATAAATCTTCTCGACAACGCTGTATAGTTACGAACGATTTAAAGGGTGCATTTCAAATGAGTTGAGAAAAGTGCGTGTTTCGGGAATTGGAATTCCCGAAACGTTGAGCCAAGTATCGGGAATTCCAATTCCCGACACATCAACTGAGATGAAACACACCCTTTACCAAATCGCTCTACGTTTATAAGGGAGACAACATGATTCGTAAATTCATTGGCATCATCATCATTTTAATCAGCCTGGTTGGCGTGGCTCTGAGCATTGGCGGCACGATGAAAGCACCGGCCATCCTGGACGACATTGCGGCGGGGCTGGACGACACGCTGGCGCTGACGGTGAAAAGCCTGGACACGGTGCAAGATTCGCTGCTGTTGGCGAAGGAGACGGTGGATGAAGCCAACAAGGGGCTGGATTCGGTCACGGTTTTGGCGGGGGATTTGGGAACGACAATTGAGGAGACACGGCCGTTACTGGATGAAGTGACGGCCGTTACCAGCGAAGACGTTCCCGACAGCATCCGCACCATGCAAGCCGCCATCCCCAACATGGCCGAGGCTGCGGCCGTCATTGACAG
Source organism: Anaerolineae bacterium (assembly GCA_024762395.1). GTDB lineage: Bacteria > Chloroflexota > Anaerolineae > Promineifilales > Promineifilaceae > JACKCC01. Next base: position 5,363 of record JANTHP010000153.1, on the reverse strand, counting down.
CGCCCTCGTCACCCTGAGCAAATTCAAAATAGACGAAAAAATCCTCGGCTTCGAGCTAAAGTATGATTTAGGCATTGATTACGACCCGTCCATCCCCTTCGACGAAACCGTCTACGAACTAGGCAGCAGCATGGACGGCTTGCCCGAACGCCTGGAAAGCCTGACATCCGAACTGGCCGTCGCCGACACCAATCTAGCCGCCATCAGCGGCGATATGGAAACGATTGCCGGGGATTTAGAGGGGATAAACGGCCGTATCGCCGAAATCCCCGCCCTGATTGACGAATACATCAGCCTCATCACCGAACTTTCAGACGCCATCCGCCAATCCCGCACCCGCATCCAAGCCACCTTTGACACCATCAAACTAGGCGTCACAATTGTACTGGTTTGGTTGGGATTGATGCAGTTAGCCCCCCTGTATTTGGGGCTGGAACTGCTTACCGACCGGCGAAGGTATACAACGACTAGCGACGAACAAAAAAAATGAAGATGAGAGTTAGAATCGCCGGTTTTTTTTAGTACATCGTATTCGATGGAGCTAAGATGTCATCAACAAAACAAATCATCGCTTACTGGCGCGACAGTCTTAAAGATGCCGAATTAACTTCTCTGAAACTAACAGAAGGCAACCATGTTCGGGTGTCTTTCGACGCCATTGAGCAAGGCCAATTAAGTCAACAGGCAACGGCCGCTTTATTTTCAAGCAACGACCAAAAACACCATCCCGTTTCTGGCGGTGAGGACGATATTTCTTCAATGCCGGTAGTCGTCGTACCTATCGTAGCAAGCAAAGGAGGTCGTAGCCGAAATGCGGTTTTATGCCCGCTGTTTATTCCCGCAGAGTTGAGCGAAGACGGCCGTCTCCGTCCCGAAAATGGTGTGCAAAGACCCTGGATACCCCGCCCCCTGCTCGAACCCACTTCTTCCGATCTTGTTTTGGGCAGTGTTGACGCACTGGACGACTTTTGGAAAAGTAACTTGGTGATTACTCCAGATGAAGATTCGCCTGAGTTGTGGTCCGAAGCCCTTGACCTCGGCTGGCGTGCGCTGCGCCATGTCACAAACGAACATGGACAAACAATCCTAAAAGAGGCCGGATATAAATTAGACAATCAAGCGGCAATCATCAATACCAGCAATATGTGGGGTATGTCGGCAAATATTCTCGGCGTGTACTACTATCTACTTGAGAAAAAGAAATCCCCTCCTCTGTTACAAGAACTTGTACGACTCTCGCCCAAGCCCCCCCAACCTCCCCTCCCCATCAACAAATGGCTTGCCCCAGCCAAATTACATCTGGGCAGTTTCAATAACCAATTCCCACTCTCACCCTCCCAAAGAGAATCACTTTACCATCTATTTGCCTTACCGAAAAACAGCATTCTTGCCGTGAGTGGGCCGCCGGGAACAGGGAAAACGACATTATTGCACAGCGTAATCGCTTCCTTGTGGGTAAAGGCTGCCTTGTTGCAAAAACCGCCACCCGTTATTGTAGCTGCATCCACCAACAATCAGGCGGTAACCAATGTCATTGACAGTCTAAGCGGTATAGACGATATTGAACGCTGGCTACCCGCACCTAGCTTTGGTTTATATTTGGTAAATACGTCAGATAAACAATCTAAGGCCGAATCGCGCGGCATCTTAACCGTGAATAAATATGGTGATGGCTTTCCCAATCAAGCTGAAAACCCGAGGTTTGTTAGCCAAGCTATTAAACAGTATTTAACCGCCTGTTCTCGCTACTTTGAACGCAAAATCGAAACTGTTGATGAAGCCGTTACCGCTCTACATGAATCACTAAACAATGTCCACTCTCATTCCAGCATTTTAGATACGGCTTTTCAGATGGCTGAATTGGCAGAGGAATTGGATACCATCCAAACGCAGCACGGCTCTCTACAAGCATATGAATCAATCTACCAGAAACAATATGTGGCAGCAAAAGAACAGCTAGAAACGCGCCGCGCTCTACATACGACTTGGCTGCAACATATTCAGGATGAGCCAAATTCATACAGCTTACTTAGTTTTGTGCCAGGGATAAAGCGTAAACGGGAATCAGGCTATCAGATTTTCTTAAACAAACACATGCCAACTGCGGCTATTAAGCCGAGTCGTAAGACAATTTCTCAAGCTATTAACGAACAAATCAAAACTGCAAAAACGGCCGTTTCCACCGCCAAACAGCAATTAGAGGATGCACAAAAATTCATTGAATTACACACAACAACCAGCGCCAAATGGGAGAATTGGCGCTCTCGCTTCGCCCCGGAACTTGAATGGGATCAGCTTTTCCTGCTAGAAAAAGAAGATGGAACTGCCAACAAAGCCAACCTCTTCAACTGGTTAGATACCACTTGGCGCTATCAATTATTTCTTTTGGCAACACACTATTGGGAAGGGCGCTGGTTACAAGAAATAATGCGGGATGAAATCACCGCCCCTAATTTCAAAGAATCTCGAAATCAACCTACACAAGAGAAAAAATGGCGGCGGTACGCCATGCTAACGCCCTGTTTTGTGACGACTATGCACACGGGGCCATCCTTTTTTGATTATTATGACGGCAAATCAAATCCATTGTTAAACTACATTGACCTTTTAATTGTGGATGAAGCAGGCCAAGTAACACCGGAGGTAGCTGGCGCTATGTTCGCGTTAGCCAAACAAGCCTTAATCGTTGGCGACGTGCAGCAGATCGAACCTGTGTGGAGCATCCTTAAACAGGTGGACTACGGCAATCTGACACGTCATAATCTTATTCAAAATGAAGCGGATTTTTCTCGTTTGGAAGCGAGAGGCATAACAGCCAGTTCTGGTTCAATCATGCAACTAGCTCAACAAGCCTCTCCTTATCAAATCCTGCCCAAGGGTGGAACTGTATATGAGCGAGGGATGTTTCTGGCTGAACATCGTCGCTGTGTGCCTGAAATTATTGGGTATTGTAATGAGCTGGCCTACAACGGCCGTTTACGCCCTATGCGCCCATCAATCAAAGAACATCCCTGGCCCCATCTAGGCTATGTTCATGTCAAAGGGCAAGCTACCACCGAACAAGGCAGCCGTAAAAACGGCCGTGAAGCGCAAACAATAGCCGATTGGATAGCCAAGAATAAAAATGCGTTTGAAAATCATTACCAGACAGAGATAGAAAACATTATCGGTATTATCACCCCATTTTCAGCGCAAAAACGCACCCTTCTACAAGCATTACAACAGCGACAGATTACATTGAGCAAAGTAGGAACCGTTCACGCCCTGCAAGGAGGCGAACGGCCGATTATTCTATTCTCTTCAGTCTACACAACAAAAGATGCAAACAGTTATTTCTTCGACCGTGGCCCCAACATGTTAAACGTAGCCGTCTCACGAGCCAAAGACAGTTTTATTGTCTTTGGCGACATGGAAATCTTTGATCCCCAACTAAACACACCCTCTGGCATCTTGGCGCGCTATCTTTTTGCCGATGAAGCAAACGAAATGGCCGGTGTGCCAGTCCCCAGCCGAATCGAAATTAAAAACAATACCGATTTTCATCACATCCGTTCCTTAAATAAGCACGTTCGTACCTTAAAACGCGCATTTGAACACGCCGAAAAAAGACTGATGATTGTTTCCCCATTCCTGCGCTGGCGTGCAGTTGAAGCCGATGATATTTGCGGGCAAACTCGTGCAGCCGTTAACCGCGGCGTACAAGTTGACATCTATGTGGATCAGGAATTTAATGATAATTTAAACCTCCCCGCAGCCGCACAAGCGGCAACAGCCCTCAAAGCAAGCGGCGCTACATTGCACGTTTGCCATAATATCCACTCCAAAATCATCTGTGTTGATAATGATGTTTTTATAGAAGGCTCTTTCAACTGGCTTTCATCTGAACGCAACATGAAGAATTATACACGCTACGAAACATCGATGATTCATACAGGCCCAATGGCTGCCGAATTTATCGAAGAAGTTCTAGCGGATATTCAACAAAGGGTTATCAAGAATCCCTTAACAACTAAAGAATAATCTATGCCGAACAAAGACAAAACAATGAATAATAAATTGAGGATAATGAATGGTAAATACGCCCGTTCACCATTCCCAATTCACTATTCATTATTTATTGTTCTCCTTTCCCTTCTGCTTCTGTCCGCCTGCGCCGACAACGCCGCCGCCCCCGCTCCGGCCCCAACGACCATCGCCCAAGCCGCCACTTACACGCCCCAGCCCACGCCCACGCTCATCCCCCAGCCCACCCGCACGCCCAGCCCCACGCCAACGGCAACGCCCTTACCGGCTACGCGCATCGCCCTCGGCCAGGATGCGGTGGAAAATGGGGATTGGGACACGGCCGTTACCCAATTCGAGTCCACCTTAACCGAACCTATCACTGACACGCAGCAAATCGAGATTTTGTTGGAGTTGGGCAAGAGTTACCTGGCAGACGGCCGTTACGCCCAAGCCGCCGACACAATCACCCAATTACAAATTACCAACAACCCGCCCTCCGAAACCCACCTCCTCCTGGCCCAGGCCCTTGAAAAAACCAATGATTTTGAAGCTGCCATCGCCGCCTACCAAACCTATCTGGAAACCAATCCGGAAATGGCCGCCTACATCCAACCGCGCCTCGCCGCCGCCTATTTGGCGCTGGGCGAACGCGAACAAGCCATCGCCGCCTACGAAGCCGCGCTGGAAGGCCCCGCCCACCGGCTCACCCGTATCGCCATCCATCGTAAACTCGCCGATTTGTACCTGGAAAATGAGGCGTACACCGCCGCGATTAAACAATACGACGCCATCCGCGCCCTTGCCGTCACTGAATACACGAAAGGCGAAATGAGTTATCTGGCCGGCGCGGCCGCGCTCCTGGCCGAAGATACCAATGCCGCCTACCAACGATTTCTCACCGGCGTCAACGATTACCCCCGCGCGCCCGAAAGCTATCAGGGTCTCATCGCCCTCGTCAACGCCGAAATTCCGGTAGATGAGTTCCAACGCGGCCTGGTAGACTACTACGCCAACGCCTACGAGCCAGCCGTCGCCGCCTTCCGGCGTTACCTGAACGCCAACCCCGACGATTACCGCGCCGATACGCATCTGTATCTGGCCTGGTCATACGAGGCGCTGGGCGATTTTGACTCGGCGCTGGCCCAGCTTGCTGACTACGCGCAAAAAGAACCGGCCGATGCGCTGATTGAGCAGGCGAAATTGGCTGCGCGGGCGGGGGATGGGGAAACGGCCGTCACCCTCTACCTTGATTACACAACCCAATTCCCCGACGGCCCCGACGCCCCCTTCGCCGCCTGGTGGGCGGCCAAACTAACCGAACAATCAGGCGACATCGCCGCCGCCATCGCCCGCTACCA
>JANTHP010000152.1 GCA_024762395.1 Anaerolineae bacterium | reverse complement strand
GGCCGGGTTACATGCCGGATTTGGTGGGGGTGGGCGACGGGGTGTCGGTGGGCGGCGGGGTGTCGGTAGGCATGGGAGTATTGGTGGGCGATGGGGTGTCGGTTGGCAGCGGGGTGTTGGTTGGCGGCGGGGTGTTAGTCGGCAGCGGGGTAGCAGTCGGCAACGGGGTAGCGGTGGGGGTGTTGGTAGGCACGGCCGTTCCCGTTCCCGTAGGCGTTGGCGTAGCCGTTGTCGTAGGAGAGGCCGTCATTGTCGGCGTGCTGGACGGCACAGTGGGCGCAGTCGGCGTCGCCGAGGGCGTGGCCGAGGGCGCGGGCGTGCTGGTAAAGGGCGGCGTCTGCGTTGGCGGCGGCGGCGCGGTCGGTGGAACGGGCGTAAATGTGGCCGTAGCCGGCAGCGGCGGCAGATAAATTTTGCGGCCCCACAACAGCTTGGAGCTAAAAAGGCAATTGGCGTTCATCACCTGGTACACCGTTGTGCCCCGGCTGATGGCTAACGAGTACAAAGTGTCGCCCGGCTGAACCGTGTACCGCACCCACGAAGGCGGGCGGTAGCCGCATTGGACAGGCGGCGGCGGGACGCTGGGCAGATAAATTTGCATCCCCGCTATCAATTTATTCATCTCCAGGCAGTTAACCTGGGTAATTTGCTCAATCGGCGCTCCGGAACTGAGGGAAAGTCCAAACAGCGTATCGCCAAATTGAACGGTGTAGGGAATCCAGTTGCCGGGTTTTTCGCCGCACTGGGGTTTGATGGGAACGGCCGTCTTCACCGGCGTACTTACAATTTCAGGCAGTCGAGTAGGGGTTGGCGTGGGCGTGTTGGTGGCTGTGGGCAGCGTGATGGCCGGAAAAGGGGTGACAGTGACAACCGCTTCTGTCACACGGGCGATAACCGGCGGCGTGGGCAGCAGCCGGGTTTGCAGCAGGTCAATTTGCGACATGAGCAGGGCCATTGTCACGGCCAAAATGCTGCCAACCGCTAAAACCAGATTAACCCGCCAGGGCGTGTTGGTCCCGCTGGATTCCATTAACTAACCTGACCTGTGGAAAACACGGCCGTATCCCCATTCATAACGGGCTCAACCGCCAGGGGGAACAACGCCGAAAAAGTACTGCCCACCCCCACAATACTGTCAACCCAAAGACGCCCGCTGTTAGCCTCGGCCAAAACACGGGCTACCGATAGAGCCGCCCCCGTATCGCCCAAACCGGCAATAAGAGGGCTGTCGGCGTTATGCTGCGGGTTAAACACCCGGCTTAAATCATTCACGCTGATCCCGCCGCCGCTGTCCGTCACCGCCAGATGGATGAATCGGAAATCCGCATTGTGACCATTGTCGGCCGTGCGGTCTGGTTTCGCCATGCTGTCCAGGCGAACGGCAACTTTTACCCGGCCCTCTTTGGGCGTAACTTGACAGGCATTTTCCAGCAAACTGGTCATAATTTGACTCAAGACATCGGCGCTGACGGGCAGTGTGGGTAAATCCGGGGCCATTTGCAGTTCTAAATGAAGGTTTTTCTCTCGAATTTGGGTGAGGACGGCGCTGACGGCCGTTTCCACCGCCATCTCCACATCAGCCACCGCCTCATTCGACCAGCTTGCCGACGCATCCGACTCCATCGTCAACTGCAGCAAATGGTCTAATAAATTCCCCATACGGGCCGCGTTGGCCTGCACCCGCCGTACAAATTCGCGCTGCTTAATGCCTAAAATGCCAATGCGCTCGGCCAACAAAATGTCTGTGTAACCGGCAATGGATGTCATCGGCGTCCGCAAATCTTGCACAACCGATGTGATAACTTCATTCATCGGGCCGCTGTCATACTGTGAAAGCTCTTCTTCCAAAGCCTCGATGCGCTCCTGCGCCTCTTCTAGTTGACCGGAATAACGGGTGATGGTGTGCATCACCCACTCTGTACTGAGTTCGCCTTCGCTGGCAGCGGCCAGAGCCATCGCCTCTTCCGCCTCAACCAACGATTCGCGCAGCGCTTCGATTTCGGCTTCCAGCGCTTTGATTTGCTCATCCCGGCTGACGGCTTCGATTTCATTCAGGGTTGCCGCCAAATCACGGGCTTGTCTGTCAGCGGCCACCGCACGGACTTCCGACTGCTGTAATCGGCTGATGGTTGTGTCCAATTCAGCGCGAAGGCGGTCATTTTCCTCTTCCAATGCCATGATGCGACCGCTGACGGCCGTTTCCGGCTCTGGTTGTGTCGTTGAGGCTAACCGGGAAGCGCGGGAGAAGATACGGCCGTTGTCAATCGCGCGCGCCACATAAACGGCCAATGAACCGGCTAGTGACAGGCTCTCCTCATCCCAACTTTGCCGTTCCGGTGGCCCGGCCAGCAGCAGCAGGCCAATCGCATCATTGTGCACAACAAGCGGCTGAACCAGCAGCGCGCCCATTGGCGTCGTTCCCATCTCTTGATACCAATCATGCAGTTGGCGCGCCCCCATGCCCTCAGACATCAAGGCAACCGGCCTTTTTTGGTCTAATGCCTGACGGAAAGCAGGCCAATCGGCCGTATTCAAATACCAGCTTTTGGGTGCAGTCTGAACGGCCGTTTGCACCGCTTGCGGCTGATTACTGGTCAAATGAAGCTGCCTCGGTTCTTTTTCATCCACCAGGGCCAGCCCGACAAAAGTGGCGTTGGTCATCCTGGCGGCCATCTCAATGGCGTGGGTAACGGCCGTTTCTACTTCCAAAGAATCAATTACCTGAGCCGCCATATCCAACGACTGCTTCACTTGAGCCGCCGCCGGTCGCTGCCGCTGCTGCGCCTGGAGCAGCGGGGTAAGCGTGTAGCGATACGCCCACGCCGCCCACAACGGCAGCACAACCAAATGACCTAATCGAATCCAATAAGCGATATTGGTATTGGTATCAATAATCTCCGGGTAATTGCCAAACTGGACGACATGCGCCAGTAAAAGCAGCCCAATGATCGTAAGCGGCAGCGAAGATTGACGGCGTCCCCGGCTGATGAGCGAGACCAATCCCAACCCCAATACGGCCAACTGCATAATGCCCCAGGCCGTCGCCTGCCGGGAGGCATTATACGGCTCGCCGGCTGCGGCCAGTTCCTGCCACGTCTGCGTGAAGGAAAGAGCCATCACGCCAATGACGGCAACGGCCAAAACCAACAACGCCGCGCCTAAACGGGGGTAACGGCTGGAATGCGGCACAAACGCCCACACAAGGAAAACGGCCGTTATCGTATGCACGGCCTGTTCCAAAGGAGCCAACACGCCGGCCGCCGAAGCGCTTTGCTGCAAAGCAATCCCAACCGCCAGCAGCGCCAGCCGCGCCAGAAAAATAACGCCGGACGCCCAGACCATTCGTCCCGCCACAGCGTTTGAGCGGTCGCGCCGCCATTGACTATACGTAATGGCAAACACCGCTTGCAATGCAAACAAGGTAATCAGGTGATAAATAACATTGCCCGGCGCTTCGCTTAACAGTTGGATTGCTTGTTGTAACAACGACATATTTGTTTACCAAAGAGGACAAACAAGGATTCAGACAGCCTTTAGCGGCCAACCATGCAAGCCCTAAAATCTGCGTGCCATTATAGCATATCAAAAAGCAAAGGCGACCAGTGTAAAAGAGCAGTTAAAGTTATAAAAGGCCACGTAAATGCCGCCTCGCCAATCCGTCACTCTGCCACTTGCCGCCTTGCCATTTCCCCCCCCTTGCCACTTTGCCACTTTGCCCTCAATTAGCTTATACTTGCCTTATTCAGATTGGTCCAATCTTGAAAATTAGACCAATCTCATGTAATCACAAGGAAACATAACCATGAATCGTTTAATCACACTGGCATTGGCAACGGCCGTTCTCCTGCTAACAACAGCCGCCTGCACCGGCAAAACCGAAACTATCATCGTCACCCAGCAGGTTGTAACCGAGGTAAACGTCACCGCCACACCGGCCCCCACCGCCCCGCCAACCGTCCCGCCGGAACCATCCGACACACCGGAGCCAACCGCCGCCCCCACCAAAACCCTGCCGCCCGTCCAGGCCACCCAGCAGGCATTGTTGGCCATGGTTCCCACCCGCAAACCGGCCGAAACCTCCCCCGTCATCGCCCCCGATGATTACGTAGCCATCACCAACCAGGCCTGCCAAATCGTGCGCGACAACTACGTCCGCGACAACTTCAACGGCGTGGATTGGGACGCCAAATGCGAGGAATATGCCCAAAAAGCCGCCGGTATTGACAACCAGGAAGCATTCTGGGACATGATGGCCGATTTCATCCACGAATTGGGCGACGATCACAGCCGCTTCGTGCGTACCGACGATTTTGCCGCTGAATTTGACCTGCCTAGCGAAGGCAGCGGCCGTCCCTGGGCCGGCATGACCATCTGGCCGGCCAAAGAAGACGAGCAGCTCATGATTTGGTACGTCTGCGAAATCGGCGCCGCCGCCAACGCCGGGCTGCAGCGCGGCGACGTGATTTTAGCCATTAACAACGAACCGATTGTGCGCGGCGAAGATGGGTTTGAGTACCGGCAAATCATCCAAACACTGTACGCCAACGAGGATGGCGCCGTTTTAACCGTGCAGCGCGGCCCCGACCGCGAGCCGGAGGAAATTGAACTGACCTTCGGCGGCGCCAGCGGCTGTGACGGCTGGCGAGTCGAACTGCTCAGCGAAACGCCGCGCATCGGTTACATCCGCGTCCCCGATTTTGGCGGCGATTCGGCCACCAATATCCTGACAGCCATCGGGCTGCTGGAAGAGGACAGCCCGCTGGATGGTCTCATTTTAGACATCCGCCACAACCCCGGCGGCAATTCTGATGAATCAATTGCTATCTTCACACAAGGCATATTTGGCAAAACCGGCTCATTGCGGTCTGATTCGACACAAACCATCTACCGCATTCGCGGCCCGGTGAAGTGGAATGAAACCACGCCGTTGGCCGTTCTCATTGACGGCAACAGCCACAGCGCCGCCGATTATTTCCCGGCAGCGATGAAAGTGTCGGGCCGGGCCACACTGGTGGGAATGCCTTCGGCGGGCAACACGGAAGGGATTACCGGCTTCAATTTGGCCGACGGCTCACTCATCCGGCTGGCTGTCTCCACGCTGGAACTGCCCGATGGCAACACATTTGAAGGCGTGGGCATCATTCCTGACATCGAAGTGCCGCTGGGTGATTGGGGCTTGCGCCAGGTGCCGGACGTGCAGTTGCAAGCGGCGTATGACGCGCTGACGGAGTGAAGGAGTGACAAGGTGAAGGGGTGAAGGGGTGAAAATATCACCCTGTCACCCCTTCATCCGCTCACCTTCTCATAATTTACGATGACTGATTTATTAACGGTTGCTTCTGATTTGGAAGGGACGATTACCGCCGGGGAAACGTGGCGGGGGATGCGGGATTATCTGGTTGAAAATGGATACGATCGGCAGTACCGCCGTTTCTTTTTGCGCCAGATTCCCCGATTGATTTTGTTCCGCATGGGCCGGGTGAACGTGCCCGCGTTTAAGGAACGCTGGATTTTGGGGCTGCTCCATCTGTTCAAGGGGTTTGACGAAACGCAGATGGCGGCGATGGCCGAATTTGTGGCAATGCAAACGCTGTGGCCAACACGGCGGGAGGCGGTGGTAGCAGAATTGAAAGCGCATCAGACAAACGGCCGTTCCGTCGTCATCGTCACCGGTTTGTTTGAACCCATCCTGGCCCGCCTGGCGCAAGAACTGGGTGTAGAGGCGCTGGGGACGCCGCTGCTGTTTGAAAACGGCCGTTTCACCGGCCAGACCGCCGCGCCCTTCAATGTTGGCCCGCGTAAGGTAGAACGATTACGGCCGTATCTGGCAAACGGCCGTCTCGCCGCCGCCTACGGCGACACAGTCCGCGACATCCCCATGCTGGAACTGGCCGACGACCCTGTTGCCGTCTACCCCGACGAACGCCTACGCGAAACCGCCCAAAAACGCGGCTGGCGCATCCTGGAATAGAATTTCCGGTTGATCAATCCTCAACAAATAGGTACGATTCAGAGATACTATGCTGTATGATGAAAATACGGCATTGTGTCCCTGAATTTTTATTTTGAAGAGGTTAAATTATGCGTTTTACCCGTTCCGGCGGCATTTTACTCCATCCCACATCCCTGCCCGGCCGCTATGGCATTGGCGATTTGGGAGACACCGCTTACCAATTTGTTGACTTTTTAACCGCCGCCAAACAATCATTGTGGCAAATTTTGCCGCTTGGCCCCACCGGCTACGGCGACTCCCCCTACCAATGCTTCTCCGCCTTCGCCGGCAATCCGCTGCTCATCAGCCCCGACAAGCTGGTTGAGGCTGGTTTTTTGCCACCGGACGCTTTGGCCAACGTCCCCCAGTTTCCCACCCACCGCGTAGATTACGGCTGGGTAATTGATTACAAAAACAAACTGTTTGACCGCGCTTTCGCCCATTTCCAGGCCCACGCTGCCGCTGAACAACACGCCGACTTTGAGCAGTTTTGCGGGGAAAATGACGCCTGGCTGGACGATTTCGCCCTGTTCATGGCCTTAAAGATGGAACACATGGCCCAGGACGGCGGCGTCTGGAACACCTGGCCGGCCGGCATCGCTCAGCGCGAACCATCGGCGATGGCCCGCTGGATGGATGACAAGGCGGTCGAGATTGAGCGGCATAAATTCCTGCAGTTCGTCTTTTTCCAGCAGTGGCTGGCGTTGAAAGCGTATGCCAACAAACGCGGCGTCAAAATCGTCGGCGACGCGCCCATTTTTGTCGCCTACGACAGCGCCGATGTGTGGGCCAATCCCGACTTGTTTTACCTGAATGACGATGGCTCGCCCTCGGTCATCGCCGGCGTGCCGCCTGATTATTTCAGCGAGACGGGGCAGCGCTGGGGCAATCCACTCTATCGCTGGCCGGTGATGGCGGAGGACGGTTACGCCTGGTGGCAGGCGCGGCTAAAGGCGACGCTGGCCCAGGTGGATATTGTGCGGCTGGACCATTTTCGCGGCTTTGAGGCGTATTGGGAGATTCCGGCGGAGGAGGAAACGGCCGTTATCGGACAATGGATTAAAGGGCCAGGACTCGATTTCTTCCACACCATGCAGGAAAAAATGGGCGATCTGCCCATCATCGCCGAAGATTTAGGCGTTATTACGCCGGAAGTCGAAGCGATGCGCGATGAATTTGATTTCCCCGGCATGAAAATCCTGCAATTTGCTTTTGGCGGCGAGAAAAATAGCAGTTTTCTACCCCACACCTTCCCCCGCAACTGCGTCGTCTATACCGGCACGCACGATAATGAAACAACTGTCGGCTGGTACCAAAACGCCAGCCCCGCCGAACAAGACCATGTACGCCGCTACACCGCCAGCGACGGCCACGACATCGCCTGGGCCATGATACGGCTGGCCTTTGCGTCGGTGGCTAACATGGCCGTTGCCCCTTTGCAGGATTTGATGAAACTGGATAATTCGGCGCGGATGAATTTTCCCGGTAAAGCCAGTGGCTACTGGCAGTGGCGCTTTACGCCGGAGATGTTGACGGATGAGATTCGGCGGCGGTTGGTGGAACTGACGGAGTTGTACGGCCGTTTGCCGGAGACTAAAGACTAGCGACTGGAGACCAAAAAAACATGAACACCTACATTTCCCTGCTGCGCGGCATAAACGTAAGCGGGCAGAAAAAGATTCGGATGATCGAACTGCGGAGCCTGTATGAAGCGCTGGGTTTGAGCCATGTGCAAAGCTATCTGCAAAGTGGCAATGTGGTCTTTGGCAGCGACATTAAAAATCCACTCAAATTGGCAGGCATTATCGAAAAGCAAATTGAGCTGTCTTATGGCTACACCGTTTCTGTTTTTATCCGGGACGCAGCCGATTTTCAGCGCATCCTCGCCACCAATCCGTTTTTGGCCGAGCAGCGCGAAGGCCGGGCCAGACTTTATGTCACCTTTTTGCGGGAACGGCCGTCGCCGGAAGCCATCGCCAATTTAACCGTCCCTGCCAACGAGACAGGCCAATTCGCGCTGGGCGAACGGGAGATTTTCTTGTTTGTACCGGATGGCTACGGCCGTACCAAACTCTCCAACAACTTCTTCGAGCGCAAACTCAACATGCCCGCCACCACCCGCAACTGGAAGACGGTCAACGCACTGTACCAAATGGCTGGCGAATAGTTACACAGAGAAGACACAAAGGGTTCAATCGTAAACAACTTTGGTGTTTTGGGAATTGGAATTCCCGAAACATGCCATCTAAAATCAAAAAGTTAAAGTAACTGTACAGGTCATTCCTGCGAAGGCAGGAATCCAAAGGCTTGGATACCCGCCTTCGCGGGTATGACAGTCGAGAGACACCTGAATAGTTACAAGTTAAAAACGAACGAACCCAAAAGCTCTCAGAGAGAGCAAAGAGAGATTAGTTTTAACATGGAATCGCCAACAATTGCGGAAATTCAGGCCGCGCGAGGGCAACTTGCGCCTTTTATTGTGGAAACGCCGGTTTGGCAGTGGCAAAATCGGGCTATCCATGACGTTATTGGCGAGGAAACACAGGTTTTCCTGAAACTGGAATTGTTCCAGCATACAGGCACGTTCAAGCCGCGCGGGGCGTTGGCAGTGATGATGGGGTTGGAACCGGCGGCGTTAAAGAGGGGGGTAACGGCCGTTTCTGCCGGAAATCATGCCATCGCTGTAGGCTACGCCGCCCAAATCCTGGGAACCAGCGCCAAAGTCGTCATGCCCAAAACTGCTAATCCCGCCCGCGTGGCCCTCTGCCGCGCCTACGGAACCGAAGTCGTGCTGGTGGATGATGTCCATGAGGCCTTTGCCCGCACCGAGCAAATCGAGCGGGAAGAAGGGCGCACCTTTGTCCACCCATTTGAAGGGCCGCTGACTGCGCTGGGAACGGCCACTCTCGGTCTGGAGTTATGCCGGCAGGTGGCGGATTTGGATGCGGTAATTGTGCCGATTGGCGGCGGGGGTTTGTGTGCGGGAGTGGCAACGGCCGTCAAACAATTACAACCCCACTGCCGGATTTACGGCGTCGAACCGGAAGGCGCCGACACGATGCACCGCAGCTTTGCCAGCGGACAACCGGAAGCGATTACGGCCGTCCGCACCATCGCCGACAGTTTGGGCGCGCCCCACGCCGCACCGTACAGCTTCGCCCTCTGCCAAAAATATGTGGATGAGTTAATCTTAATCAACGACGACCAGATTCGGGCTGCCATGCTGCGCCTTTACCAGGGAACCAGCCTGGCCGTCGAACCGGCCGGCGCAGCCGCCACCGCCGCCCTGCTTGGCCCCCTGCGTGAAAAGCTGCGCGGCCAGCGAGTCGGCATCATCGTCTGCGGCAGCAACATAGACGCCGCCAGCTTTGCCACCCATGTCGCCCATGTTACGCCAAATACGAAATGACACAATGACTTTATGGCAAATAATTCAACCGCCACCATTATTCTCATTGGTCCCATGAGCGCGGGTAAAAGCGTGATTGGCAAGCTGCTGGCCGAAAAACTGGGGCTGCGACAATTTGCAATGGATAACGGCCGTTGGGATTACTACCAGGAAATCGGTTACGACGACGCCGAAGTTGAACGAATTGGCCAGGCGGACGGAATGCCGGGCGTTTTGCGCTATTGGAAACCCTTTGAAGCGCATGCGGTAGAACGCGCTTTAAGCGATCATGCTGGCTGTGTCATTGATTTTGGCGCGGGGCACTCGGTTTATGAAGATGAGGCGCTGTTTGCCCGCGTTCAGCGCGCGCTTGAACCATTTCCGCACGTCATTTTGCTCTTGCCTTCACCCAATTTGGACGAATCCACTGCCATTTTGAATGCGCGATTTGGTAAACTGCTGCAAACAGAAGTCGGTGAAGTTGATGAGCGGTTGTTTGCCATCAATGAGCATTTCGTCAAGCATCCATCCAATCATCGGCTGGCAAAAATGACCATTTACACCAATGGCAAAACGCCTGAGGAAACTTGCACCGAAATTATGAAAAAGCTGGCATTTTGACAGGGAGCCGCCCCCATGAAAGCGTGGAATCAACTTATCGGCCGGGAGATTGAGCAGTTTTTGACGGCGTTCCAAAACATCGAGATTGATGTGACGCCGCCGGAAGCCGAAGAGCCGGTTTTCACAACGGTTCATGCGCCTTACATGATGCAGCAGGTGGCGCTGATTGCCAGGCCAAAGGAGTTTGGCTACCTGAAAAAGCGCCACCAAGACCGGCTGCTGCGGGTCAAAGCGGCGCGGGAGCAAGCTCCGGAGCCAATCAAGCAGTTTTTGTACAGCCAATTTAGCGATGGCAGCGGCCGTGAAAAACTGATCGCCTCTGGTCGCGCCGAATTGGAAGAAATGCAGGCACTGTTGCAAGACGCAGTGAACCAGCAGCTCATCCCCATCCCGGACGGACAGGCACATTTAGACGGCCGTACCCTGCGCCGCTGGCTGCAAACCTACGGCATCGGCGTGGATTGTTCCAGTTTTGTCCAACAGGCGTTGAATCGGGTGGTAACGGCCGTCGGGCAAGACGGCGCGGCCAAAATTCGTTTCCTACGCAGTTTTCGGGCTTACAAAGAGGTGAAAAATGGCCGGGATAAGGGGGAGCCGCTGTTTACGGCCGTTCCCGTCCCCGCCGCCGCCCGTCCCGGCGATATTCTCGTCAAATACGGCCATATCCGCATCATCGCCGGAACCGAACCCGGCGACAATGG
>JANTHP010000151.1 GCA_024762395.1 Anaerolineae bacterium | reverse complement strand
ATCGGTTTTGTTTGAGCATAATTGACTGTCAACCCGGCATTTGTCTCTAGTATGGGCGCATCATTCATAGGAATGATGGCGATATGGCTTTGTGCGGAACTGCTGCTTGCCGTTCCATCGTTGGCAATAACAATGACGGTGCGCGTAATTACGGCCGGGTTTTGCGATGTGTTGTCGTAAGCCGCAGAGCGTAGTACAGTCTGGAAATTCATCAACGTATCGGGCCCAATCAAGGTCATGATACCGGTTGTCGGATTATAAACGGCATCAATATCGGTGCCAGTGGTCACGGCGGAAAGCGATTCGGCCCCGCCATCCGGGAAATCCGTCAAGGTCAATCTGACCCAGGCCAATGTTAGATTGTCCGTGTCCGAAATGATCGAATCGCCCGCTTCAATTAGCACAGGGCCGCCATCTTCTGTAAAAGTGGTTGTAAAATCAACGCCGGAATCAACGCCGTTCAAGTCCAAAGTCGGCGCGTCGTTCACCGGGTTCACGTTGATATTGAACACAGTGCTATTTATTACGCCGCCAGCTCCATCTTCAACGGCAAAAGTAAATTCATCGCTGCTAGTTTCGCTGCCGTCGTGTTGGTAACTAAGGGCATTACTGTCAATATCTGCCTGGGTGAAGGTGCCGTTTAAGGGCAAAATAGCGCCGTTATTCCATAAATCGCCATGCACAGGTAGAATTTCCACCCGGTATTCAAGCTCTTCAGGCGAGTTGTCGGCGTCCGCCACTGCTAGGTGGGCATTTGTGATTGTGCCGGACGTGCCCTCATCCACTGAAAGCGGGTTGTTTGTTGTCAGCATAGGCGGATCGTTCTCGCTGTTGATTGATATGGTGAAGACGGTGGAGCCAATGATGCCGCCATGAGGATCGGTCACGATAAAGTTGAATTCATCGCTGGATGTTTCGCTGCCGTCATGGGCGTAATCAATCAAATTGACATTAATGTCGTCCTGGGTGAATGTCCCATTGACTGCAAGGGGGACGCCATCGCGCAGCAAAAGGCCGTTGACGGGAATGACTGTCACCCGATAGGTGATGTCTGCAGGCGGATCGTCCGGGTCATCAACTTCCAATTTTGTGCTGGCGACTCTGGCGCTGGCTCCTTCGTTCACGATCAGGCCGGTATTTGTCACTAACACGGGATCGTCGTTTACGCTGTGAACCGAAATGATGCTGATGGCTGTGTTGCTGTCGTCTTCGCCATCATTGACGGTGATTTCAATTTGGCGGGCTGTTTCATCTGGGTCTTGGGAGATGTTGTTGTAAGTCAGCGTGCGTAAAACGGTTTGATAATTCAGATCGCTGTCCGGCCCGGATAATGTCAAGACGCCGGTGGATGCGTTGTAATCGGCAGTGATGAATGTGCCGGACGTATCTGCAGCAAGAAATTCGTCAGAGCCGTTCAGCGGGTTGACAAGAGTCGCTGCGGCCGAGGCGAATGTGGTGTGGTCAACGTCTGTTACGGTAAGGGCGGCTGCGTCTACAATGGAAATTGAGCCGCCATCTTCAATGAAGGTGGCTGAGAAGCCTGTGCCGCTGTTAGGGCCGTTCAAGTCAAGGATGGGAGCGTCGTTGATGCTGGTTACGGTGAGTACGGCCGTTTCCGTAACCACACTGTAAGCTGTAATGCCGCCATTGTTGGATGTGTCCACGCCAACAGCGCCGACGAATCCATCCGACTGATCCCAGGCCCTAAAAACGATCTTCCCGGCCGATCCGTTGTAGTTCGCATCGGGAACAAACCGGATGCGGGAGGATGTACTTAATAAAACGGCCGAACTGTTTGAAACCGTGCCAAAATCCAGCCATGCGCCGCCGGTGCGATACTGCCATAATCCGTTCGTGTTATCCACGCCGGTGACGGCTATGCCCTCCGGGTCGCCATCTACATCTGAAATAGGGTCGCCGCCGCCGCTGGCGAGGATGGTAAGGACGGTTGTCCCCTGTGAATTTGTTTCGTCTTCGTCAATGGCGTCTAGGGATAAATCGCCGCTGTTATCAAGGATTGGGGCGTCATTGACGGGTGTAATGGTCAAGGTGGCGGTTTCTGTGCCGGAGCTGTACGGCGTGGTTCCGCCATTCGTGGCAACATTGACGCCGGTATCGCCGGAACTGCCCGCCGTCTGATCCCAGGCCCTGAATGTGAGTTCACCGGCCGAGCCGTTGTAATCGGCACCGGGAACAAAGCGAATGCGGGTTAATGTGCTGCCTGAGGCGTCGAGTAAGACGGCCGTAATGTTGGATACGTTACCAAAATTCGTCCAACTGCCGCCGTTGTCGAGCGAGTACTGCCATGTGCCGTTTGTGTCGTCTACGCCAATCACCGCGATGCCGTCGTCGTCGCCTTCGGCATCGGAGATGGGATTGCCGGCATTGCCGATGATGGTGAAGACCAGATCGCCTGGGGGATCGGCGCTGTCCTCTTCGATGTCGGTTAGCAGCGCGTCGCCGCTGTTATCCAAAACGGGGGCGTCGTTAAGACCGGTTACTGTGATGACGGCCGTTGCGCTGTCTGAGCCGCCGTTGCCATCGCTGATTGTGTAATCGAATGTATCTGTTATGATGCCGCCGCTCGGCAAAGCTTGCAGCAGGGCGGCGTCTTGCGGATTGTAACTGAAGCTGCCGGTAATGCTGAGGGTGACGATGGCTCCGTTGGCGCTGGTATTGTCGGATGCGGGGACGTTGACAGATAGATCGTCGCTGGTGTCGGGGTCGGTGTCGTTGGCGAGTACGCCGGGCGCTGAAACTGCCAGGGTGAAATCTTCTTCAACGGCATACCCGGTATCGTTTACGGCGTCGGGCGCGTCGTTGACGCCTGTCACGGTCACGCTGACAACGGCCGTACCGGTAAGGCCGCCTGTGTCACTGACGGTGTAAACGAAGGTATCTACAATGTTTTCGCCTACGGCGAGCGCATTGAGGGAAGCAGAAGCGGTCGGATCGTAGGCGAAGCTGCCGTCGCCGGTGACGACGATGCTGGCTCCGATGGCGCTGGTTGAATCGTAATCAATGACGGTTAGCGGGTCCCCGGTGTCGGGGTCGTCATCATTGCCTAGCAGGCCGGGTAAAGGCTCGTTTAGCGGCAGGTCTTCAGTCGTCGTGTAGTGGTCGTCATTGGCTGCGGGTGGGTCGTTGACGGCCGTTATTGTCAATGCAACGGTGGCGGTTGTGCACAATGTGGGGGTGGGAACGCCGGTGTCGCACACTTCGTAGACAAAGCTGTCGCTGCCGTTGAAGTTGAGCGTAGGTGTGTAGGTGATGGCGCCGTTTGCCAGATTGACGTTCGTTGTCCCGTTGGGCGGCGCAACAGTGACCGTGACGGTGCCGGGGTCAAGGCTGCCGTCCACATCGCTGTCATTGGCAAGTACGTCGGTGGTGACGGCCGTATCCTCGTTTGTTGTGTTGGCGTCGTCAGTGGCTGCGGGTGGGTCGTTGACGGCCGTTACTGTCACCGTTACCACGGCTGCGTCCACCGAATTGCTAATGGTGTCGTTGGCGTAGTACGTAAAGGTGATGAATCCATTGAAATTGAGGGGCGGCGTATACGTAAAAGCGCCATTACTGTTGGTGATGAGAGCGCCGACAGCCGGCAGCGTCCAGGAAACGGCAGACAATAAAGTGGGGCTTTCCACATCTGTGTCGTTGATCAGAACGCCTGGCGCAGTAACAGTTAGCGTGATGTCTTCAGTTGTCGTGTAGTGGTCGTTTATGGCGACGGGAGCTTCGTTTGCGGTGGGCGCATCGGGGGAGGAGGGGGAAACGGCCGTACTTAAACTGCCAGCATGATGAGAGTCCGAAGCTAGAGCGACGCTAAGGGAAGCGGTTAGAAAAAGTGATAGGGCGATGATGGCAAGAATGAGCAAAAAGCGATATTTCTTCAATTGTATTAAACGGTAACTTTCCATTACATGAAATCCTATCCAAGATTTTTACTACGTTTTTACGGTAAGAGTACTTCGTGTGCCGGGGCGCACTAAAAAACGAGAGATTTGTGAGCGCCCTGGACCCTCCACCAGTGTAGATGTCCCCACAGCGCGCACGATGGCGCCACAGTACCAAAGTACCATTAGTTTATTACAACTTTTATTAACACCGCATGAGCGACCCATAAAGGAAGTGTGAAAGAGCGGTGAAAGCCGCACCATTGGGGCTTTTACCTACCCATCGCACTACGAAGACAGGGGTAAGGATGGCGGCGTTTTGGTCGCTGTCGGGTTTGTCGGTCTTGGCGGCTGGGCTGGGGGAACATCAGTAGCGAGTGGTAGGGTGGGGGTATAGGTTGGTGTAACCGGCAGGTTCGGCAGCCAAAGGGTCATCCCAATGCTAAGCGTTGGCCCGTCCAGGCAGTTGATTTCTGTCACAGTTTCAACTGTTGTTCCTGTCTGAACAGCAAGGTTAAATAGGAAATCTCCTTGTTGAACTGTGTAGGCTACCCAACTTGACGGTGGCGACAGTACGCAAACGGGTGTTTGTGTTGGGGTAGGGGTATCTGGTTTTGGCGTTGATGTGCTCAGTTTTGTTGCCGTCGTCTCGATTGTAAAAATAGGCAGTGGTGTCATTGTGGCTGTTGAAATGGGAGATTGTGTGGGGCTGGGGACGGCTGGCGTTTTCGATGCGGTGGGGGTAGCTGATTGTGTTGGCGCCGTACCTCCAGAGAAGAACCAGCCAATGGTGGGAGGGATGTCTGTCCCTGTCTCAGCAGCGCCGCTTTTGCAGCCGACGGGAAGCAAGAAAAATCCAACCAGAAATATATGAATTAGTAGAGCCGCACTGCCGTGAAGCCGGCGGGAAATGTTATTTGTTAAGTATTCTGTATTAGTATCCATTACACGTTATATCCATTACATATTTATGGCTCTTTAGGAATTCGCGGGGGGTAGGTTGCGAGTGGCGGGTGGCTTGCCCAGAGCCGCTACTCGCTGCGGGACACCCGCCGCTTATGTTAGCTTCACAAAACACTAAAGACCCGTATTTATTTTATTGGCGCCATATCATGGTGTGATCTGAATGGTTCGCACATCGCTGGTGCGCAGCGGGTGTTGAGGATTGGCGTTTGATTGTAATTGTAACTGCACAAACCATTCAAGGGAAACGGCCGTTTCCCTTTCTCCTAAAATGGCTGCTGCATCTTGATCCAGACGATAATCGCGCCCTAAATTCGCCTCGCTTAGCGTTCCCAGCGCCATGTCCTGACCATTTACACGCGCATAGACGGCCAATTGTTGGTCGTCTGACAGAGGCAGCGGCCAATGCCAATAAAACGAGATGGTGTCCACTGCGCGGAAATGGCTGTCTGTGGGCGGCCCTAGCAGCGTGATTTCAGCTTCCGGGGGAATTGTGGGTGTGGGCAGCGGGGTTGGTGTGGCGGTTGGCGGCGCTTGTGTTGGCGGGACGGCCGTCTCAAGACCAGGAACGGCCGAATCAATTACGTTAGCGGTCGGTTCTGCATTCTCGGAGACAGCGCTAGGGGAAACGGCCGTTTCCCCTAGCAAAAGAGGCGCAAAATTGATCACTCCCAAACAGGCGGCAACAAAAATCAAGGGAGCCAAAATGTATAAAATCTGCTTTTTGCCTTGCTGAGCGCCATTCATTTCATTCATCAATAATCCAGTTCGATTCCTTCATTCACAACCTGCGACCGTTCCACATACCGGCTTGGCGTTTGCATATTTGACCAGCCTCCGGCATCGCGTAAAACAAACGGATTGCTATTTTTTGCTGCCCGTGTGGCCCAGGTGTGACGCAAATCATGCGGGCTTAGTTCCCAAATACCTAAAATATCGCGCCCCAGCGTCTTCACCCGGCTGCCAATGGCGCGAACAGACATATTTTGGTCAGTTAATTCGCCATTTTTGCGGCTGCCACGAAGTAAAAGTCCGTTGGGACGCAGGTGGGGCTGGTAAGCTGTCATCGCTCGCAATAAATCGGCTGACAGTTCCATACGATCAATTGTATCTGTTTTGGGGCGAAATACATTAACATAACCAGGATCGGCAAAATTTTTTGTTTCGAGTACAGCTGCTTCGCTGGCGCGCAGGCCCAAATCCAGCAGCAAGCAAATCAGCAGTTTGTCACGAATGCCTTGAGGTGTGGGGGGATGGCTGGTTTTTAACAAGGCAGCTTGCTGGGCCGTCAAAACAATGGCTTCTTCTTTTTTATGGCCGATGCGGGTGAACGGCCGTTTCTCATCAACCCGCTTGCCTTCAGTAACGCCATATCCGCGCACCTCTCGAATAAGCGCATGTTCGGACGGGGGAATGACGCCCGCTTTGGCCGCCAACCGCGCATACACCCTGACGGCAGACAACCGATTGTTCACACTGGTGACACTGTACCCCTGATTGAGCAGCCATTTCACAAACCCTTCCACCAATCCCCACGTAATACCGCGCCACCCAGCCGGAGATTGCTGGCAAAAATGCGCCCCGTAAATAACAGCGGGAGGGATACCTTGGGAAACGGCCGTTTCCTCCAACCTTTCCAACTCTCTGCGGGAAAATTTACCCAAAGCCCACGACTCAGCCATCGGCAGCAGTTCAACAGCTGCGCCAATCTGTGCCAAATACTCAACCCACAGCACAAGAGCCGCTGTTTGTGTGCGAATAGTTTTCCTGGCGCGCCGCTGGCGATAATCAGCAAACAGGTAATTGGCCGCAGCTTCATTGGCGGCTTGCCCAATCGCATCCAAGTCGCTGCTCAATGCGCGATTGTCGGTTCTTGTAAGTTGTTTTTCCGCTTCATTCATATTGCAATCCTATCCCGATGACGCAATTATACCAAAAAAGTCACATTAGATACCAATAATGCTTGATTATCAGTATCTATGATGTCATCAACAATCAACGCCTGTACCAAACTGCCTCGCATTAAAAATTCGCCGCCATGCCACGCGGGCCACCAGTAGACCAACACTTGCATGCGCATGATGGCCGTGCTGACCAAAAGCGTTGCTCGTGCAAAGCCAACTAATCTCCACCGCCGCCTTTCTTTCACACGGCGCGGCCATCCAAAATGCTTGCTGCCCCCTTCTTCTTTGGTGAACGCCATTTTCTAGCTTATTGGGAATTCGAGGAGTTTTAGTTTGCGGAATGGTCGTTGTATTTAAACAAAGTAGCATCTACATCGGATTAAGATATACTAGTGATATATCAGCCCAGCTCGTTGAGAGTTGACAAGTCTCATATAAGGAGAGAATTATGTTTGAAAAGAAGACTCGTATAGCGATTTTCGTATTGTTGGCAACGGCCGTTATCCTGCTAACAGCCTGTGGCGGCGGAGATGCCAAACCCACCATCACCCTCATCGAAAACTCCTGGCCGGCCTCCGAGCTAAACGTAGCTGTTGCCGCCAACTTACTTGAAAACCAGATGGGATTCCCCGTCGAAGTCGTCTCCCTGGATGAGAGCGCTCAATGGGACGCCCTGGCCGCCGGCGACGCCGACGCCAGCCTGGAAGTGTGGCCCTCCGGGCACGGCGAGCGCATCGCCCAATACATTGACGAGCAAGGCGTCGTTGAAGACGGCGGCCCCCTCGGCCCCGTTGGGCTGATCGCCTGGTATGTGCCCACCTACATGGTGGACGAAAACCCGGCCCTGGCAACCTGGGAAGGGTACACCGACCCGGCCGTCGCTAAACAGTTTTCCTCTGCCGAAACGGGCGATAAAGGCACGTTCTACGCCGGCCCCGCCGGATGGACGCAGTATGATCAACAAATTATTGACAACTTGGGGATGAACTTCGAGGTCATCAACGCCGCTTCCGAAGATGCGCTGCTGGCTCAGGTTACGGCCGCTTACGAGCGCAAAGAGCCAATTTTGTTCTACTTCTACGAGCCGCACGTTCTCTTTACCCGGCTCGACCTGACGATGGTGGAACTGCCGGAATACAGCGACGCCTGCTATGACAAAATTGACGCCGGCGGCGTGGACTGCGCTTACCCCGGCGATCAGTTAATGAAGATTTTCAGCGCCAAATTAGCCGAAAAAGCGCCCGACGCCCATCAATTCCTCAAAAACTTCAACTACACCACCGCCGATCAAACCACGATGCTAGGCTACCTCGACCAGGGAATGACGGTCGAAGAAGCCGCCCAGAAGTGGATTGACGATAACGAATCCGTTTGGAAAGCGTGGATTCCGTAGGGAGTGACAGGGTGGCAAGGTGACTTGTCACCCCCTCACCTTGTCACCTCTTCTTATCACAAATTCGCCGCCTCCGCCTGCCGCTGCGCCCAGGCCTGGGTGATGCGGTCAAGGATGATGGCCATCATCACAATCGCCAGCCCGGCTTCGACGCTGGCTCCCATTTTGTTGTTTTGCATCGCGTCCACCACTTCAAAGCCCAGCCCGGCCGCGCCGACTAACCCGGCGATGATGACCATTGCCAGCACCATCATGATGGTTTGATTGATGCCCAACATGATGGAAGGTAAAGCGAGTGGGATTTGTACATGGCGCAAAATTTGCCAGGGGGTGGAACCAAACGCTGCGGCAGCTTCAACGGCCGCTTCATCCACCTGCCGAATGCCCAAACTGGTAAGGCGGATAGTGGGCGGCAGCGCGTACAGCACCGAGGCCATGATGCCGGGTACGCGCCCCAAATTGAACAACATAATTACCGGAACCAGGTAAACGAAGGTCGGAATCGTCTGCAAAAAGTCGAGGATGGGACGCAGGCCGCGTTCGGCGCGGTCACTGCGGGCCGACCAGACGCCCAGCGGCACACCAATCAGGACGGAAAGAAAAACGGCGATGAGAACCTGGCTCAAGGTATCGGCGGCGGCTTCCCACAGGCCCAGCCAGCCAATCAGCATCAGGCTGGCGGCGGCGTAAAAGGCCAGCCGCCAATCGGCAACAGCCCAGGCGACGGCGGCGGTGAGGAGCATGACGACGGGCCAGGCCAGCCAATCGGTGAGGAGAACGCGCAACGGCCGTAACAAATACAATGACACAAAATCACTAAACGGCCCCGTTCCGATAAACGTATCCCCGATCTGGTACAAATTCACCTGCGCCCATTTCACAATCTTGTCCACCGGCTGATTCAGCGACAAATCCCAGCTCTTAGGAAACTCCACCCACCCCAGCGCAAACGAAATGCCCAATAAAAGCAGTAAAACCAGCAGCGACGCCAGCAAATAGCCGTGCTGCCGGATGCCGTTCCGGTAGCGGGGGAGCAAACGGGACAGCGCGCCCGCCAAGCTTTGTTGGGCGCGGTCGCTAAGGGCGTAAATTTTGGTGATAGGCTTCTCAACCGCCTGCGCCCAGGCCCGGTCGCTCAACTTTTCCGGCAGCAGGCGGAAGCCCTGGTACTGCTCCACGCTGACATGCTCAATCTGGCTGAAGGCAAAGCTCAATCGATCCAGCAGGACGGCCATGAACACAATCGCCAGCCCCCCTTCCAACGCCGCCCCCACTTGCAGCCGCCGCAGCGATTTCAACACCACGTCGCCCAGCCCGCCGCCGCCAATCAACGCGGCGATGACGACGATGCTCAAAGCCATCATGATCGTCTGATTGACGCCGGCCATAATGGAAGGCAGGGCTTGCGGGATTTGCACTTTAAGCAGTACCTGGCGCGGCGTGGAACCGAAGGCGCGGGCCGCTTCCAACACCTCTTCGGAGACGTTGCGGATGCCTAAATTGGTCAGGCGGACGACGGGGGGAATGGCGTAAATGATGGTGGCGATGACGCTGGGGACGCGGGCGATGCCAAAGAAGAGGACGACGGGAATGAGGTAGACGAAGGCGGGCATGGTTTGCATGGCGTCCAAAATAGGCCGTAGAAATTGTTCGGCCTGGTCGTTGCGCGCTGTCCACACGCCCAGGGGGAGGCCAATAAGGAGGGAAATGATGACGGCCGTTACCATCAACGCCAACGTCTTCATACTCTCATCCCACAACCCCAGCAGCCCCATTGCCAGCAGCGAAAAAGAGGTGAGCAGCGCCAACGGCAGCTTACCAATCTTGTTCGCCAGCAAAAAGGCAAAGGCAACGACGACCGGCCAGGGCAGCCAAAACAAAAAATCCTCAGCGCGGCGGATGAAAAAATCCACCGACGCTTTAATCGGCCCGAAAAAGAAGGCAAACATCCAATGGCCGTCCCGATTGGCGACGATCACCCATTTCTTAAACTCATCCAACGGCTGGCGCAGATGCAAATTCCACGCTTTGGGAAAAGCGCCAATGGGATGAACCAGCATGTGATACAAAAAAACAACGGCCGAAATCCCGATTAAAACAATAACCGGGTTAATTTTTCTGGATTTAGCAGGTTGGGAAATAGCAGCCATATCTTCCTTTCTGAAGGTTGCGAAATTGCGGGGGTGCGGGACTGCGCGTCGCTCCGCTACTTCGCCGCTTCGCCCTCCTCAATCGTCGCCAACGCCATCATGATGCGCTTGCGGTTGACCATCCCTACCAGATTTTGGTTTTCGTCCATGACCGGGATGGCCCCGTCGCTGTTGGCCGTGAGCGGAATAAGCTGCTCCAATGTGGTGTCAATCGCCACCGCCCGGCCAATTAAATCTTCCTTCCTTTCTATGGGGCGCATGACGGAACCGGCCGTCAACACCTTGACGCGGGGGACGTCTTTGGTGAATTCGTAGACATAATCGTTCGCTGGATGGGCGACAATCTGCTCCGGCGTGCCGATTTGAACGATTTCGCCGTCTTTCATGATGGCGATGCGGTCGCCTAACTTAATCG
>JANTHP010000150.1 GCA_024762395.1 Anaerolineae bacterium | reverse complement strand
ATGGCCTTACTCGAAACTATCATCGCTGGCCTAATCAAGTTGTCTAAACAACAAAGCAGGGTGACGAAGTGAGGCGGAGTTGCGGGGGTGCGAAGTGGGGCGGAGTTGGGAAGTGAGGCGAAGTTGCGAAGTGGGGCGAAGTTGCGAAGTGAGGCGAAGTTGCGAAGTAGAGAGGACACCTCGCAACCCCGCAACTCCGCCACTTCGCAACCCCGCAACTCCGCCACTTCGCAACCCCGCAACTCCGCCACTTCGCAACCCCGCATAAGGATTTTCTATGGACATTTTAGTTTGCATTAAACGGGTTCCGGTAACGGGGGCGAAGGTGACGTTAACGGCCGATTCCCAGGCCATTGACGCCACTTATCTTTCGTTTGCGCCGGGACCGCATGAGGAGTG
The DNA here is from genome assembly GCA_024762395.1 of Anaerolineae bacterium. Classification (GTDB taxonomy): domain Bacteria; phylum Chloroflexota; class Anaerolineae; order Promineifilales; family Promineifilaceae; genus JACKCC01. The sequence continues at coordinate 10,396 of JANTHP010000150.1, read as the reverse complement.
CGCCATTGAAGAGGCGGTGCAGATTGTCAAGAAGCATGGCGGTAAATCTACCGCGCTGACGTTGGGGCCGGCGGCGGCGGTAGAGCAGCTTCGCTACGCCGCTTCTCTGGGCATTGATGATCTGATTTTGCTGGAAACGGAGACGGATTGGCCGCCTATGCCGACAGCGCGGGCGATTGTGGCGGCGGTTCAGGCACAGGAGAAGCCGTTTGACGCGCTGCTGTTTGGTAACGAATCGGCGGACGCGGGCGGCTATCAGGTTGGCATCCGCGTGGCCTACGCGCTGGGTATGCCGGTGGTGACGGGTGTGAAAAAGCTGGCGTTTGAAGATGGCAAGGCCATCGCCCATCGCCAAACGCCAAATGGATGGGAAATTTACGAAGTCCCGCTGCCGGCCGTTTTTACCATCAAAGAAGGCATTAATGTACCACGCTACCCTTCCATTCCGGGCAAGCTCAAGGCGAAGAAGAAGCCTATTCAGCGGATCACACCGGAAATGGGCGAGGTCGGTCTGGAAAAAGTGCGGCTGGTTGTGCCGGAAACTGAGGCCAGCGATGTCAACATTTTGGGACATGGAGCTGCCGCTGCACCGCAGGTGGTGGAGCTGCTAGGCGAGTTGGGGTTGGTGTGACATGACGATATTAACGCTGATTGAACACGAACAGGGGGCGATTGATCCCCAAACGTTGAGTATGTTAACAGCGGCGCGCGGTTTGGCGCAGGAGCAGGGTTGGCCTATCCACGCTGTTTTGATTGGAGCGGATGTGGCTGGGCTGGCGGATGGATTGGGTGATTATGGGGTAACGGCCGTTCACCTCATCGAGCAAGATAATTTAGACGCCTACGCCCCTGCCGCCTGGGCTGCCTGCGTGGTAGAAGTGATGGGAGCCGAAAAGCCGACGGCCGTTATCGGGACCGGAACCGAACGCAGCAACGAAGTCATGGCCCATATCGCCGCCCGCGCCGATCTACCCTTCGCCGCCAACTGCCTGGAAATCCAGCCGGACGAGGATGCCTGGTTTGTGACGCGGGTGCGCTGGGGCGGCACGCTGCGCGAAGAAGCGCGGCTGTACGGCAGCCCCAAGCTGCTCACCATCGCCGCGTTGGGCATTGAACCGGAACCCGAACCCGGCGGCGCGCCGGAAATCATTTCCGTCGTCCCCGACTTGAGCGACGACGATTTGCTAGTGCGCGTTGTCAGCCGCATTGAGCCGGAGCGCGAAGGCATTTCATTGACTGACGCGCCGGTTGTGGTGAGCGGTGGGCGCGGCGTCGGCAGCGCGGAAGGGTTCGCCGTGTTGGAAGAGTTGGCCGGGCTGCTGAACGGCGCGGTCGGTTGCTCGCGGGTTGTTACCAACAATGGCTGGCGGCCTCATGCCGAGCAGGTGGGGCAAACAGGGGCGCGCGTTGCGCCGGAGTTGTACATCGCCTGCGGCATCAGCGGGGCCAGCCAGCATATGTCGGGCTGCGCCGGAGCCAAGCACATTTTGGCAATTAACAATGACCCGGAAGCGCCTATTTTGATGAAAGCGGATACGGCCGTTATCGGCGACCTGCATGAGGTTATCCCGGCTATCATCGCTGAAATTCGTAAATGAGGAACTGCAAGGGGGTGATGCAAGTAACAAAAAATAACCGAAGCGATAAGTATCTTCTCAATATTCCGGGGGAGAGTTGACAAATTTTCCTATAGTACTCGTGTAAGACGAAGCGCTAATGAAATTTGTCAACTCTTATCCAAAATTTTGACGCAAATTAACCTGTTTATGGAGGTAGAAGTGAAAACCAAGACCATTGTTTTACTACTCATCTTATTGCTAACCGCATCTTTACTGGTCGCGTGCAGTGGATCGGACCAACCCGCCGCCGATGAACCGGCTGCCGATGCGCCTGCCGCCGATGAACCGGCTGCTGAAGAACCGGCCGCCGCCGAAGAAAAAGTGTTCAAAATCGGCGTTCTCGGTCCCTTCACCGGCCCCAGCGCCCGCACCGGCGAAGAATTTAAGGTCGCCGCCGAAATGGCGATGGAAGCGATTGATTACACCATCGGCGATTACAAAATCGAGCTAGTTTGGGTGGATTCCCAATCCGACCCGGAAAAAGCGACCCGCGCCTATGAAGAAGCCATCGTCAAAGACGGTATTCAGGCGGGTGTGTTGAATTGGCACAGTTCTGTCGCCGTGGCGGTGATGGAAGTGACCGCCAAGCATAAAATTCCCCATTTCTTTGGCTTTGGAGCCACCGGCGTTGTCAACGATAAATTCAACGAAGACCGGGATACCTACGGCTACTGGACGACCAAAGGCTGGCCGATTCCCAGCAAGCTTTCCCAAAACTACGTGACCGCCATTGAAGATGCGATTGCCGCTGGAGTCTGGTCGCCGGAAGCAAAGACGGCTGCCGTTTATGGCGAAGACACCGACTGGGGTCGCAGCTTTGGCGATGGCATTGGCGCGCAGTTGGAAGAGGCCGGCTGGGAAGTGGTGGATTATCAATACTTCCCCATTGATCAGACTGAATTCTACCCGCTGCTGAACAAATTCAAGGACGAAAATGTGGCTTTGATTGCGGGCACAAGCACCGCACCGCCTTCCCTTTCCGCCTTCATCAAACAGGCTGATGAAGTGGGTATCAAATCCCTCATCATCGCCGACGGTTTGGGCTGGGTTGGCGAATGGTACGACTTGACCGGCGATTCCTCGAATTACGTTTTGGACCAAATTCCCGGCTGGACGACGGATGAATCGAAAGCGTTTGCCGAGGCGTTTGAGGCCAAGAGCGGCATTGCGCCCAGCCCGTCGTCAGGCGGTTTGTCTTACGATGGTATCAATTTCTTCATCAAAGTATTGCAAACCACGTATGACGATACCGGCGAATTGAGCAGCGCGGCTGTTTACAAGACGGTGCAGGACAAGGTTTGGACGGGCGAGTTGACCTTCACGACCGAGGACGGCGCGATTGTGATGAGCAAGTACGACTTCAGCGATCCTCCCGATGCGATTGTGGGCAAGGGCTACTACACGTTCCCGGTCTTGCAATACATGAATGGCGAAGGTCACACTATCTGGCCGCCTGAGTTCCAGGAAGTAGATTTGCAGCAGAAACCGTAACTGCCGTTTGTTAAATTAGTAGTCGGTGTTCGGTAATCGGTAAACGGAATTCTGTTTACCGATTACCGTTCACTGTTCAGGGAGTGTGTTTATGAGCGCAGCGCTTGAAGCAAATGAGGTATTGAAGGTGTTTGGGGGGTTGACGGCCGTAAACAACGTCACCCTAAGCGTTCAGGAAGGCGAAATCTTCGGCATCATCGGCCCCAACGGGGCCGGCAAAACCACCTTCCTCAACTCCATATCAGGAACCTACCCACCCGACGGCGGCCGGGTACACTTCTTTGGCAAAGATACCACCGGCCTCAGCTCCGACGTTATGTGTCGCAGCGGCATGGCCCGCACCTTCCAGATTTCCAAGCCCTTCCCCAAAATGACCGCATTAGAAAACGTCCTGGTAGCGGCCACCTTCGGCAACAAACCCGGCGCCGTCAAAAACCCCGCCGCGCTGGCTGCCGAGAAACTCGAATTCGTCGAATTCCCCATGCCCATCCAGACCCCCGCCGAAAGCCTGAACACCGTCCAGCTAAAACGGCTCGACTTGGCCCGCGCCCTGGCCTCCAACCCGCGCTTGTTACTGCTGGACGAACTGGCTGCCGGGCTGACCACCGGCGAACTAGGCGATTTGATGGACATCATCCGCAAAATCCGCGACAGCGGCGTTACCATCATCATGATCGAACACATCATGCGCGTCATCATGGGATTGTGCGACCGGTTGGCCGTCATTTACTATGGCGAAAAAATCGCCGAAGGCCCCACAATGGAAGTGGCCCAAGATCCCAAAGTCGCCGAAGCTTATTTAGGGAAAAAATATGACCTGTAGGACAATTTTGCAAAATTGTCCTACGGTTGCGAAGGAGGAACGCCTTGCTTGAAGTAAAAAATCTCAACGCTGGCTATGGTTTTTTGCAAGTCCTGTGGGATGTCTCGCTGAAAATTGAAAAGGGAGAATTCATCGCCCTGGTCGGACCGAACGGAGCCGGAAAATCCACCACCCTCAAATCCATCGCCGGCCTCGTCACCCCGAAAAGCGGCGACATCCTCTTCAAAGGGGAGGCCATTGGCGGAACCCCGGCCAATTTAACTTGCCGCATGGGTATCAGCTTCGTCTCCGAAAGCTTGAACTTATTCACCAATATGTCCATTTATGAAAATTTACTGCTGGGGGCCTACACCATCGAGGACAAACAGGAGCAGTTGGATACGATTGATTTCGTCTTTAACCTGTTCCCGCGCCTCAAATCGCGGAGGAACCAGCTTGCCGGAACCTTGAGCGGCGGCGAACGCAAAATGCTCGCCATCGCACGCGGCATCATGTCCAAACCCTCTTTGCTCATGGTGGATGAACCGTCCCTGGGATTAGCGCCCAAGCTGACGTTGAATGTGTTTGACGCGCTGGAGACGCTGCGGCAGGGCGGCATGACGATTTTGTTGGTGGAGCAAAACGTCAACACGACGCTGCACATCACCGACAGAGGGTACGTACTGGAACAAGGACAAATTGTTCTGGAAGGCCCCAGTAAAGAGCTGTTGGAAAACGACCATGTGAAGAAGGCTTTTTTGGGTATTTAGGCAGCCTTTGCGGAACGATTTGCCAAATCATTCTACACAAGGTGGTGAGAGGAGAGGAACGTATGAAAGATGAAGCATTATTAAAAGAGCCGTTTCCGGTTGTTTTTAGACGCTGGATGACTTCGGCGGGCGGGATTACGATTTTGCTGACGATTGTCGTCGCCATTATCGCGGCGATTGACGCCGGCCCATTCATTATTGTGAATACGGTTGTGACTGGCGGGATGTGGGCTCTGTTATCTTTGGGTCTTTCGCTGGTTTTTGGCGTGATGAATATCCCCAATTTCGCGCATGGCGAGTTCTTTTTGATTGGGTCGCTGACGGCGTATTTTACGTTTAATCCGCTCCGGCTCTATTTGAAGGAGAATCCGTCTCCGTTTTTGAGCGCCATCGCCCCGCTGCTGGGTATTTTCCTGGCGTTTTTTGTGGGGGCGCTGCTGGGTGTGATTTTGGAGAAGCTGATTTTTTCGCCGCTGCGAAAGCGCAGCCGTGACCAATGGGTGATGAATTCTTTCTTGCTCACGGTGGGCATTTCGGTGGTGATTATCAACAGTGTTCAGTTAACCTGGGGGGCCAATTTTAAGGGGATTCCCAATTATTGGAATGTGGACCCGCTGGACTTTCTTGGTGTGAATTTGTCGGTTGACCGGCTGGCGGCATTTTTGCTGGCGGTGGTAACGCTAATTGTATTTTGGTATTTCATGCGGCGCACCCAGACGGGACGCGCGGTGCGGGCGGTGGCGCAAGATGAGACGGGCGCTTTGATGGTTGGTATCAATCTTAATTATATCTTGTCGCTGACGATGGCGTTGAGTGCCGGACTGGCGGCGATGGCGGGAGCCAGTTTGCTGTTTATTTTTCCGGCGTACCCGACGGCCGGATTGAAACCGCTGTATGTGGCCTGGTATGTGGTGATTTTGGTAGGGCTGGGCAATGTGTCGGCGGCGGTTGTGGGCGGTTTTATTGTGGCCCTGCTGCAAACGTTGACGTCGTTTTATGTTGGCACAGGTTGGGAGGATGTGATTCCAACGGCCGTCATCATTATCATGCTCATCTTCAAGCCATCCGGTTTGTTTGGCAGTGAAGTGAAAGGTATTCAGGAGCGATAACATGGAAAATAATGCACAAGCGGCGCTGTCGGACGGGGCAACGGGAAACGGCCGTTTCACAGCCTTGTTAAATGCAACTGGCATCTCCCCCACCGGTTTGACAATGATCATCATCTTACTGGTTCTGCCCTTCATCCCGCCGTTCAACCAGGAACACATTTTGCGTTGGCTGGTCAGCGCCGCCCTGTTAGGGGCGCAGGCCATCGCCTTCGATTTTACCACCGGCTACATCAACGTCGTCAACTTTGGTTTTGCCGCCTTTTTAGGCGTTGGCGCGTACACGTCGGGGCTGTTGGCCGTTAATCTGGGCCTTTCTCCCTGGGTAGGTATCTTTGTGGGAGCCATTCCCGCCGCATTGATTGGGTTTTTGACCGGCTTGCTGACCTTGCGGCTGCGCGGGATATTTGCGGCCGTAATGGCCTGGTTTGTGGGGCTGGCCTTGCTGGGCCTCACGCGCAACCTGGTGGATTTGACGCGCGGGCCGATGGGGTTGAGTACGCCGACTTTGCTAAACACATCGTCGAATCGGCCATATTTCTACATTATCCTGGCGATGATGTTGATCACCTACATCGTTTTACGAAAAATCATCGGTTCACGCTACGGGCTGGCCTTTCGAGCGATTGGTCAAAATATGGACGCTGCCCGCGCGTCGGGTATCAACCCGACTTATTACCGCGTTTTCAATTTCACGGTGCAATGCCTGTTTGCCGGGTGGTTAGGCGGTTTTTACGCCCATTATTTCGGCATTTTGACGCCGCAGTTGATGCTGACGGCACGCACGGTTGAGGTGCTGGCAATTGCTTACATCGGCGGACGGGGCAGTTTGTGGGGCGGCGCGGCCGTTGCCTTTCCCTTTATCTTTTTGATTGAAGCGCTGCGCTCCAATTTAACAGAACTGCCGGGCCTGCATCTGGTCATTTACGGCTTGCTGCTGGTTCTGGTTATGATTTTCTACCCTGGCGGTTTTGCCGCTTTTTATAAACGGGCGGTGGCCTGGGTAAAGGGGTTGCGCGACCGATAATAGTTGATGACAGTAATTCCAATTCTGGCGTAGGGGCGGGATGGTGCGGGTTCATTTTAGCTGAACGATTGGAATCGCTGAGTTGATGATTGAACCGTAGCGCGATTTGGTGAATCGCGCATGAACTTACCGAATTATCAATTTATGTAAGGAAATGTAACAGATGAGCGACGAAATTAACATTAAAGAGATGCCCACCGAGGAGCTTTTGGAGTTGATGGGCGAGGATTTGTATGATGGGTACGCCGACGAGGTTGTTGAGGAGGTCAACGAGGCTCTGTCCCGCAGGCTGACGCCTTATGAAGTGTTGACGAATGGATTGGTAGCCGGGATGGATATTGTCGGTGAGGATTTCCGGGATGGTATTTTGTTTGTGCCGGAGGTATTAATGGCAGCGAAGTCTATGAAGGCGGGGATGGGGGTGTTACGGCCGTTACTCGCCGAAACAGGCGCGCAAAAAGTCGGCACCGTCATCCTCGGAACCGTCAAAGGCGACATCCACGACATTGGCAAAAACCTGGTGGGCATGATGCTGGAAGGAGCTGGGTTCGAGGTTGTTGATTTGGGTATCAACAATTCTGTTGAGGCGTTCATGGATGCGATTGAGCAGCATAATCCCGACATTTTAGGAATGAGCGCTTTGTTGACGACGACAATGCCTTACATGCGAACCGTCATTGATGCCCTCAAGGAAAAAGGTATTCGCCAGAAGATGACCGTGTTGGTCGGCGGCGCCCCGCTAAACGCCGCCTTTGCCGAAGATATCGAAGCCGACGCCTACTGCCGGGACGCGGCCGTCGCGGTGGAGACGGCGAAGAAGTTTATGCAAATGAGGCGGACGAAGTAGCGAAGTGGCGGAGCAACCCCGCAACCTCGCAACCCCGCAACAACAAACTATGCCACAATACGACACAATCATCATCGGCGGCGGTTCGGCGGGGAGCGCATTGGCGAACCGGCTGAGCGCCGACCCGTCGCATCACGTTTTGGTATTGGAAGCGGGCCGTCCCGATTACAAATGGGACATTTTTATCCACATGCCCGCCGCGCTAACCTTCCCTATCGGCAGCCGCTTTTACGATTGGATGTACGAATCGGAGCCGGAACCGTTTATGCACAACCGGCGCATTTACCACGCGCGCGGTAAGGTGTTGGGCGGTTCCAGCAGCATCAACGGCATGATTTTCATTCGCGGCAACGCGATGGATTATGAACGATGGGCCGCAGACGAAGGGATGAGCCAGTGGGATTACGCCCACTGCCTGCCTTACTTCAAACGCGCCGAAAACCGTCTGCTGGGCGGCGATGAGTATCGCGGCACAGACGGCCCGCTCGTTTTGGAGACCGGCCCCTGCCAAAATCCATTGTTCGGCGCTTTTTTTGAGGCGGTGCAGCAGGCCGGCTATGCGCTGACGGACGATGTGAACGGCTACCGGCAGGAGGGGTTTGGGCCGTTTGATCGTAATATCTTTAACGGCCGTCGCCTGAGCGCCGCCCGCGCCTATCTCCATCCGGTGATGAACCGGCCCAATCTAACCGTTAAAACCCGCGCCTTCGTAACCAAAATCTTATTTGAAGGCAAGCGAGCTGTGGGCGTTGAAGTCGTTCAAGGTCGGCGCGCCCAAAAAATCATGGGCGGCAACATCATCCTCAGCGGCGGAGCCATCAACTCGCCCCAACTATTGCAGCTTTCCGGGGTGGGCAATGCCGACGAACTGGCAAAATTGGGCATCGAGGTCGTCCATCACCTGCCCGGCGTGGGCGAGAACCTGCAAGACCATCTGGAAGTGTACGTCCAGTACGCCTCCAAGAAACCCGTCACCCTGTACCCGGCGCTCAAATGGTGGAACCAACCCTGGATTGGCTACCAATGGCTGTTCCACCGCAAAGGGGCGGCGGCGAGCAACCATTTTGAGGCCGGCGGCTTCATCCGCACCAACGAAGATGTGGCTTATCCCAACGTCCAATTTCATTTCCTGCCCGTCGCCATCCGCTACGACGGCTCGTCGCCCAGCGCCGGGCATGGCTACCAGGTTCACGTCGGCCCCAATTTGTCCGACGCCAGGGGGACGGTGAAACTGAAATCGGCTGATCCGGCCGTCCACCCTCGCCTCCGTTTCAACTACCTTTCCACGGCGCAAGACCGGCGCGAATGGGTAGAGACGATTCGCGCCGCCCGCCGTATCATGAATCAACCCGCTTTTGACGAGTTTAACGGCGGCGAATTGTCGCCCGGCTCCGGCGTGTCCAGCGATGAGGAGATTCTGGATTGGGTGGCGCGGGACGGCGAAACGGCGCTCCACCCTTCCTGCACTTGCAAGATGGGGGTGGGGGAAACGGCCGTAGTTGACCCAGGCAGTATGAAGGTGTATGGTGTAGAGAATTTGCGCGTGGTAGACGCCTCTGTCATGCCTTACGTGACCAATGGCAACATTTACGCGCCGGTGATGATGATTGCCGAGAAGGCGGCCGATTTGATTCTAGGCAACACGCCGCTGCCGCCGTCGGGCGTTGGTTTTTATAAGTGGAAGAGGGATTAGAAATCGTGAACTGTGAATGAGGCTTCCAGTTCACAATTCACAATTCACAATCCACAATTCATAATTTTTGCCATCGAGGAATACAAAAATGAGCGACGTCAAAATAAGCTGCCGCCATGTGTGCAAGATTTTCGGGCCGACGCCGGAACATATTGCCGAGACGATTACGCGGGAAACGGCCGTGTCCGAAGTCCTGGAAAAAACCGGCCATGTCGTCGCCGTGCGCGATGTCTCCTTCGACGTCCACGAAGGCGAAATCTTTTGCGTCATGGGGCTGTCCGGCAGCGGTAAATCCACCCTCATTCGCTGCCTCTCCCGCCTCATCGAGCCGACGCGCGGCGAAATCATCATCAACGGCGAAGACGTGGTCGCCATGAACCAGGAGCAGTTGCGCGATCTGCGCCGCCACAAGGTGAGCATGGTTTTCCAGCGTTTCGGCCTCTTCTCCCACCGGCGCGTCATAGACAACATCGCCTACGGTCTGGAAGTGCAAGGCGTGGGGCGCGCCGAGCGGCGGGCGAAGGCGCAGGAAGTGTTAGAACTCGTCGGCCTGCACGGTTGGGCGCAGCATTACCCGCACGAACTCAGCGGCGGGATGCAGCAGCGGGTGGGATTGGCCCGCGCATTGGCTGTTGACCCCGAAATTTTACTCTGCGACGAGCCGTTCAGCGCCCTCGACCCGCTCATCCGGCGCGACATGCAAAATGAGCTGATTCGGCTGCAAAAAGAACTGCAAAAAACGCTGGTCTTCATCACCCACGACTTTTTGGAAGCGATTAAGTTAGGCGACCGCATCGCCATCATGAAAGACGGCGAAATCGTTCAAATCGGCACGCCGGAGCAGATTGTCGCCCATCCGGCGAACGATTATGTCTACGAATTCACCAAAGACGTCCCCCGCGTCAAGGTGCTGACGGCCGGTTCCGTCATGCGCCCCATAGAAAGGAAAGAAGATTTAATTGGCCGGGCGGTGGCGATTGACACCACATTGGAGCAGCTTATCCCGCTCACGGCCAACAGCGACGGGGCCATCCCGGTCAT
>JANTHP010000149.1 GCA_024762395.1 Anaerolineae bacterium | reverse complement strand
TCAAAGGGCGCATTTCATCTTAGTTGATGCGGGATTGGAGACTAGAGACTGGAGATTGGTTAATCTCTAGTCTCCAGTCTCCAGTCTCCAGTCTCTAATCTCCGGTCAAAGTCCAGAGTTAATAACAAACGAACCCTTAATCAAACCGAAAGCCCATTCCCTCCAGCGTTTGGCGCAGGTGGGGCCGGGCGGGGCTGTTGAGCCGTTTGGCGATGGGGCCTGTCCAGGCAGCCGAATGCTGGTTGCGGTTTTGCCGGTCGTAGTAGGCGGCCAGTTGGGCGTCGTATTCTTCAATGAGCGGGCGCGGATCGGTCTGGTCGTAGCGCTCATGGTGGATGACCAGCGCCTGGGGCAGGCGGGGTTTCAAATCGGCGGAAACCGCATTATCGGCCGGCCAGCCAATGCTCATCCCGAAAACCATGTACACGCCGGGCGGGAAGCCCAGTAAATCGGCGACGGCCTGCGGCTGGTTGCGCATCCCGCCAATCATCACCGCCCCCAGGCCAAAGGATTCGGCGGCCGTTTGGGTTGACATCCCTACCAGCGCCGCGTCTACCGTTGCCACCATCGTGCTTTCCAACGATTTGGCCAGCGTCTGGCCGTGCATTTGGCTGGCAATGCCCAGCCGGTGAATGTCGGCCAAAAAGCCGACAAAGACATCGCACTGCTCGATATGTTTTTGGTTGCCGGCCGACACGGCCAGCTTTTGCCGCGTTTCTGGATCGCGCACAACGATGATGCTGTAGGTTTGCATGTTGCTGCTGGTGGGCGAGCGCCGCGCCGCTTCCAGGATGGCGTCGAGCATGTCATCGGGGACGGGTTTATCCATAAATTTTCGCACGGAGGCGTGTTGGTTGAGTGTTTGGGTTACGGCCGTTTCATACACAATTTTTTCGTTCGTCATGGGAATTCCCCTTAAGTTTTTCTGTAGGGTACATGAACTGGCGGATGGGGGCAAAAATAAAGATAGCCGTTCGCCAACAGGAGGATTGGAAAACGGCTACCTTTACCATAAAGGTCCCCCAGAGGTATTCTCTGAGCAAGTGTTTAGGAGCTAACACCTGCATAATAAAAGACGCATGAAACGAATCATGGGTACGCTTAATTTGGAGCTGGCGGCACATATATGATAAATGTCATGTTTTTGATATGACATTTCACAGATGACATATGACATTTATCCAATGTATAATAGTGGATAACTGGAGGAACAGATCGAAAGGGATGTTCCAAAGGCCGAGGAAGCTCCAAGAAATTGGAAAGCTCTTTACCAGGCTAACGCGAATGTTTGTTGGTGAACTAGGGCCAGAAATGGCAGTGGGGAGACCGGCAAGCAGCCAAAGCGTAGCGCTCTTAAAGCGGCCAGCTTTGACAATGGACGGGTCATCTGTTCAAGAACGGTGATCGGTTCGTCTGAGCAGGTTAGCCTAAGAGAGTGATTCGATAAGCGGGCAGGCGCTCTTGGTTATTTATTTATTCGAGAACGGCCGTCAGCTTGAACACAGGTAAAAAGCAAGAAGGTTACTAGGAGCTCCTCTTTTTTTTTGTAAAAAGGGAAGATGGAAGAGGAAGAAGTAAAGCGCTCCTAAGCTGTTAGGAGCGCTTTCTGGTTATATGGGCGGAGTTGCGGAGTTGCGGAGTTGCGAAGTGGCGGAGCGGCGGAGCGGCGGAGCGGCGAAGCGGCGAAGAAACATCTTAACAAGAAGGAAGCCCATCCACAGACACAAGAGGCCAGGTTGCAAGGTTGCGGAGCGGCGAAGAAACATCTCAACCCCGCCACCCCGCCACTTCGCTACCTCGCCGGTTGAAACACTTCCGGTTTAAGCAGTCCCACAAAAGGCAAATTGCGGTACTTTTCGCGGCAATCCAGTCCATAACCGACGACAAACCTATCCGGCAAATCAAATCCCTTGTATTTGATGGGGATATCAATCAGCCGTCGCCGCCCTTTGTCAAAAAGAGCGCACACTTCCAGACTGGCTGGCTGACGCGCGCGCAGATTTCGTAGTAAATAGTTCAAGGTTAGCCCAGTGTCAATCACATCTTCAATGAACAAGACGTGACGGCCGTTAATCGGTTCCCCTAAATCCTTCTCAATCCTAACCAACCCTTGTTCGCGTGTCGCTTCTGTGTAGCTGGCGATGGACATGAAATCCACCTCCACCGGAATCGTAATCATCCGCGCCAAATCGGCCATGAAGGGGAAGACGCCTTTAAGGACGCCAACAAGGAGGGGGAGACGGCCGTCATAATCCCGCGCAATCTCTTGACCCAACTCTCGCACGCGGGCCTGAATCTCATCCGCCGAAAACAACACTTTGCGGATGCCGTCTGATAATTCGCCATACGCTTCAGGGGGGAAGTAGTCACTCATGATTGTTATTCTGCGCGGCCGTGCCCATAATTTGGGCCGCCTGCTCGTCCATACCAAACTTAATCATCATTGCCCGCAAATCGTCCCGTTTGAACAGCTTGACATTAATTTCTGGGTAAAGTTCCTTCATGCGGCGGATTTTACGGTTCTTTTTGGTGATAAGTTTGGGGCGGACGGTTGTTAACTCCACGTACAAATCTTGTTCAAGGATATAAAAATCGGGCGAAAAGGCCTGGGTGACATTGCCCTCCTCATCCCAGGCCAGCGGGAACGTGCGCGGTTCATATTCCCATTCCAGCCCGTAATAATCAAGGATGCGGGCAAACTCTTCTTCAATTGGATGAACAAATTGGGGTGGGCTTGATTGTGACTGCGTCAATGTCGGCCTCCAAAACATAACCTATCAAGCTCATTATAATGCAGTCCGATCAAGTGTGGCAACCCTGCACGGCCGTTACAACCGTGCAGGGTTAAATTTCTCCTTTTAATCGTCCAGCGTTTGCCTGGTGATGTCTTTACCAGAGCGTAAAACCTTCATGTAATCATCGTATTGTCGATCTACGTGCATACCCGCTTTTTCATACAGGCGAGTGGCCCCAGTCAGGCTGCTGGCATCAACGCCCAGGCCGACGCGCAACTGGCCGCGTTTCTGTAACGCGGTGAAGGAGTGATGCAGCAGCGCCAAACCCAGCCCTTGCCGCCGCCAGGGACGGCGCACGCCCAGTACATTGACATAACCCATCTTGGGATCGTCTGTTCGTTTGAAACGGCACAAGGAAATGGCGGCAATTTCGTCGCCGTCCATCGCCAGGAACCAAAGCGAGGGATCAAACTCTTTGTCATTTTCAATCCAGTGCGTCCAACGTTCCAACCCTTCCTCTTCGGGGCGGGATACGTGGCCCCAATGGTCTTGAAATGCGTCGTCCATCGCCCGGTAAATGGCGCGTAGTTCGGGCTTATCCTCAAAGGTGTGCAGCGTGATATTTTGCGGCCACTTCGGTTCTGGAATGTCTGGATTTTTCTCCATATCAATAACCATTTGCCAGAAATGGCGCTGCGGTTCCATGCCGAACTTTGTGAATAAGCCCTTGGGCGGATCGTAAGTGTGGAGTGTGCCCGATTGCAGGATGACTTGTACATCGTCGGGTGCGCGAACAATTGCCTGACGCGCGCGCTGCTCGGCCCACTCCATTAAGACTGTGCCGATACCTTGCCCTTCATAATCGGGATGAACGCGGCCCCAGGTCCAGATACGCACTGGCGGATCGGCCAGGTCCCAAACTTCGATGTAGCCAACGAGTTGGCCGTTTGGCGCATGCACCAGACGGATTGAATCTTCCAGGCTGAACTTAGGCGTATGCCACTCGGTGCGAACGTCGTCCACAGTGGACTCATCGGCCCCGATTTGTACTCGCGAACAGATGTTGAACAGTTCGACGGCCGTTTCCAAATCAGCCATCGTTGCCGGTCGCATCGTAAACCCTTCTTTTAAGCGCGGTTGTTTAGTTGCCGTAAACATAATTTCCTCCGGTATTGGGCTGAACGCCCAATTGTGTCAGTCTGGCCGGAACGTTGGTTCCCGGCCGAAAATGAATCGTGTGCATGCCCAACTCATGCGCGGCGGCAATGTTGTGGGCAAAATCGTCGATAAAAACAGCCTCTTCTGGCTGACGCCCTAAACGATTTAGGGTGCGTAAGTAAATCTCCAAATCTGGTTTCATTATTTTCTCTGTGGCCGAGCCGACGATGAGGTCGAAGGCGTCGGCGATTGGGTATTGATTGGTTAATGAGTCGAGCAGGGCGTCGGTAGCGTTGCTGATGACGGCCGTTTGGTAAGACGGCCGTAACCCGCGAATAAAATCCACCAATCCCGTATCCAACACATCTCCGGCCCAAAACCCGGCGCGAAACTCAGCCAATCGCGCAGCGCTAAGGTCAAGCCGTTGACCGACCCATGCCCACAACGCCTCATCGCTGATGGCCCCGCGCTGCGCTTTTTGGCCCATTTCACTGTTAAACACGATCGTTTCCGATTCTCCTTCGCTTAAACCAAGTTGTTTTTCCCATCTGCGGCGGCTGCTGTGGTCTTCTGTGCGAATCAGCACGCCGCCAATATCAAAAATAACTGCTTTTATCATAATTACCTCCGTGGGCAAAGTTGCAGAGTTGCAAGGTTGCAGAGTTGCAAGGTTGCAGAGTTGCAAGGTTGCAGAGTTGCAGAGTTGCAGAGTTGCAGAGTTGCAGAGTTGCAGAGTTGCAGAGTTACGTTGCCACCTCGCCACCTTGCCACCTCGCCACCTTGCCACCTTGCCACCTCGCCACCTCGCCACCTTGCCCCCTTGCCCCCTTGCCACCTTGCCACAAAAAAGGACGTGGATGTAATACCCACGTCCTTTACGCGCCAAAAGGCAAAGAAAAAGGCCGCAGGTAATTGTACGCTGCGGCCTTTGATTTGTTTGTATCAACCCATCAGCCGGCAGACGCACCACGACAAGGAACAGATTTACCATTGCTGTTCATCACAAAGAATTGATTGTTCTTCACCATCGTCTTTTCCTTGTGGACAAGCTGTCCTGTTGATAGTCGCAGTTGCCTGCGCCGCCGATACTGTAGCACAAAAGGAGGGGGGAACGCAAGTTCGGGCGCAGGATTGGGGCTGCAAGCGACTTGTCAGGCAGTATCCGTAGATTTTGCAGATGACGCAGATTTTGTCGCGCTGCTTATGTTTAATTTGCGAAATCGGCTAAATCTGCGGATTGTTTTCCCATCTCATGGCAGCTTATTCGGCCCCATAGGATGTGTGTTGGCGCGGCGGCTATCTTGCGAATTTTGTTTTGCAGTTGGGACAGCGGTACGCTGGTGTTCCTTGCCCCAGGGGGATGAGCGGGACGAAGAATAAAGCAAAATAATTGCGGGTTTTTACGGGTTCGAGCTGTACGATTTGCTGGCAGTGGGCGCAGCGCGTTGTGAGCGGGGCGGCTTCGTTGTCTCTTACGGTGCGATAACGGGTTCCAAAAATGATAAACATAGCTTATTCGTCCAGCAAAATGACAGGTTCCTGGTAGTAACGCATTCGGCTGCGGGCTAGTTTTTCATCCAGGAATTGGTTGAACCAGGCGCGTTTGGCGGGCAGCGATTCTTCTTTTTTGAGCCGTTCCAGGTTGGCGTTGAGGCGCAGGATGCGTCCGGGAATGACGAAGCGGGTGAGACCGGCGGGGAGTAATTCGCCGCGGCTGGCGACTTCAAAGACGGTTTCAGGCTCAAATTGGGGGAAGATGACAACGGCCGTCATTTTTGGAAATTGTCCCAACAAGCGCGGCAAATCCGTATTGAGCGTGCGCTCAACCTCGCCCCAATTGGTGTAGAGGCTGACCAGGGCATTCATTACTGTTAGCCGGTCGGCCCCTGGGGCGACTTCGGCCAGGGTTGTTTTGCCATCTCGATCCAGAAAATAGCATAGGGCGTCTTTTTGCCGGAAGGCGGCGCGTACCTGGCTGTCCGGCAGCGGCGTGAGGATGAGGCCGTCAATTTCTTTGATAAGTTCATACAAATTGGCAAAAGGCTGGGGGCTGGAGATGGCATGGTACCAGGTGTGCAGTTCAAAATTATGCCGTTCCGGTTGGGCGACCTGGACGATGAGGTATTTGTAGCCCAGTCGTTTGAAGGCGGTTGAACGGGTTGCGCCATCCAGGACGATGTAACGGCCGTTCCAAAAAGTGGTGACTGGCGGATTGACGAGACGGCCGTCTGCCTCCAAGCGAGTCATGAGCCGCGCCACTCGTTTATCGTCAATTTGTTCGTGGGGCAGCACTTGTTCGGTGGGCACCAATTCCAGCGAAAGCGTCTCATTAGCTTGCTTGCTACGCAAAATTTTGGCAACTTGTTTGGCAACAGAAATGGCAATATCCTTATCTTGGCTGTCCAGAATTGCCGCCGCGTTGGGCGACGTAATCACTTTTGGATGGCGACGCACGGTCTCGGCAACGGCCGTATTGCCGATATACCCCGGCGGAAGCGCCGCCAGAGCCGCGCCGGCAATGCCGCCCTTTTCCAAAGTCTCCAACAAGACTGCTTCATTGACCAAATCCGGGTATCCCATATTCACCAAAAAAGCCGTTTTTCGCATCTTTGCCAGATTTTTGGGGCCGATAAACGCATTCGTCTCCGCATTGTAAGGGACATGGAGACTGACAAAATCGGCTTGCGGCAGCAAATTAGCCAGGTCGGTTACTTCGGCGCCGATGGAGAGCGCTAATTCCGGCGTCAGGCGCGGCTGGTTGACGATGATGCGCATATCAAAAGCGCGCGCCCGCTTGGCGACTTGCTGCCCGATATGCCCGAACCCGACTAAGCCCAACGTTTTTCCGGCCAAACGGCCGTCGCCAAACTGGCTTGCCAGCAGCAGCAGCCGCGACATTGTGTACTCGGCGATAGCAATCGCGCCGCTTCCCGGCGCATTGCACACCGTAATTCCCACATCCCGCGCCGTACTCACATCAATGTTGTCCAGCCGCGAAGAAAGGTTGCCAATGGCTCGCAGCTTAAACCCATACTCAATCATCTGGTCGGTGATTTGCTGCTGCGATCCCACAATCAACGCCTGATAGTTGCCGATTTCACGCAAAAAGGTCTCCGGCTGGAAGTGAGGCGATACGGTTACATCGGCTACCTGGCGCAAAATATCCAACCCGGCCTCATCCATCTGGCTGCAGACGAGAACAGACGGCCGTTCAGGAGCCGGTGAGGTTTTTGGAGGGGCGATTGGGCGTGGAGAAACCTGCGAATCGCCGGATTTCAGGCTCAAATCGGGAATATCTACATTACCGCCGCTCAAAATGACGCCCACCCGCTGGCCCGCAAGGTCGTAGCTGCCGGTAAACAGCGGGGCCAGGGCAACGGCTGAACTGGGTTCGACGATGATTTTCAGGCGCGACCATAAGAATTGAAGGGTTTCCAGGATGGCTTCTTCGGTAACGGCCGTCATATCCGCCACATATTTTCGCATCACCGCCAGATTGCGCCCGCCAATAAAACGAGTGCGTAATCCATCAGCCATCGTCTCCGGCACATGATCCAGCGCAACAATCTTTCCCGCGCGCCAGGAGCGATTGGCATCGTCGCCCAGTTCCGGCTCCACGCCGATAACGCGGCAGCCGGGCGACTGGGCCGCCGCCGCCAACGCGCTGCCGCTAATCAATCCGCCGCCGCCGACAGGCACAAATAGGGCGTCCAAAGGCCCAACTTCGTCAAATAACTCCCAGGCGGCCGTACCCGCCCCCGCGATGACACGGTCATTATCATAAGGATGGATCAGCGTGTAATTGTGTCGGGCGATGAGATCAGCCGTCACCTTTTCCCGGTCAATGGCCGCGCAGGGGATAATTTCGGCCCCGTACCCCGCCGTTGCCTCCCGTTTAATGGTCGGCGCATTATCCGGCATGACGATAGTTGCCCGGACGCCCAGCAACTTAGCCGCCAAAGCAACACCTTGGGCATGGTTGCCGCTGGAGTGGGTGATGACGCCGGCCGCTTTTTCTTCATCGCTTAACTGGCTGATGGCGTTATAAGCGCCGCGAAATTTGAAAGCGCCGACGCGCTGGAAATTTTCGCACTTGAGAAATACCTGACAGCCGGTGCGCTCATTCAAAGTGCGGGAAGTAAAAACGGGGGTTTTATTGGCAATACCGGTCAGCCGTTTGGCGGCTGCGGCAACGACAGTGGGAGAAAGCGTTGTCATGGGAAAGTAAAGAGGGCTGAGTAACGAGAGATGAGCCGTGCCCACCCCATTACTCAGCCCTCACTCCTCATTACTTTAGTTTTTTGACCATTTCAATTCGACGGAATGATTCGATGTAGCCCGCTTTTTGGAAACCGGGCCACTGTTCATCGTCGAAGATGTTCTCTGTTTTGGCATCTTGACGTTTATGGCGTTGGTGCAGCACATTGAGGCAGGCGGCGGTAACACTCACCGGATCGCCGGCGGTGACTTCAACCAGGATGCGCGTGAGTTGAAGCAGTCCCGCATGGTAGGTGATCCAGCCGCGACCGCCATCATTAAGTTCAACCAGAAGAGCGGAGAGGTTGCGGGTGTTTTGCAGGCTTTCGGTATCGTTGAGCCAGTTGGGGCGTTTGCGCCGGTGGGAAAGTAAGATAATGGCTTCTTCATGGTCGAGCGCGGTGACACGTTTTATGTTTTTTGGGGGAACGGCCGTATCCGGGTTAGGCGGCCGTCGGGCGACAATCAGATCGCGCGTTTCACGAAAACCGAATTTGTGAAATAACTTGTGGGCCGGGGCATTGCCGGCAATCACTTCCAACCAAACTGCCTCAAGGTCTCGTTTTTCCGCCTGGGCGATCAATTCGGTCATAATCGCATTGGCAACCCCTTTGCGTCGTCCCGACGGCAGAACGCCCAGCCGCGTAATCCAGGCACGCCCTTCACGCACGCCAAGCATTCCCAGCCCCAGCATAACGGTATTTTGCACTGCAACGCAGGAGCAGGAGAGGTCAATATCGTACACATGCGCGTATTCGCGCAAGCGGGCGACATTCATGGGCATGGGGATAAGGTAATCAACGCGAGTTTGATTGTACGCTTCAGTTAGCTGCTCAAAGGTATAGCGATCGGCTGGTATGATTTCCATGGCGGGGCGTAAGCGTTACTCTGTTTGTTTGAGGTATTGGGCGATTAAGGCAGGGAAGCTTTTAACATCAATCGGTTTGGTAATGCAGCCATCGCACCCATAGCTTTGCGCCATTTGCAGCGCTGTAGCCGACGGCCAGGCGGTGATGGCGACGATGGGCGTGTCTTTAATCTCGGGTATCTGGCGTATAAGGGTGACGACTGTTTGACCATCAATATCCGGCAATCCCATATCCATCAGGATGAGGTCGGGACGTTCTTCTAAGGCCAGGGTGACTCCTGTTTCGCCGTCAGCGGCATGCAGCAGGCGGTAATCATATGGCTCCAGGACTCGCTCCACCAGAATTTTATTGGCGAAATTATCTTCGATTTGTAGAATGGTTTTCATATATCCATCCTTTTGCGAGATATTGCGTATTGAGTGCGATTTAGGCAGGCGGCGGGGGAACAGGGAGGTCGGCAACGGCCGTTTCCTTCCATTTCTCGCCCTCTTCAATTAGCATAACGGGAATACCGTCGCGGATGGGATATTTGTAGCCCGAATCAGCGGAAACAAGCCAGCAGTTGTGGACAAGTTCCAGTCGTCCGGGATCATCGCCGTATTCTTTGGACTGCACAGCAACCGGGCAGCGTAAAATTTCGAGTAGTTCAGGGCTGATTGGCATAGTTTGTTCAGAATCCATATCGTTCTCCTTGACGAATTGTTAGCTGGATCATACGCTTATTGAATGGTTGTGGCAAGCCCATTTGGGGCGGATTTGGCAGGTGCATGTTTTATTTTGGTTGTGAGGATGGTATCGTGAACCGACGACAACGAATGATTGACCGGTATGCAATGGGAAATGTTCCCTGGGATGATACGCTGCCGCCGCCGGAAGTGATGGCCGTCGCGGCCAAGTTGGCTCCGGGGCGGGCGTTGGATTTGGGATGTGGTTACGGCCGTTCCGCAATCTATCTGGCCCGGCAAGGGTGGCAGGTAGACGGCATAGATTATGTTCCCCAGGCTGTCGCAGGGGCCGCCGCCCGCGCCGCTGTCGGCGGCCTGTCGGCGCGCACGTGTTTTCATCAGGCGTCCGTCGCCACCCTTGATTTTTTACAGCCGGCTTATGATTTGGCGCTGGATGTGGGCTGCTTACACAATCTGGATAAAGATGAACGGCAGTCATATGCTGATGGGTTACGTCGTCTGCTGCGAGCAGGCGGCGTTTATTTGCTTTATGTCCGGCTGCGTCAGCCCGGTGTTGTGCCGGAAAACGGGCCGCGCGGGATGTTGGAAACGGCCGTTCGCACACGCTTCGCCGATGGATTTGTTTTGGAGAACGTCGAACACGGCGTGACACAAGTTGAGGGGCAGCCAGTTTGGGATTCAGCCTGGTTTTATTTCCGCCGTCATGCTGGTATGGCGGCGGCATCATAAAAGTGACAGCCACCTCCGAGGTGGCTGTCACTTTGGTTCAACTCATTTGAAATGCACCCTTTGCCAAATCGTTTCACGCTTGCAGCGCCTCATACACCCGCTGCGGCGTGAAGGGGATACGGCGCAAGCGGATACCCGTCGCGTCGAAGACGGCATTGGCAATGGCCGGAGCTACGCCATCCTTGGGGATTTCGGCGATGGCTTTGGCTCCAAATGGCCCCGTCGGCTCATTCGTCTGCACCAAAATCGCCTTCATCCAGGGCATTTCGTCGGCGCGGTAGATGTGGTAGGGGCCGATTTGGTCGTTAACCAGATTGCCGGTTTCGTCGTAGGCCATCTCCTCGCAGTGGCCGTAGCCCAACGCCTGCGTCATGCCGCCTTCAACCTGCCCGCTGGCGGTGATGGGATTGATGGGCACGCCC
>JANTHP010000148.1 GCA_024762395.1 Anaerolineae bacterium | reverse complement strand
GGCTCTTCGCCAATTAGTGTACCAAACGAACCGAATACACTTAGCTTGTCATTCCCGCGAAGGCGGGAATCCATGCTTTTAGAGGAGTGGATTCCTGCCTTCGCAGGAATGACAGATATGGTTATGGGTTTATCAAGCACACTATTCGGCGATGACCCTAACTTTTGTGTTTCGGGAATTGGAATTCCGTTAGTGTCACGAAGTTTTCGCCACTAATGAGTCGCATGTTGCGGGAATTGGAATTCCCGCAACTTCCTCTCGAGTAGGTATCGGGAATTCCAATTCCCGATACATCATCTACAAGGAGGTGGCGAAAAACTAAAGACACTAACGAATTCCCGAAACATGTCAAAACCGCCCGCCCCGTGATAGCCGCTTAACCCTCATCTTGCCGTAACTTCCCCAATTAACAAGTGTTCTTGCTAACGATTCTAAAGAGAAATAAGCGGACTTTCTTGACTTTCCGCCTGTTACTCCTAAAATAAATTTGTTATTTTCAAAAAAACATCCTGAAGGAGAGGGTTAAATGAGTACCATAGAAGAACGTATTAGCGCTATCGTAGTAGATTTGTTGGGCGTAGAAGAAGACCAAGTTACCCCCGCGGCGCGTTTCCGCGAGGATTTGGAAGCCGATTCGCTGGATTTGGTTGAGTTGATTATGGCTTTTGAAGAAGAGTTTGAAGGCGAAATTTCAGACGAAGACGCCCAGACCATCACGACGATTGGCGAAGCTGTCGCTTACGTTAAAGAAAAGATGGGCGGCTAGTCGGTAAACGGGAATTCGTAATTGAATAATTGGAGAAGTTGAGTTTTATCAGAACTCAACTTCTTTTTTTTGTTGCCAAAGTTTCAAGGAAACGGCCGTTACCCCCAAATGGCCTATTCCATTCAACCAAACGCCCAATCCAATCCCCATAGGCAGCCCCACCGCCTCGCTGACGAACGGCCGTACCGCCAAATAAAGCCGCGTCGGCCCAACAGCCCCCACCAAACCCAACAATGCCAGCAGCAGCCAGGGCAGCCAGTACGGCAGCGGCCGCTTTTCCAACCAGCCGGCCAACAGCGCCGTCACAAACACCAATCCCACTAAAGCCAGCCGCAGTTGCCACTCGCTGCCCGCCTCGTATTGGATGGCTTCAATCGCTGGGAAAGCGAGCAAGCTAACGCCGACTGCCAATCCGCGCATGAGCCAATTTTGGAAACGGCCGCTTCGGCTGACGCCCTCTGACCGCCGCTCAGCGCTGGCCTCTCCCCACGTCAACGTCCACACTACCAACATCAGCCCCAACGTAATTGGCGGCGCATAAAACCAGTTGCGGGCAAAACCGACTCCCAGAAACTTGATCCACTCCCCAATCTCGAAGCCCACAAAACGCAAGCCCGCTGCCGGGCCGGGCAGCCAAACCGTAAAGTAACCAATGAAAACGGCCGTAAAAGCGGCCGTCAATGCTAATCGTAAATGGGATTTTGCCATAAAATGTGAAACATGAAACGCGAAACGCGAAGCCGTCAGCAATTGACGTTTTACGTTTTTCGTTCTACGCCATTATGCTCCTCAAAAACCACTTGCAAACGCTCATCCTCAGCCGCCTGCTCCTGGAAAAACTTCGTCAATCCCGGACTCTGCCGCTGCCGCAGAGCCAACAAAGCCACCGTTTGAATGTCAGTCACAGTGACCTGCTCCCGTTCATCGGCCGCCGCATGGGCGCGCGCGGCTTCAAACAAAGTGATTTCGGCCCGGTTAGAGTCAATCGCTAACGTTTGGATAAGGCGCAGCCCCAACGCCTGCGCCTCATCGCTAATTGTTACCGCCGGCAGACGTTTTTGAGCCTGCTCGATCTCCGCTGCCAGGGCCAGCGTACCGGCAGCGTACATGCCGGCAAATCTTTCCGGATCATGCTGGTAAGCCATTGCCTGCCGGTAAGCTTCAAAGCGCAGATCGGTATCCGTCAACCCGCGCACAACGGCCCGCAGGCCAAACCGATCCATCAACTGCGGACGCAGCCGCCCCTCTTCCGGGTTCATGGAGCCGATCAGCATAAAACGGGCGCGGTAACGCATTTTCAGCGGGCCGCGCCGCACTGTGTAATGGCCTTGCGCCGCTGCATCCAATATGGCGTCGGTGATGGTGTCGTCTAACAGGTTCACTTCGTCAATGTACAGCACATGACCGTCGGCGTGACCTAAAATGCCCCGCTCCAGCCGCACCCGCTGCTGTTCCAGGGCGATGCGTTCGTTAATGCCGCCAACGACATCTTCTAATCGCGCGTTTAGGGGCAGTTCAAAAATGCGGACGCGATCTTCAACGGTTAACGGTTCGCCATAGCCTACTTTCTTGGCGCACACTTCGCAGATGGCGTCCATGCCGCCTTCTTCGAGCAGTGCTTCTGTGCAGCCGTTGATACACAGGCTGCGGCGCGTATGGGGCAATAAGTCGGTGATGGCGCGCACGGCCGTTGTCTTGGCTGTGCCGCGCGGGCCGATTAACAAAACGCCGCCCACGCGCGGGTTAATCACGGACAAAATCAGGGCCAGCTTCATCTCCTGCTGCCCCACAATTGCCAAAAAGGGAAAAGGCTCGACATCGGCCAGCCCGTAATCGCGGTCGGGCATGGAGATGATTTTATGGGCGGGCGCTTCTAAGAGTACCTCTAACAGCTTTGAGCGTCGTTCGGTCATGCGTTTTCCTGCCGCCGCCGCTCCAACCGGGCGGCCTGACGTTGGGCGGCTCTTTCACAGCGGGTCTGTTCGGCTTCCGTTTCGCAAATGAGGGGCGGGATGATGGCGGGACGGCCGTCATCTCCTAAGGCGACGTAGACAAAATAAGCCGTATTGGTATGGGTTACTTCGCCGGTCAGCATATTTTCGGCGGTAACAACCACCCGCGTTTCCAGCGACGTGTGCCCCACCCAGGTCACTTCTGCCTGAACCGTTACCAAATTGCCAATGTGTACCGGGGAATGGAAGCTCATTGAGTCCACAGTAACGGTTACGGCCGGACGGCGGGCATGTTTGATCGCCGCCATGCCGCCGGCCTCATCGCACAATTTCATCAAAATGCCGCCATGCACATTGCCCAGCGTATTGGCGTCAGACGGCCCCATCAATTGGGTCAACGTCACCCGTGATTCTGAAACAGATTTACCTTCCATCATCAAACCTGAGTCCAGACCGCGCAAGGTTGGAAACCGGCGCGGTCTCATATATTCGTCACTCCATATCCGGCCGCGTTTCCGAAACGAAAGACAGCTTCTCCGGGAATTCCTCAAACAAATCAATGAGACTGTATGGCAAAGAAGGCAGGAGCGGAGCTAAGGGCATCGCCGCCGGAATTAAGGGCCTGGGGGGACGGGGTGGCGGATTTTGGCGCGGGCGTTTGCGCGGACGCGAGCGCGCGCGCAAAAGGCGGCGGTCATCGCTCAAAAAGCCCAGGTACAAGCCGCCAGGATCAAATACCTCGCGTCCTCTTACGAATCCAATCCATTCGCCATCAACGTTAAACAGGTTGCCCTTTTCGTAGACGGCAACCCATTCGCCGTCTGTTCGGTAAATTGGTACCATTTCACATGTCTCCTATTCCGTTTTCTTCCCTTGTCTTGCATTATAATGGGGGTTCGGACGGCAAGCAACCGCAACAGAAAGGGGAAATCACAGCAACATGCGCAATTTGTTACGCATCACGCATCACGCATTTACGAGAGGGTAACGGTGGCGCGTTCTTTGCGAATTGCTTCAACGAGAGAAGATAAATTGCCTTGCCGCTGCAATAAGGCGACCAGGTCTCTGGCTTTAGCGCCTTTGCCGGTACCGTTGAGTATGTCAAAATCAATGCCTAAATCGAAGCAAAGGGTTCTGAGTTCTTCCATATCGAAGTGTGTGACCAAGGCTTGACGCAGGGTAACCGGATTGATGGTTTCTGGGGGGAGGGGGGCTGTGTTGTTACGGCCGTTTAACACAATTTTACCCGCATGGAGTTGAATCCATAGTTTCCCTACCGCGCCGTTGATATGGAATCGTTCGCCATGCCGCACCAATAATCCATAATGGTGCAGGCGGCGAACGGCCTCTTTTAATTCAATTTCATCATATGGCAATTGGTCAACGGGTTCCTGCCGCGCTAAAGATAAAAGCAAATCACGTTCGCAGGCCGTGAAATGGCGCCACCATTGGGCAAAATAAGGGGACATATTGGCAACTAAGCGGCTGGCTATTTTGGCGGGGATAGGACGGCCGTTACGCCGCTTTTCCTGGAACCATTCCGACGCCGTCGCCTGCAAAAAGAAGGGCATGGAACCGGCCAGTTGTTGAATCCACCGCATATCTTCTGCCTCAACTGCATATCCAGCGCGTTCAGCCGGTTCGCGTATAAGCGCCTGGGCGACGGACGGCTTTAAGCCAGGCAGGTAGAGCGGCGTGGGATAGAAAATGTTGTAAAAAGGGGATGTTGGCGGCAAGCCGATGTGGCTGCCCAGTTGGTATAAATCCCAATAAGAGGCTGTGACGCAAGCCAGCTCGTAATCCAGCACGCTGGTCATAGCCCGCAGTTCGGTGAGGAAATCCTGGTCAAAAGCGGCCGTTTTCAAATGGTCAAACTCATCCAGCAGCAGCACCACCCGCCGTTCGGGGTATTGACATAACAAGGATTCGACGTGATACATTTTAGTCGCATCTGGCGACGACTTTTTCAACAAACTAATCGGCTGGCCTTCCCCCAGCAATCGTTTTAACCGCGCCAGCAGCCGATAATAAAATTCGGATGGCGTTTTACATGAAGACATATCCATGTAAACCATCACGTAATTGTCTGGGTCTGGCAAGTAGCGGGCCATGACGTTTTCATGAGCCACATATTGCAGGAAGGATGTTTTCCCGGCCCGCCGCAGCCCTAAAATGCTGAGTGATTGGGCCTGGGTTCCGCCGATTATTTCAAAGAAGCGGAGGGCCTGATGGTGACGGCCGTAAAAATCTGCCGGTTTTTTGATGGGGTGTCCAACAATGTAAGACATACCGAAATCCTTCAGATGCTAAAACAACTTGATACGAAAACGACTAGCGGTCAACACTCATCATGGAGCCTATGGGATGCTTCCGCAGCACCCATAGCCGCAGCAAATCGAACGTAATGGCATAAGCGTAATCCTTGCTAACCAATGTCGGCTGCCAGGCGCCCGGCTGGGCCAAACGCCGTTGTATCTGCCGTTCAACCGGCTGCCGAGTCACCAGGCGGCGCAGTTCAAGCCGTTTAAGGGCCGCATGAAGCGCCTCTTCGCTCAAGGGCATATCACGCAGGCGGGAGGCTATTTCCACGCGGGGGACGCTTTCTTCGCCTGCTTCATGCGTACCGGCCAACGCCGCCAGTACAAATTGTTCTTCGTTTGAGCTTTCGTTCCATAGATATTGCAAATGGCTGTCATCGCCATCAATAACTTTGTCAATGGTTTCCCGCACATTGGTAATGGTGATGGTATTGCTTTTACGCCCTTCCAGGTTGGTATCGCTGATGAGACGGTGGCAAATGAGTTGGCTGAAATAAGGCTGCCCTTTCGTTGCCAGCCAGATACGGTCTACGGCCAAATCGTCATATTGAATCATGGGCGAGACGGGTTCACGAATGAGTTTTTCGGTTTCTTCTCGGCTCAAGGAATCAATTTCGCGGCTGATACCAACGTGGAAGATGATGCTCCAATAATCTTCAACCAGTTGGTTGGTTCCGGCTAAAATAAATGTAATCCGCGAGCGGTGCTGCATAAGTGAGCGCAAATAGGGGAGGATGTCTTCGCTTAAACGGCCGTTTTCCACACTCACCTGTAACTGCTCCAACTCATCCATAATCACAACAAGCAGCCCATTTTCCGGCAAACTGGCCTCAACCCGGTCCAAAAACGCATCAAAATCATTGTAGATTGACCCATTACTCGACCAAACATCCGGCGCTGATACCAAAATGTTGCGCTCATCCAGAACCCGTACAATTTGATGGCACAACCGGTCAAAAAACTCAGGCATATCGCTGCCCGCCAGGCGTTGTAAATCAATGTAAACAGGGAAAATGGGATAACCGGGGTATTCGCGGATGGTTTGTCCGCGTTTACCGCCTACCAATTGGTACAAGGTTGACGTTTTTCCCATTCGTCGCTGCCCGTACAAAATTAAGGTGTGCGGCTGTGTTTTGCCAATCAAATTCTCCTCGATCCACATAAACACATCCTCGCGGCCCATGTAGAGCGCTTCAGAGGCCGGTGTGAGCGGTTTGCCCACAACATACGGGTTGTTAATATGGAAAAGGGAACGGTCCTGGGTTTCAAAACGCACTTTGCCTTCCAGAATTTGTCGGAATTCGTGGCCACGCACATCATAATAGGTAGCGCGTAGATGCACAGTCGCTTCTTTTTCGCGCGGCTGCAGCCAGATTGAGATGGGCGCCTCCTCGCCTGCGCCCAGGGCGTCAATTTGAATGAGGGCCGAATCCACATCAGTCTCGTACCCCCCGGATGGCAGGATTTCTATCGCCACGTTTTCTATCAAGCTGCTGAATTGGGGATTCACTAACACCCCTGTCAACTGCGCCCGCCCCCGGCTGACGATGAGTTCGGAGCTGTCCAATTGGAAGTCTAAAGGCGCAAATATATCATCTGTTTCAGAGGCTGTGATTTCGCCCAGGTCTTGCAGGATCATGCGGGTTGTTTCGGAGATGGGACGGCCGTCGGCCGTGCGCAGGCGTTCAATTTCGGTGCGCGTCACCAACAAATTCTCGCGGTCCGGCGACAAACGCTGGGCAAATCGGTCATATTCTTCCTGCGACAAGGGGTGGCGCGGCAAAAACTCCACTTTGAATATACGAAATTCGTAATCTTTGAAAATATATTCACGACGCGAAAACTGACGGTGCATTAACGGCCGTAACTCCCGCATAATCCGGTAATCCTTGGGACTCTTCAAGCCCAATTCCTCCAACAATTCCCGCTGAATCGCCCGCGCAAACGAATCCCTATCCCCCTTCTCATTATCAATCTTGCCGCCAATCAAGTTAAACATGCCCCAGTTATCATTCCATTGCAGCAAAAACTTGCGTTCCTCGCCGCTTCCCACCGTAATCAGCGAAAACGCCGACCGTTGGCGCAGCACATTCAACACCTCAGCTACTTCACGCGGCCGTTCCACCTCCTCAATCGCCTGCTTACCAGACACCACCGCACAACAAAGCGCCAACCGCTTCGACCAGGGATACCAGGGAGCCTCCGCCAGCCCCTCATACTTCAAAACCGAAATACTCTGGAAAAACACCGCCACAGGATAATGATACTTAAACCGTTCAGGGCTATGCGTTTCAGCAATCTTTCTCAGCGAAAACAAGAAGTAAAGCAAATTCTCCGAATAGAGCGGGAAATGCGTATATAAACTGTCATACCATTCCGGCCGCAATTCGCGCAGCGCCGCCACAAAATCCTCAAACGTCCCCTCAACCGCTTGCAGCAGCATATTCTCCACCAACAAAGCGAATTTAGTGGCCGTATCCATATCCCACATCCCCTCATCCACCATCTCCTTAAACAAACGGTAGAAAATATGAGTCCGAAATTCCACTTCCAGCTTTGCCAGATCAAAATAAATATGCCCCGGTCGTGCATCCGAAAAATCAATCAGCCACACCGGCACATCATCCCCAACCTCAACCAGGATATTGCTCGTATTCAAATCGCCATGCAGCACTGGCGATACTTGAGGAATAGGCACAATCATATCTTCGCGGCCAATCTCCCACAACAAACTACGCACATTGGTCAACGGTGAAATAAAACGGCCCGACGCCAACTCAAACTCCTCAGATCGAAAATCGAACGCCTTCCCTGTCACCTCGGCAACGCTGCGCCCCAAAATCGTATCTTGCGTATCCGTCACACGCCCGCGCACACAAATACGTTTGCCACGCCGAAAAACCGGATGCGTCAACATCTCCCATTCCGATTTTTGCAGCGCCACCTTAAACCGCAAAATGGGGTGATTTTTCCCCCGAACTAACGATGAAACAGGGTAACGCGCCACTAAATCATCATGGAGATACAATATCCCCCGCTGGGTATCCAACTCCGCTACTTCAAAATTCTTGAGAATAACTTCTGGCTGTTCTCCCTCCAGAACAGCCTCGTTGATGCCCTGCAATGTTTGGTTTCCCGGAACGGCCGATAATGTCGTCAACTCATCCGCCGAAAATACAAAATCGGCGCTGTAATCATTCGGTTCCACCAGTTCAGCGTCTTCTAATGTGAAATATGTTGGTAAAACTCGTGCATAAAGCGGCGCCCAATAACGCAGCTCCGTATCGCTGCTGCCCGCATACAGCTGGTCCAAACTGACACGCAGTTGCTCCAAAATACTGTCAATCACCTCTTTACGCACCCGGTTTTGGTCTTGCAAAAATTGGGTTAGCGTAATCGCGTCCCGATTCGAACCGGCCAGACTGTAACACGTTCCGGCCATATGCTGGCCGCGCACCAACTTACCCTGAATCTGACCAATCCGCCGATTTAACCGAGGCTGAATCAATCGCTCCTGTTTTTCCCGCACTGCCTCTAAATGGTCAACCGCATCAATTTTCAAAATGCGGCGCAGTTGGTGAGCCGGCTTTACCGTATAAATACGCGATCCACTCAGCCCCTCATCCATGCGGAAAATCTGAACCACATCACTATTGGCAAACAATCGCTTGATAATATAGCGTTCTTCAGGGTTTTTACTCAGCGCCTCCAGGTCGGCATAACTTAACCCCGGTTCAATGCGCGGTTTTACCGCATCGCTCGCATACTGTTCAAACACTTCCTCCCAACTAACCGGAGAAAAGATATATCGTTGAATTTGCGCGGCCAGACGGTTAATGGCCGAAGAATGTTTTGTAAAATGCCAGGCAACGCCACTGCGCATCAGGTATCGCATTTTATCATCAGCGCCGCTGGTAAATATGACGACAGGCAGCTTGGGCCGAATTTCTTGCACTTGGGTGATGAACATGGTGAGTTCCGACAACGCATCATAATCAGCGTCCACAAATACCAGATCAATATCACGATCTTGAAGTACAATATCTAAGGCTCTATCGTAGGCAATCCCTGCCAAAAAGTAAAAATCGTTGGTGTGCGCCAGCACATTCCTGGGGAATTCACCAGAAGATGTATCGTCGGGCATTTGTGTAAAATGTCCGCCGACACATAATGTCTTCAACTTCATTACGCCATGAAATAAACCAGTTGTAACCATTGTCAATACCTCTCACGAATTGCCTATGGGTGTGTTTCATTCGGTTGAAGTGACAGTCACGGGGCGTAAAATCTTGGCTAAACTAAGGCCGTTTGCCCCGTGACTGTCACTTTGGTTCAACATTTGAAATGCACCCATTGCCTATATAAACGGTTTAGGCAGTGAGTCATTGCTCAAATGAAAACGACGCAACTATTGAATAGTCCGCGCAAATAAACATATATAAATCTGGGTACTGCGTATAGAAATCGGTTTGATTATATATTATGTATACATTATCGCCCATAAATGCAAGGCGTGTACACCCCTGAATAGGAAACTAGTACTATTATGTTGAATGGAGGATAGGAATTTGGTACTAATTTACGCCAAGAAAACGCATGTGCGAGGAAGTCAGCTAATGTGGAGGGGTGTGGCTAACTCGCCTATCTCATGCAAGATAGAGCGAGTCGTGGCTGAAATGAGGCGGCCAGATCGTGTATGGAGGTTCTCAATCTCCTGTCTGGTAACAAATACATTTTCGCGTCCGGTAGAGAGCCAGCGGGCAAAAAACTTTGACTGCTTATGGTTAAGCGACAATTTCGGGAATATGTCTACTTCAAAAATGGCAAAATGATAATTTTTGACAATTCGTTCTCTGCGTGAGAATTGTTTCATTTGGAGTTGGGCCAATTCTTGACGGACGATGCATTCTTCGGGGCAGGAAATACCCAACTCCTCTTCAAGTTCGCGCTCGATAGCGCGCCGAAAGGAGTTGGAATCGCCGCGGCTGTTATCTACTTTCC
This sequence comes from Anaerolineae bacterium, assembly GCA_024762395.1. Taxonomy (GTDB): domain Bacteria; phylum Chloroflexota; class Anaerolineae; order Promineifilales; family Promineifilaceae; genus JACKCC01. The sequence continues at coordinate 839 of JANTHP010000148.1, read as the reverse complement.
CGCCAATCAAGTTGAACATTCCCCAATTGGCATTCCACTGCAACAAATAGCGCCGGTCATCAGAATCACCAACGGTGATGAGGGCGAAAGCGCTCCGTTGACTGGTACGGGTTAGGACGCGCACCTTCGCCATCTCTTCTAGCTGTGCATATGGTTCTGTCATCAGTCTGGCTGGCTGCTCCGATGTTTGTTTTGGGTTTATTTGGCAAAGCAGGTGAAACATTTGACGAACTAACCAAATCCGAATTTCTTCGATCAGGTTAGCGAATCCCCTTTGCCGTTGAACCATCGTCGCCATGCCCATGTCACTCCCTTCTTTTACCAATTGGGGCTTCAGTCTGATTATCTATTTTGGTACTACGTTACTATGATCCTATTTTTAACTTTTTGGTGGACGATAGCAACAGTACTTTGGTATCAATCGAAAGGGGATAACCGCGAATGTGTTTATGACAGATTTTAGCAACTATTCCCCCCAGAGGTCACAGCCACTAAAAACGCATCGCGCTGTGGCGATACCCTCTGGAGAAAATGACCGTCACCTTAGCAGCTACAAATTTTGAAAGATATTGCGCAACTGCCGGGCGGATTTATGCCAGGTGAAACGTCGCGCTTGCCGGAATCCGCCGGCAATCATTTGGGTGCGTTTGGCGGGATTCTCCAGCAAGCTGGTAATGGCTTGGGTCCAGGCGATTTCTTGGGTGGGAGGCAGTTGAACGGCCGTTTCCCCCACCACTTCCGGTAAACTAGACATATTGGAGGACAGGACAGGCGTTCCACACGCCATCGCTTCTAAAAGCGGCAGGCCAAATCCTTCATACAGGCTGGGCATGGCAAAG
>JANTHP010000147.1 GCA_024762395.1 Anaerolineae bacterium | reverse complement strand
ATAACAATTGGGATTGGGGGGTGATTTGACGGGATGAGCATTTGCCCTATAGTAATCAGGCTTGAAAATTTCCGGGTTTTTCGGGCTTCATGAAGTTAACATGCATGGTAAGCGGCGAGCGGCGGGTAACGCTTCTGGACACGCCGCACACTGTTTACCACTTGCAATCAACAACTGGAGTCTGGCGAAAATTGATTTTCAGTTGAGGCGTAGGGGCGGTTCGCGAACCGCCCCTACTGGAGAGAGTTTCAAAAAACGCCAGAGTCCAATCAATAAAAAATGGAGATAGCAAATGAAGAAGTTCGCCTTGTTGGCATTGGTGATTTTTATAGGTACTGGTTTGGCGCTGGCATTGACCTCGTTGCCGGTTCCGGCCGTTGATGAAGCGATGCTGCCGACCGAAAATGTGGTGGTACGCGCCTATTTTGATGACCGGCAAATGGTTTATGATTTGGCCGCCTGGAAAGAACCCTGGGAGGTGGATTACGACGCCGGTTATTTGGTGGTTGACGTGACGCCGTCGGAGTATGATCAACTGCTGGCTGCCGGGTTCCGATTGGAGATTGATGAAAAGTTAACCGCCCAAATGAATGCGCCGCATGTGATGGCGCCTGGTCAGACAACCGGTATTCCGGGGTTTGCCTGTTACCGCACGGTGGAGGAAACGTTTGCAACGGCAGCGGATATTGCCGCCAACTACCCGCAGTTGGCAACCTGGATTGATGTGGGTGATTCATGGGAAAAAACCGAGCCGGGCGGCTCGCCGGGGTATGACATGATGGTGCTGCGGTTGACGAATTCGGCCGTGCCGGGGCCAAAGCCCAAGTTGTTTATCATGACATCGGTTCACGCCCGCGAATACACGCCGGCGGAGTTGAATACCCGCTTTGCCGAGTATCTGGTGGGAAATTATGATGTGGATGCGGATGTGACCTGGCTGCTGGATTACTATGAGATTCATTTGATGCTGCAGGCTAACCCGGACGGCCGTAAACAAGCCGAAACAGGTCTATCCTGGCGCAAAAACACCAATGAAAATTATTGCAGCCCAACTTCAACTTCACGCGGGGCCGATTTGAACCGCAACTTTGAGTTCCAGTGGGGCTGCTGCGGCGGTTCCAGTGGTTCCGAATGCAGTGAGACTTATCGCGGCCCTTTGGCTGCTTCAGAGCCGGAGACCCAGGCGATTCAAGCATACGTTCGCAGCGAATTCCCCGACCAACGAGGGGACGGCCTAAACGATGCCGCCCCGGATGATGCGATGGGCATTTTCCTGGATATTCACAGCTACAGTCAATTGGTTTTGTGGCCTTGGGGATTCACCAGCACTGTGGCCCCCAACGGCACGGCGCTGCAAACGCTGGGTCGCAAATTCGCCTATTTTAATGGCTATGAGCCGGATCAGGCGATTGGGTTGTACCCGACGGATGGCACGACGGATGATTTTGCTTATGGCGATTTAGGTTTGGCGGCCTATACGTTTGAGCTGGGCACTGCTTTCTTCCAGGACTGCGGCACGTTTGAAAACACCATTTTGCCGGACAATATGGAAGCGTTGATTTATGCAGCCAAAACGACGGGAACACCGTACATGACTCCGGCAGGACCGGACGCGCTGAATTTGGCGCTGGATACCTATGCTGTGGCTCCCGGCGATGCGGTGACGATGACGGTGACGCTTAATGATACGCGCTACAATAATCAAAATGGCACGGAGCCGACGCAAAACATTGCTGCGGCTGAGTATGCGATTGATACGCCGTTCTGGATTACGGGGACGATTACGAATGCGATGACGGCCGTTGACGGCAGTTTCAACAACCCCATCGAAAGCGCCCAGGCTGTCATGGATACCAGCGGTTTATCAACCGGCCGCCACATCGTTTTTGTGCGCGGACAGGATGCGGCGGGCAATTGGGGCGCGGTGAGCGCGGAGTTTTTCTATGTGCTTGATCCGGCAACAGCGCCGACGATTGGCGGGCAGGTAACGGCATTGTATTCTGGCCAACCTTTGTCGGCCACTATCCAGACAGATGATATTTTCCGAATTGCCACAGACCCAGTTTCTGGTGTGTATGAGATGTTGGTGATAAGTGGGACATATGAGGTAACGGCCGTTCCCAACTCTCCCAATTATCAGCCCGCCACAGCTACCGTCGTTGCCTACGATAACCAGACAATTCAACAAGGTTTCACCCTGGAACCGTACTGCATCCCTTTTCGCGATGATGTCGAAAGCGGCAACATCGGCTGGACGGCCGATTCCCCTTGGGCTATCACCGACGAAGACGCGTATAGCGGCAACTATAGTTGGACCGACAGTCCCGGCGAGGATTACGATAATAATCGCAACGTATCGCTTACCTCACCTCCCCTTGACCTGACCGATTACGACGGTATAGAGTTGGACTTCTGGCACATTTGCGATACAGAATCGGGATATGATTATTGCTATGTCGAAGTTTCTACGAATAACGGAACCACGTGGAGTATGGTCGGCAGTTGGGATGGTAACAGCAACAACTGGGAATCTGTCACACTCTCCTTGCCGCAGTTAGATAATCAGGCACAAGCGCGGATTCGTTTCCGGTTGAATACCGATTATTCGGTTACAAAAGATGGTTGGCATGTAGATGACGTTCGATTGTCTGCCGAGACGGGATGCGTTTTTGCGACAGCTCCGCAAGCTGCCTTTTCCTCATCCAGTCCGGATGCGTTGGGGCAGGAGACGGCGTTTACCAACACATCGCTGGGTACGGATTTGAACCACCTGTGGGATTTTGGCGATGGCGTGACGGCCGTGCTGGAAAATCCTACCCACACCTATGCGTCAGTGGGAACCTACACCGTTACCCTGCAAGTAACCAATACGCTGGGCGTGGATGTGTACACCGATACGGTAGACATCCTGTTAGCGCCGCAAGCCGCCTTTACGTCCTCTAGTCCTGATGAATTAGGCCAGACAACCGTGTTTACCAACACCTCAACCGGTTCTGACTTGACGTTTACCTGGGATTTTGGCGATGGCAGCCCGGTAAGCAATGACATCAATCCGACCCATGCGTATGCGGCGGCCGGCACGTTCACAGTAACGCTGACGGCGCAAAATGCGGTTGGCAGTCACATTGCTACAGAGCAGGTAACTGTCATTAGTTTAATACAACCACGGGTGTTCTTGCCTGTTATCTTGGCAATCGAAAACTGATCCGTTTGCGCGAGATTGGAGACTGGAGAGTTGTCCAGTCTCCAATCTCCAATCTCAATTGTCTAATGCTTTTTGAGCGGGCGTGAAATTGGGGTTGAGTTCCAGGGCGTGTTGAAAGGCGGCGGCGGCTTCTGTCGGCTTACCCGCCGCCAGCAAGGCGTATCCTTGATAGAGGTAGGTTTCTTCCACATTACGGCCGCCTTCGCTGATTTCGGTGGCGTTGATGAGGGTTAGTACGTCCTGGTAACGGCCGTTTTCCAAATATGCCTCATACATCTCAAACTGATACCACAACATGCGCCGGGGCAGCCCAATGATGCGCGCCTGATCGAAAGCGGCGGCAGCATTGACATAAAATTCCGACTCGCCGGTCAGTTGGCCCAAATGGGTGAGGCTGGTTCCCAGATTAAACCAGGCAAACGCATTGTCAGACTGGGCGTTAATCTCAGATTGGGCAGTTCGCGCCGCTTGCTGCCACATGGTCAGCGGGTTGGTCAATTGGGGGCCGAGGAGGGTGTGAACGGCCGTTTCCCTCTCCGCCGGATATACAATTACAAACACATAATTGAAATGGCTCCAATCCTCAGCCATTTCCGCATAGCTGTCCGTATGCACACCGCCATCCCAGGGGCCGAGATAGGTGTCCATGCTGGTAAATTCTTGCGCTGCGTCATCATAGCCATAGATCGTCAGGTAATGCCCCATCCAGCCTTCCCACTCGTTGGGCAGCAGTCCTTTCTCCACAATCACCGGAAATCCAGCAGCGATAAACCGTTTGAGTAAATCCAGGCTGCCGCCGCTGTAGACAGCCGCATGCAGCGGTGTCTGTTTATTGACGTAGGCGACCAGTTCGTGCGGCGATACATTGCGGTCGTCATTATTTGGTTTGAGGCTGGCCGCAATGTCTAACTGCGCCGCTTCGTACCCATGAAATGCCAGGGTTACGCTAAGATTAGCCGGGCCGCAATTGTTAAATTTCTGGGGAATGTTGCTGATTCCTTGAATGTGGAAGGCGGTTGGCAGGGGGGGAAAGGGTGTTGGGGTAAGCGTGGGTGTGGGCGTGTTAGTGGATACGGCCGTTACCATCGCTGCCGATGTGTTTGCCAGCAGCAAGGTAGATGCAGCTGTGGCTGTGGGCAGAACGGGGATATTGATTTGGATGGGCGTGGCTGCGGTCGCATCCACGCCCTCTGGCGCCGGTAAAGCTGTGGGTAAAGGCGTTTGTAACAGCGCCAAAAACTCATGGGGTAAACGCTGCCGGATGTCGCTTGGCAGCGCGTTTGTTAAAATAGGCAGCGCCATCCAGCCGACAGCGCCTAGTCCAATAACCAATGCAACAAGCCAGAAAACTCTTTTCTTTAGCATTGTCACATTGTAGCATGTTACCGGCACGCAAATTTGCCGATTACACGCCTACTCTGCAACGATTATGCAATTATCCAACGATACGTTTGTTGGATAAGGATTCAAACAGCTTCGACGGTTTCAAGGTTAGGGAAAAATTGTTTCACAGTGCCTTCCACCCAGCCGTGCAGCGTAGCCGGGGCCAGGGCACAGCCTTCGCAAGCGCCGGTCATCTTTACTTGCAGCTTATTGTCTTCATAAGCCACCATCTGTACCGCGCCGCCATGATAATGTTCAATGTAGGCGCTGATGGTGTTTACCAACGCTTTCATTCGTTCTTCATCGGGCACTTCGTTAAGAACATCGTCTGTATCTGGCTTGTTGCCAGCGTATAAGGTCATAGTTTTGTACTCCTTGTCGTTTGTAACTATTCAGGTGTCCTCATAGATTTGTCAAATTTGGTTTGATAATTGCTTGGTCATGCTAAAAATTTGACAAATCTTCTCGGCAGTAACTTAAGATAAGCATAACCGTTTCGACGCGGTTTGTGAAGTGGTAAAGTGCGGTGTCATGCTTTTTTCTCCACTACGGCGGGCAGCCAGATGGCGAAGGCGCTGCCTTTGTCAACTTCGCTTTTAACTTCGATACGGCCGTTATGCTGGGCGACAATCTCATGTGCCAACGCCAGCCCCAACCCATTTCCAGGGATGTTTAACTGCCCCATCCGTATACCGCGATAAAACGGTTCAAAGCAGTGAGCCAAATCTTCCTCATCCAATCCCATGCCAGTATCTTTGATCTGGATGACAACGGAAACGGCCGTTTCCACCATAAAAATTCGCGCTTGTACGCCGCCAAACTGCGTGTATCGGATGGCGTTTTCCAGTAAATGACCAATCGCGCGTCCCATCTGCTCCGCATCCATCCTAACTAACGGTAAATTTGGCGCAGCAGTCACATCAAGCGTTAGCCCCTTTTTCGTGGCAATGGCGCTAAAAGCGCTCACCGTTTTTTCAAAAACCGGTTTTAACGCCTGTGGGATCAACTTTACCTCATCGCGCCGCATATCTAACCGAGATAAATCCAGCGCGCCTTCGACAAGCGTTTTTAGGCGGTTGGTTTGTTCCCGCAGCACTTGCCGGTAGCGTGATGCGCGATCTGGATTGCCCTTTTCTAACAAATCAAGATACAAGCCCAAATTGGTGACTGGCGTGCGTAGTTCATGCGAAACATCAGAGATAAATTTGGTTTTTAGCTGATCCATTTCTCTGAGTTTTTTATTGGCTTCTGTCAAATCGCGCGTGCGTATGGCCACTTGCCGTTCCAAAATATCGGCATGTTGTTGAACCTGCGCATGTAAATTTGCCTGTTGAATGGCTATTGCCAAAAATTCGGCGATTTCTCGCAGTGTCTCGACGTACTGATCGATGTAAATATTTAACTCGCCAGCCGCTAAATACAAAGCTCCGATTAGTTCCTTTTGCACAAGTAAAGGGAAACTCAAATAAGAACGAATGCCTTCATTTTTCAGGCGGTTGACCAGCGCCGGCATTACACCATCCAGGTGTTCGCGCACAACATAGTCACCGGCAAAAAGGCGTTCATCTATATCAAATTCCTTCAAGGGACGCGATGTTCCCGCGCGGATGCCGGTTTCCTGACGATCGAAACTGGCTAAAATATACCCTTCGTCAGCCTCGAAGTTAAACAAAACTAAGCTGCTGCGAGCAAATGGCAGTGCGTCACGAATCCGTGATAGCGCGGCATAGGCGATGGCTTCCGGAGATTGGGCTGCCAAAATGTCTTGGGCGACTTGATGGACAATCTCCAGCCGCCGGGCATAGTTTTCTAGTTGTTTCTCTGCTTGTTTGCGGGCTGTGATGTCGGTAATGATGGCAATGGTTCCGGTGATGTTTCCATCGGGGGTGCGGCGATAGACCCAGTCAGTTTGGGTTTGAATAATACGGCCGTCTTTCGTTTGCGCTATAGCATAATGTGATTCAGGTGGGGGGTGGAATGTATGCAAATAGCGTACTGTTTCTTGCAACTGGGTACGATCCATTTCATCGGGCAGTAGTTCCCAGATGAAGCGCCCCAGAAGCTCATCTTCGGCATAGCCCAGTGTGCGGCAAAATGCAGGGTTAACGAAGGTGATACGGCCGTCCGTATCTACTTCTTGCACGCCATAGGGGATGGCTTGAACCAGCGCGCGATACGAGGCTTCGCTGCGGCGCAGCCGATCCAATTCTTCCTGGCAAGCGTTTGTTTCTAACATAGGCATGGCTCGATGCTAAATCAATCGGTAATCCTTTCACCGGTTCTTGAGAAATACTCGCTGCCCGGTACGGGCTGATTCGTACAGCGCTAATGCGGTTTGCACATGGCTGCGCGTTTCTGCTAACGTCAGGTAACTGGGCTGCCCATCCAAAATGGCAGCGTGCATATCCTCTACTTCACCCAGGTACAATTCTTTCTGGGGCACAGGGATTTCCTCAACCTTGTCGTCAGGGTGATAGAACAAGAGTTGACGCCCTTTCTCTAATCCTACAAACGGCCGATTTAACGTCAATCGCCCTTTCGTACCTATCACCTCAGCCCAGGTATGGAATGGCAGGCGGAAGGCGCTGCTGATTTGGGCGTGACGGCCGTTGCCGTAATCCATCTGCCCACTAAACGACTCATCTACGCCGGATGGCCCAAGCCATTGTTCGCCCCAAACGGATTGCGGCGGGCCGCCCATGACAAATTGGGCAAAACTCAAAGGGTAAACGCCCACATCCCATAAGCAGCCCCCGCCCCATTCAGGAACCAGGCGTACATTGCCCCGATTTTGCAGCATGAAGCTGAAATGAGCGCGTACTAAGACGATGTCGCCCAGACGGCCGTCCCGCACCCACTCGCCCACAAGTTTGGTTTGGGGATGATGCCGGTACATGAATGCTTCAGCCAGAACCATGCCTGTTTGTCGGGAAACGGCCGTCATCTCATCCACTTCCGCTAACGACAGGGCGAACGGTTTCTCGCACAACACATGCTTGCCGTTTTGCATCGCCTTAATGCTCCACTCGGCGTGCAAATGGTTCGGCAGCCCGATATACACGGCATCCACTGCATCCGACTCCAGCATCGCTTCATAGCTGCCAAACGCTTGCGGAATTTCCCACTGGGCGGCGTAAGCGTCGGCGGATTGTTGTGTGCGGCTGGCAACGGCCGTTACCTGCCCCCGTTTTGACGCCCTGATGGCCGGAATCAATCGGCGGTTGATATTGGCTGTTGAAAGTAAACCCCATTTAATGCTGTCCATTTGATTCTCCCGCTGCTGCCTGTTGGCGGCTAATTACCAGGCTCCAATCATCGTTGAATTACCGGTAAATGAACCGAATAAATTGTATCTATTACCAAAACGGTTACCGGGACGGTTTGCGGTGTGTTTTGGGCGTCGGGATTGGTTGCCGTTATGGTAATGTTGCCTGTGTTTGTTCCTATTGTATCTAAAATACCGCTGCTGTTGTCAATAGAAACGGCCGTACTGTCCGGCGCTGTTCCTGAATCGGATAGAGGAAGAAGCCAGGATTGGTCGGAAACGGCCGTCCAGTTCAATACATCCCCGCCGCTGTTTTCAATCGAGATTGAGAAAACTTCTGGAATAGTCTGCCCGCTGCCCCACTCCGACAAAAACACTAAACTTGAAGGGAATACCGCTAAAATTGGTACCGGTTCGTTCAACACAATTGTGTCGCTGCTCGTTACCTCATTCGTCCCATCGGTAAATTTGACATAAACTATCTTTGTTTCATTCCCCGATGACAGCGTCAACGGCTTTGTTTGCGACCAACTTACCCATGAAACGCCTGCAAATGACGGGTCTTCGCTAATTTTTACGCCGGTAATCTCGCCAATGCTGCCCCAACTGGAAACATCTTCCTTCGTCAGTGTTATGGTCACATCCCGCGTAATCGTCTCTGCATCATCGTTGTTGATAAAAACCGGCAGCACAAATGGCTGTGCTCCTAAAACCATTGTCCAATAATCACCATAATCCTCTGGGCTGGTACTTGTACTATGACCGACGCCAATCTCGCGATAATCAGGATTCAGGATGTTATCCTTATGCCCCTGACTGGCCATCCAACCGGCCACGACGCTGGCTGGCGTTGTGTATCCGGCTGCGATGTTTTCGCCCACAAAACAATCGCCCCAGCCATACGGCGTATACCCTTCGTTGCAAGCCCGTTCATCCGGCCAAGAGCCATCAGACCCTTGATGATCGAAGAAATTATTGATGATCATGTCCTGGTTATGGGCGCGGGCGGCGTCGGTCAGGTTGCTGTTGCGCTGCAAAGGATGCAGGCCGCGCGTTGTGCGTTCAATGTTGGATAGCCGAATCACTTCCAGTTCAAACGCTTCGTCAGTAACGGCCGTAATCCCGTCAACGCCGCTGTCTGTTTGCGCCCATAACGACCAAACCGGAATAAGCAAAAACAAGGCCGCGAAGCCTGTCCATAATAAGGTTAACCGCATTTTTTTCATCATACCCCCTTGGAAATAATTAACAGTCAGCAGTCAATAATAGCTCCGCTATATAGTTACGTGAGTATTATCATTCGGCAGCAAAGATGGGGCAAGGCTTGCCAAAGTTAGCTGCGTTGAACAAGAAATCTATCGATTATGCTTGCATAAAGCCTTTAGACGACTGTCACTTTGGCCTAAGTATTTGAAACACACCCTTATGATTTGTGTAGCATTCCATATTTTCACCTACTGTAACTAAATTGTAAGAAAATTATAATCGCCCGGTAATTTCCCGGTTATACCTTCTACATTACTGAACTCTGGTGTTTTTCCATTTTTTCTCTGGTACGGGCGGGTCTCAGACCGCCCATACATTCGACTGTTTTTGAATTTTCGCCAGACTCCAGTCCATTAGTGAAACAAGCACCACCTATCATATAAGGAGAAATAAATGAAACTCTTACAGCGTTCCACCTTATTATTTTTAGCTTTGCTTTTTATTTTTGGCCTAACCGCCTCCCCGCCTAACGTCAACGCACTCTCAACAACAAAAGGGTTGGCTTTCGACGCCGCCCGTAATCTCGCTTTTTCACCATTCGGTGGAAGTGTTATTGTGATCGATGTTGTTGATCCAACTAACCCCGTGCTAGTCACAGACAGCATCCAAACAGCAGGCGTCATCCAAGATTTACATTATGACAGCGCCACGCAGCGTCTTTATATTGCCGCCGACGAAGGGGATTTGGAAATTTGGGATATTCAAAATCCAGCCGCACCTCAACAAATTAGTGTCACACCGCTCTATTATTTTGGGGTTGAGACACCGGCCGTATCGGTAGATGTGGTAGGCAATACGGCCTACGTGTCTACCAGTTGGGGCTATTTGCATTGGTTGGATATATCCGACCCCGCTAATCCTATTGATTTTGGCTTTAACGGACAAGGAGGCAATCCATCCCGCGAAGTTCATGCCGCCGATGATGGGCTGGTTTATCTGGCCGGCCCTGATACGATTCGCTACGCTATCAATGCCGACGGGTCGCTTAGTTCAGCCGGATCAAATATTTACGCCACCTCTTACGAATTATTTGCAACTGGCGGTTACGTGTACACGTCATCAGGGACAGGCCCCATTCAGATTTTAGATGCCAGTCAAAGCTCTCTCCCATTTGTCAGCACCTATACGACGAATAACGTGAATGACATCTTCGTCGTTGGCAACTATGCTTACATTGCCAACGGGGGGTCGGGGCTGCGTGTGCTGGACGTGACAGACAAAACGGCTCCCTATGAAATTGGATTTGATGATTCTAATGGGGCAACCGATGTTGTTGTTTCCAATAATTATGCGTATGTTCGCAGCGGCAGCACGCTGCGGGTGGTGGATGTGAGTTCGCCAAGCAACCCAGTTGTGATGGGCACGTTTGATGCAAATGACGGCGGCGTAGGCAATATCGCGCCGATTGCCAATGCTGGCTTATCGCAGGCGGTGCCATCACGCGCCAGGGTAACGCTTGATGGTTCCGGCTCTTATGATTTGGATGGGACGATTGAGAGTTATGCTTGGACACAAATATCTGGCCCAACTGTAATTTTACGTAGAGCCAACACAGCTATGCCACGATTTAGAGCGCCCAAAGTAAAGAATTATCCAGTCGTGGTGCTTATTTTTGAGCTAACGGTAACGGATAATGAGGGGGCTATAGGCAGTGACCAGGTTATGGTGACGGTGTTTCCTTAGGCGCTTACGCGCCCACATCGACAATTTTTTGTCGATACTCGTAATCGTTGTCGTAATCGTATTCGTAATCGAAAAAATCGATCACGAATACGATTACGA
>JANTHP010000146.1 GCA_024762395.1 Anaerolineae bacterium | reverse complement strand
AACCATTTTCGATCATGTCGGCAACATGAAAGCTGGTTTCCTTTATGGCCTGGTATTGGTCTTCAATACTTTGGTGGGCTTTATCTTTGACCAGGGAGTTTCCCCCGATCGCAATGACTGCGATTTTCTCAGACATACATTTATCCTCTTCAAATTCGTCACAAAACTGGAAATTTGAGTGAAGAGCGATAAAGCGTCTTTACTGAGTTAATCGAGTGATGTGACGGTAATTATTCTGGATCAGGAACTAACTGAATTCCACAATCCTGATCCAATACGGTTCTCAGTTGCTCAGACGGGATAATCCAGATTGATTTCCCTCCAGCCTGTAAAAACTTACTACTGGCTACCAACTTCAAATACATTGAATCTGTTAAATCATCTTGTTCTTCTATCAACGCATTCAACTCAGTCAGCGTTAGACGAGTAAACCCATCTTTTATACTCTGAGGGAATGCTTGCCTTATTTTTTCCCACTGCGAGACAAATACAATAGTATCTGCGCCCACTTCATCGGCGAGAAGTATCGAGGTATGCGATTTGTTCACGACAGCTTCAACGCCTATCAAATTACCTTGTTCATCGTAACTGACCGGGATACCGCCGCCGCCGCCGCAAATAACGATTGTGCCGTGTTCCATCAAGTAACGGATCGAGTTAATTTCAAGAATCTGCCGGGGAAGCAAAGCCGGGACTGCTCTTTGCTGACCGCGACCCGGCACCATAATGAATTCCCAGCCGCGCATATTGCCATACTTTTGCGCTCTTTCGGCATCAAAGAAGGGGCCTATCCCTTTGATGGGCGCCGCCAGTTCCGGATCGGACTGATCGACAACGGCTTGGGTGACAACGGCCGTTACCTCGCGTTTAATCCCTTCGCGCCGCAGTAAATTTCGCAGTGATTGTTGCAAAAAATAGCCCGTTGCGCCTTGTGTATCCGCGCCGCAAACATCCAAAGGAACCGGGGGAACGGCATGGCTGGCAACTTCGCCCCTAAAAAGCATATTGCCAACCTGCGGCCCATTGCCATGCACGATAACTATCTCGTGTCCTGCCTGCAATATGCTTTCCAGGTTATTAGCTATTTTTGCTACAGCCTCTTTCTGCCCTTGGAGGCCGCTGCTTGCCACATTTGAAACTAAAAGCTCGCCATCTATCGTTACAATTACCTTCATAATCGTCATCTCCATGATTGGATATGGAATGGATAATAAGTCAGCTGAATTATGAGAACGCATACATCGTTCACTTTTTAGATTATACGATGCTTAACGCCTCATGAATAATTTAGCGGCTTATGGCGAGCCAGGCAAGTACCTCCAAAGAACTGGGTGCGCGAACAAGTTGTCAGTCGATTTCACCGGCGGCGTAGAGGGGCCTCCCAGGCCCCGGTTTTGGTGAACCAATGACAAGTTGTTCGTAGACCCCAAAGAACTCATTCAAATCATTGAAATGTTACGGTCTAAACGCCTAAAATACTGGTGACCAACGCCATGCGGATGGAAACGCTGTAAGCAATCGCTTCAAAGTATTGTTGGTTAGGCGTCGTATCGATACGCAAATCCATTTCACCGGCGCGTCGCGGTAACGTATGGGTGACGTGAATGATGCGCCCTTCTTCCTGACGCACTTTATCTAGCGTCTCAAAGCGGACGTAGTAATTGTCCATCAGTTCCTTGAATGCCTCTGCTTCAGCCCCCTTAGGCGCACTGCAACCAGGCAAATAAACCAGGTCCATATCGGCAATGAGTTCGTTAAAACTGTTCTGGTCCAAATCAAGCACTTCCTTAACATTGCCATTGACGGTTTCTAACTTCTTCATGACACTTTCCGGCGTGCGGTTGGCGGTGGGGCAGGCTAATGTCACATCTGCGCCCAATCGGGCCAGACCGTAAGCCATTGAATGGCCAGTTCGCGCCGCAACCAGATCAGCGCTGGCGATGCAGACCTTGACACCTTCAACTTTGTTGTGCGTCCGCCAAAGTGTATACATGTCCAACAACGCTTGTGTGGGATGTTCCCAATGACCTAGTCCGCCATTGATAACGGGCGCGTCAGAGTAACCGACGGCATCGCGGGCATCCACATCATTGGGATGGCGCAACACGATGATGTTAGCGTATTTGGAGACCACTTTCATCATATCAGAGAGGCTTTCTTCCTTTGCCATTGAAGACGATACCAGCGGGTTTGCTTCAGTAACGACTGCTCCGCCGAGACGGTGCATGGCTGTTTCAAAGCTCATGCGCGTGCGCGTGCTGGGCTGGAAGAAAAGTGCGGCCATCACATTGCCAGTAAGCAAGGACACGGCCGAGCGATTCCAGGGTTCCAAAGCACGTGCCAATTCAAATAAGCCATAAATCTGATCGTTTGTGAGATCATTGATTGAAAGTAGACTTTTGCCTTCGAAGTCAATGTCTTTGACAAGAGAACGTACTGTTTTTATTGCACCGTTTGTCATCTTATATCTATCCTTAAACTAGTCATGGTTTAAAAATTCGCTACTTGGTTAATGTTGTGGGTCACTCACCCGCATTGGACTGTATGATGGAAATCAGGTCATTCTGTGACTAAATATAATCTAGCATAGAAGGGATAAGGGACGCATAAGGCCTATGTAAAGAAAACATAAAGATTGGTCGGATAGATGAAAAAGGGGGAGTGAGCAGAGAACAGATCTGATTGGCTGACAAATCTGTGGTGGTCGAGAAACAGCTAAAATCTACTGTCATGCCAAGGTGGATTGTCTTCGGCATGAAGAAATTGCATAAAGGAGCCTCCCAGTCTTTTGCTCTTCTTACGGCCGTGTAAGTTCTCCCCGCAGATCTGTTTGCATCAGCGATTTGATGGTTTCTGTGGGTAATTCCTGGCTGAGAAGGTAAAAAAGCTTGGCTAAGGCGGCTTCAACCGTCAAATCATAGCCGCTAATGACGCCCGCTGCGGCCAATGATGCACCAGTAGCATAATCATTGAGGTCAACGCTCCCGGAAAAACATTGCGTACAATCAACAATGATCACGCCGCGCTGGGACGCCTCTCTGAGAACGGCAATAAATTCCTGGTCATGATCGGGGCCATTGCCAACGCCATATGCTTCCAAAACTAACCCTTTGAGCGGCGGTTGAAGAATGTGGCGCACAATGTCAGCCGATATGCCGGGGAAGAGACGGAAGGCGCTGATTCGGTTTCCATTGAGGGGATTGATAGTTAGCGGGGTGGCTAGTGGAGGTAACGGCCGTATCACCCCCCAATTCACCTCAATATCAACGCCAACCCGGCCCAGCGGCGGATAATTAGGCGAACCAAAGGCATCAAAGCCATTCGCATTTACCTTGACCGTGCGACAGCCGCGCATCAACTTATCCCCAAAATAAAGGCACACCTCAGGAATGGGATACTCAGCGGCCAGAATCATTGCCGTAATCAGGTTTTCGCGGGCGTCATTGCGCGTTTCACAAAGTGGGATTTGCGAGCCGGTTAAAATGACTGGCTTGCGCAGACCTTCCAGCATAAATGGCAGTGCCGATGCGGTATAAGCCATCGTATCGGTGCCATGCAAGATCACAAAGCCATCATAATCATCATAACGGGCCGCAATATCCCGAGCGATCTTCAGCCAATCATGAGGTGTCATGTTGGATGAATCCAGCAAGGGATCATATTCATACAAATCGTAGTCAGGCATTGTCGGTCTGGTCAGGGCAGAAATCTGGGCCATCTGCTCTGCCAAATGACCCCGCTCCGGGGCATAGCCGCTGGGCGTCTTTTTCATCCCGATGGTGCCGCCTGTGTTGGCAATGTAAACGCGCTTTGTCATGTGAATTACTCCTGTTTAGGCAACTGATTCCCATCTGCTTGCGGAATCCCCAAGAATTTTTTTGGGGTATTTCTTGGGGATTCCTTAATCATCCAATAAAACAACAGGTTCTTGATAATACCGCAAACGAGACGATGCGAGTCTATCGGCTAAATATCGTTTGAACCAGGCTCGTTTTGCAGCCAGGGTATCGTTTTCCTTCAGGCGATCCAGTTTCATATTTAGACGCAAGATTCGGCCGGGAATGACGAAGCGGGTTAATCCGGCAGGTACAAAACCCCCTTTACTGGCCACGTTGAAGACAGTTTCAGGTGCAAATGGGGGAAAGATGGCAACGGCCGTTAACTGCGGAAACTGTTCTGTCAAGCGCGGCAAGTCTGTGAGCAGGGTGCGCTCCACACTACCCCATTCGGTATAACCGGCTACTAAATCATTCATCACATCCAGATGCACAGCGCCCGGCGCTGTTTTAGCCAATGTAACACGGCCGTTACAGTCCAAAAAGTAGCAAAGCGCCGCCTCATCCTGAAAAACCGACTGGGTTTCGCCGAGTGATAGTTCCCGAAAGAGAATACCGTCCACCTGCTGCAAATGGGACAGCAAGTCGGCAAACGGTTGGCTGCTGGAAATAGCATGATACCAGGTGTCCAGCATAAACGACTCCTGTGCAGCGTCCACGATCTGAAAAATCATATGGGCGAAGCCCAGCCGCTTGAAGGCGGTAAATCGTGTTGCGCCGTCGAGGATGACGTAACGGCCGTTCCAATACGTGGCAATCGGCGGGTCAATCAGTTTGGGATTGGCCTTTATCGCCGCCATTAGCCGGGTCACCCGTTTGTCGTCCACTTCCTCGTGCGGCGACACCTTCGCCAAGGGTACAACTTGCAGCGACAACAGCGAACTGGCTTGCCCGGCGCTGAGTAAATCCGCAATCTGCTCGCTAATTTCACGAACGGCTTCATCGTGATTGCTGTCAATGATTGTAGTCTGGTAGGGGGTTGTCAACACGCGAGCATGTTGACGCACGGAAATGGTAGCTGTATCCAGCGCCTCTGGCATTTCGCTGGGATGAATAAAGAGAGCAGCGCCGGCTAAACGGCCGTGTTCCAACGCCGCTAGCAGTTCCGCATTATCCAGCAACCCGGCATGACCGGTGTTAATCAGACAGGCGATCGGCTTCATTACCGCGAATTCCTCCCGGCCCAGAATCGTTTTCGTTTCAGCGTTAAACGGCAAATGCAGGCTGACGAAATCAGATTCGCGCAGCAGTTCCATCAACTCAACCGCTTTGACGCCAGCTGCCAAAGCCTGTTCCGGGGTCAGGTGAGGCTGGTTCGCCAGGACGCGCATGCTGAAAGCGCCCGCCCGCTGCGCCACCTGCCGACCAATCCGACCAAACCCAATCAACCCAAGCGTTTTACCCGCTAAACGGCCGTCGTCCACCTTATTCACCAGGAGCAAAAGCTGAGATAACGTTTGCTCGGCGATCGCTACGGCGCTGCTGGCGGGGGCATTAAACACCTCAATCCCCATGGCGTATGCCGCACTTACATCAATGTTATCCAGGCGCGATGCAGCATACCCAATCGCCTTCAAACGATAACCGCGCTCAATCATCCGCCCCGTAAGGCGGCGCGGCGGTCCGGCAATCAATGCATCGTAATCGCCAATGCGCTGCATAAATTCCATTTCAGTTAAGTTGGGCAGCACATCTACATCGGCCACTTCAGTAAAGCAGTCTAAGCAATGGGAATCTATCTGGTCGTATACCAACACGCGCGGTCGAGGCTCAGTAACCATTGTGATATTCATCTCTCCATCAAAAAATGGGGGCGATTGGAAAATCGCCCCCACCCTGTTTTTTCACTGTTCAGCAGCCCAACCACGCTCCTTATGAAGGCTTGTTCACGGCATTGCGCGTTTCCACGCCACGCAGGCAATCCAAGACCTGACTGACGATTTGTGTCGCTACATTGCGTTGGGCTTCAACCGTGCTGGCTCCCAAATGGGGCGTGTGAAGCACATTGGATAGATCAATTAATGGGTTGTCGGCTGCCGGCGGTTCGCTGGTGTAGACATCCAGCGCCGCCGCTTTGACGGGACCTTCTTGCAGCGCTTCGGCCAGAGCCGCTTCATCAATCAGTTTGCCGCGAGCCACATTGATGATGATGACGCCATTTTTCATCTTTTTGAGGGCAGGGCGGTTGATCATTTTGGTGGTTTGGGGAGTAACGGCCGTGTGTAAAGTCAAATAATCGGCCTGCGAAAAGACACGATCCAGACTGACCAACGAGACGCCCAGTTTGGCTGCATCTTCCGCCTTCACATATGGATCATGAGCCAACACCGTCATGCCAAACGCTTTGGCTCGTTCCGCCACCAACCGGCCAATCCGGCCAAAGCCGACAATACCCAACACCTTGCCATGCAGTTCCACACCAACAAACTGCGCCCGGTTCCATTCTCCGGCAGCCAGCGAATTATGCGCCGGAACCGTATGTCGGCTGACAGCCAGCATTAGCGTCATCGTCTGTTCTGCGGTAGCGATGCTGTTGGAACCAGGTGTGTTCATCACCACAATGCCCTGTGCTGTCGCCGCCGGAATATCAATGTTATCCACGCCAATACCGGCCCGGCCCACAACTTTCAGCTTCTTGCCAGCCGCTAACACATCGGCGTCGGCTTGCGTGCCGCTGCGAATGATAAGGGCGTCATATTCCGGCATAATCGCCAGCAGTTCTTCTTTGCTCAGGCCGGTTTTCATGTCGTAATCTGCATCGGCTGCTTTCTCCAACATCTCCAATCCGGCTGTTCCTAATTTGTCAGAAACAAGTACACGAAACATTCAATCACCTCCAAAAAGGGGCAAGGTTGCAAAGCAGCAAAGTGGCAAAGTGTTCAATAATCTTGCAACCCTGCAACCCTAACTCTCTAAATATTCATCAATCGCGGCAAATAATTCTTCCATATCTTCCATTTGCATATCTCCCATGTGGGCAATACGGAAGTTCTTGCCTTTCAATGCACCGTAACCATTGGAAATGATCATCCCCTTTTCGCGCAGAAAGGCGTTCAGCGCCGGAATATCGTAGTTGTTGTCGTTGCTGATGCAGGTAACGGTGGGCGAACGGTAGCCTTCGGGGGCGAAGGGCGTCAGTCCGCGTGATGTGGCCCATTCGAGGGTGCGGTCACGCATAGCCAGATGACGCGCGTACCGATTTTCCATCCCTTCGGTCATCATGTAGTCTAATTGTTTGTCCAGGGCATAAAGGAGAGAAACGGCCGTCGTCGCTGGCGTCTGGTTCTTCAATAAATATTTTTCCAACACCAGGAAGTCGAAATACCAGCCACGTCCCGGAACCGTTTTTGCTTTGGCCATGGCCCGGTCAGAAACGGCCGCAAACGCCAATCCAGCCGGTAAGGCAAACGCCTTCTGGCTGCTGGTCAGCAGCACATCCAAATCCCAGGCGTCAAACGGAATAGCCACGCCCGCCATGCTGCTCACCGCGTCCACCAAAATCATAATCTCGTCCCCATTGGGAGCCTGACGCACCGCCTGGGCAATCGCTTCAATCGGATTCGTCACACCCGTGCTGGTTTCATTGTGGGCAATGGTGATGGCGTCAAACCCGCCGGCAGCCAGCCGTTCTGCCACCGCTTCTGGCAAGATAGGCTGTCCCCATTCGGCAGCCAACACCTCATTTTCACGGCCGCAAGCAATCGTGATGTCTTGCCAGCGTTTGCTAAACGCACCGTTGACGCAGTTCAGAACCTTCTTGTTGGCCGTGTTGCGAATGGCAGCTTCCATAAAACCCGTCCCCGTGGAAGCGTTAATCAGCACCCGTTTTTCGGTCATGAAAACTTTTCGCAGCTTGGGGCGGATACGGCCGATTAACGCTAAACACTCCGGCATCCGATGTCCAATCATCCAATCTGCTTGGGCATCCAACACCTCCGGTCGAACCTCAGTCGGGCCAGGAATAAACAATTTTATATGCTTGTCAGTTCTAACGGAGCTTTGTTTCTTTTCATTCATTTTCAATATTCTCTCTTATTCATATTCTTCAATGGGCAGGCAGGTGCAAACCAGATGGCGGTCGCCGTAGACGTTGTCAATACGGCCGACGTAAGGCCAGAATTTGGATTTGCGGGTGAAGGCAGAGGGGAAAGCGGCTTGTTCACGGGAATACGGCCGTTCCCAATCTTCTCTCGCTATGACCTGCGCCGTATGCGGGGCGTGTGCCAAGGGACTGTCCTCATGCGCGATTTTGCCGTCTTGAATATCCTGAATCTCGCCGCGAATGGCAATCATCGCCTCGCAGAACCGGTCCAGTTCCTCCAGCGACTCGCTCTCTGTTGGCTCGATCATTAATGTTCCAGGAACCGGGAAGGACATTGTGGGCGCATGGAAACCAAAATCCATCAGCCGCTTGGCAACGTCATCTACCGTGACAAATTTCTTCAGATGGCGTAATTCAATGATACATTCATGGGCCACACGGCCGTTTTTACCGCGATACAACACCGGGAAATACGGCTCCAGTCGCTGGGCGATATAATTGGCGTTCAGGATGGCGATTTGCGTTGCTACCGTCAAGCCCCAGTCGCCCATCATGGCGATGTAGGCATACGAAATCGGCATGACGCCGGCGCTGCCCCAAGGAGCAGACGACACCGCACCTAGCGACTGCTCGCCGCCCACGCCGGCCACAATCGGGCTGCCAGGCAGGAACGGAACCAGATGGGCAGCCACCCCAATCGGACCAACACCGGGACCGCCGCCGCCATGCGGGATAGCAAACGTTTTGTGCAGGTTGAGATGGCAGACATCGGCGCCAAAATCAGCTGCCGGGCGGGAGAGGCCAACCAGGGCATTCATGTTAGCCCCATCCAGGTAAACTTGCCCGCCGTGCGCGTGGATTACGTCGCAAATTTCCTCAATCGCTTCTTCGTAGACGCCGTGTGTGGAGGGATACGTCACCATTAGCGCCGCCAGATTCTCTTCATGTTTCTCGGCTTTGGCTTTCAAATCAGTCACGTCAATATTGCCGTTCTCGTCACACTGGACGACGACGACTTTCATCCCAGCCATGGTGGCGGAGGCGGGATTGGTACCGTGCGCCGAACTGGGGATGAGGCAAATATTGCGATGTCCCTCACCGCGTGATTTATGGTAGGCGCGAATCGTCAACATGCCTGTGTATTCACCGGAAGCGCCGGAATTGGGCTGCAAAGAGATGGCCGCAAACCCCATGATCTCCGCCAGCCACGACTCCAGCCGCCGGAACATCTCACGATACCCCTGTGTCTGGTCCGAAGGTGAAAACGGGTGCATCTGGCTGAATTCCGGCAGCGTGATGGACAGCATCTCCACGGCCCCGTTCAGCTTCATCGTGCAAGACCCCAACGGAATCATGGAGTGGGTCAATGATAAATCCCGGTTTTGCAGCCAGGTGATGTAGCGCATCATCTTCGTTTCCGAATGGTAGGTATTGAAAACGGGATGGGCTAGAAATTCACTGGTACGCTGATGGGGAGCGTCATATCCCAGCTTGACCCGATCAGCCAATGATTCCACATCCATCTCCACACCAAAAATAGTTAGCAGCACCGCTAAATCATCTCTGCTGGTAGCCTCATCCAGCGACACGCCGATTGCCCCGTCAGCATAGTAACGCAGGTTGATCTCTTTGGCCTGGGCGGCATATTTAATAGCCGCCTGATCACGCGGGCCGTCACTAATCTTGAGTGTGTCAAACACAGGCGACTCGTTTAAGGTGTAGCCGGCTTGGCGAACCCCGGCCGCCAGGACGCCGGTAAAAAGGCGCACCCGCCGCGCAATCCGGCGCAGCCCGTCCGGGCCATGATAGACGGCGTACATCGAAGCCATAATCGCTAGAAGAACTTGTGATGTGCAAATGTTGCTGGTCGCTTTTTCCCGGCGGATGTGCTGTTCGCGGGTTTGCAGAGCCAGGCGGTAGCCAGGGTTGCCATTGGTGTCAATGGAAGCGCCGATGAGACGGCCGGGCATGATACGCTGGTACTTTTCCATCGTGGCCATGTAAGCGGCGTGAGGCCCGCCGAAACCCAGCGGCACACCGAAGCGCTGCGTATTACCCACAGCCACGTCAGCGCCAAATTCACCAGGGGGGCGCAGCAAAACGAGGGAAAGGATGTCGGCAGCGACAACGACGATAGCGCCATGTTCGTGTGCTTTCTCGGCGAAGGGGCCGTAATCCAAAATGTCGCCTTCGGTGGTGGGATATTGCAGCAAAACGCCAAAAGTGTCTTCGCTAAAGTCATACTCCTCATGGCTGCCGACGATGACGTTAATGTCCAACGGCTCAGCGCGGGTCTGCACAACGGCGATGGTTTGCGGGTGGCACAATTCGGAGACGAAGAAGGTGTTGGCCTTCGATTTGCGCGGCATGGCCCGTTTACACAGGGTCATCGCTTCGGCTGCAGCTGTACCTTCGTCCAGCAATGAGGCGTTGGCAATTTCCAGGCCGGTCAGGTCGGTGATCATGGTTTGAAAGTTGATGAGAGCTTCCAAACGGCCCTGAGAGATTTCGGGCTGATAGGGGGTATATTGAGTGTACCAGCCGGGGTTTTCCAGAACGTTTCGTTGGATGACCGGCGGGGTCACTGTGCCAGAGTAACCCATGCCAATGAAGGGGCGGAACAGTTTGTTTTGAGCAGCTAATTCACGCAGTTCGTTAAGTACGGCCGTTTCACTGCGCGGCGGCTCTAAATTCAAATGACCATCAATGCGGATGGTTTGGGGAACGGCTTCGTTGATTAGCTCGTCCAATGACGAAAGACCCAAAGCAGCCAACATATAGGTTACATCGTGGCTGCGGGGGCCGATGTGGCGTTTAACAAAGCGGTCGGCCGGCTTGAGTAAATCGCGGTTGCTTAATGGCGAATCATCACTGGGGGAAGGTTCATGACTGGCTTCAATAAAATCTTGCCAGTTGGTTTTGGGATAACCATGTATGCTCATATTTTTACTCCCGATCTTCCAGATATTTGGCATAGGCGTCGGCGTCCATCAATTCGTCAAGTTCTGCCGAGTTGCTCATTTTGACTTTGATCATCCAAGCTGCGCCGTAGGGGTCGCTGTT
>JANTHP010000145.1 GCA_024762395.1 Anaerolineae bacterium | reverse complement strand
TCCCAATCATGAGTGAAGACACCCCCACCGTTCAACTAGCCCCCCGCGTCAACAAACGCCAGCGGCGCAAAAAAGCGCGGCAGCGGATGTGGCACGCTATGGCCCAGGGCAAAGGGTTTAGCGATGCTGACTTGGCCCAATCGCGCGGATTGGTTGTGCGCCAGCGGGAAAACAGCATCTTTAGCGACGCATGGACGGCCGTCTCCCTCATCATCATCATCGCCGGCCTCATCGCCGACCGGAACATGGCCCTGCTGGCGCTGGGTACCATCCTCCTGCTCATCGTCGCCATCAGTACCGCCTGGAAAAATCTGGCCCTGCTGGGCGTTTCCTACCAGCGCAGCTTCGACCGCAGCCGCATCTTCCCCGGCGAGCCGGTCGAAATGACCCTCACCGTCGCCAACGACAAGCTGCTGCCCCTCGTCTGGCTGGAATTTCAAGACGAACTTCCCGTCGCCCCAGACACCGAAACCGTCTTCACCCAAAAAACCAGCGAAATAACCGGCCGTTACCTGCTGCGCGCCACATTTTCATTGCACGGCCGTGAGCGCGCCCGCCGCACCACCACAATCCGCTTCCCCACGCGCGGCTATTACGATTTAGGCCCCGTCATCTACCAATCAGGCGACATCTTCTCCCTCTTCACCGTCTCCAAAACCGTCAAACAAGTAGATACGCTAATCGTTTATCCGCAAATCTGGCCGCTGGAGACGTTGGGGCTGCCCGCCAAAGAGCCGTTCGGCGAGGTAAAAGTGCGCCGCAGTCTATTCACAGACCCCATCAAAACACAAGGCATCCGCGACTACCAGCCGCAAGACCGCTTCCGCGACGTACATTGGAAAGCGACAGCGCGGCGCGGCCATTTGCAAACTAAAATTTACGATCCCTCCACCGGCATGAATCTGGTTTTGTTTTTAAATGTGGCCACAATGCCCAAACATTGGATGGGATTTGAGCCGGATTTATTGGAGCGGGCGATCAGCGTAACCGCTTCGATTGCCAATTATGGCGCGGAGCAGGGTTGGGGCGTCGGCGTTTACGCCAATGGCTCAGTTCCTAATTCCGACCAGCCCATCCGCGTTCCACCGGGGCGCGCCACCGAGCAGTTGAACCATATTCTGGAAGCGCTGGCAGCCGTAACGGAATTTGCCACCGGCGCGATTGAGCGGATGATGTTCCGCGAAAGCCCTCATCTACCCTGGGCGGCGACGATTGTGCTGGTAACGGCCGTTACCACCCCCGCCATCACCGCCGCCCTCGTTCGCCTGAAAGAAGCCGGGCGGCGCGTCGTCCTCATCTCCCTGGCCGACGACCCGCCTCCCGCCGACCTGGGCGCAATTCTCACCTACCACATTCCCGCCGCAGCCCCCGCCTCCCCAACTGATATAGCAACGCCAACTGAATCCGCCCTCAGCGCCATCCCCATCCCCCAACCAGCGGTGAGTGATAAATGATGAACGAAGAGCGATTAGCGCCAAGCCATTGGCAGTTGCTAATTAGCAATTGGCAATTAGCAATTAGCAAAGTATGGGTTCACGCTCAGCACGAACTGCTCTACATCAGTTGGGGCTTGATGGAAATCGCCATCTTCGCCCCCCTCAGCTTCGCCCTTCTGCGCTGGGCGCATTACTGGCCGCCCGAACAAATCATCCTCTGGCTGCTGCTGCTCATGTTCCTCCCCTTCAACCTGGTACGCCTGATGAGCCTGCTGGAAATTCCAACATCCCGGCAGCAAACAGCCAACGCCTTAATTCTCATCTTCATCATCCTGCTTTCCATCCGCACCCTCATTTATGCGCCGCAAACCTGGCACGACACAAGCTGGATCGCCGACTTTTTTGCCAACATCGGCGAAGCCGGCAATTCACTTTGGCTGCGCGATCTTGCTATCTTTTTCATCATCATCATCATGTGGCAGCGCGGCCTTCGGTTATCCAACCGCCAATTTAACCTTGAACAAACCGGTTACCGGCTGCGCATGGGCGTCATCATCGCCCCCATTGCCATCTGGTTTAGCCGCGTAGGACAAGGGTGGAACGCAACGCCATTCATCCTGCTCTACTTCCTGGCCGGGCTAACGGCGCTGTCGCTCGTCCGCGCCGATGAGATGGAACGCGCCCGTACCGGCTTTTCGGCATCGCTCTCCCCGCACTGGTTGGCTTATATTTTCGGCGCCAGCTTACTCACGGTCACGCTGGGCGGGCTGTTAGCAGCGCTCATCAGCGGCGAGTCGCTCTTTGCCATTGCCGGCTGGATGGCCCCCTTGTTAGGCGCATTTTACCTGGGCGGCACTGTGATTGTCAGCACGATTTTGTACCTGGGCCAGCCGGTTATCACACTATTTGCCACCATAATAGATTGGTTGGCGCTCCGCTTACAGCAATTTGCCCAAAACAACTGGATTGACCCACAAATACCCACTGTTGATTTTACCGAGTTGATGGGAACGCCGGCCGCAACTGATATCGTCGAAGTCATCGCCCCGCCCAGCTTCAACACCCGAATTTTGGCGATTTTGTTGATGGTCACGGCCGTTCTGATCGTTTCATTGGCGCTGGGAAAGTTGTTCCGGCAAGCCTCATTTGCCGCGCGCGAGAGTGACCGGGTCGGCGGCAAAGAGCAGCCCGGCGAAGCCCAGCCGGGAATGGGCCGGCGGCTGCTGCGCCGTCTGGGACTCTGGCGCAAATGGCGCGCCGCCGCTTCCGTGCGGCGCATTTACCGCGACATGCTCAAAGCAGCCGAGGAAAACGGCTTCCCGCGCGGCGAATCGGAAACGCCATATGAATTTTTAAGTGTGTTGGCGCAAATTTGGCCGGAAAATCAGGCCGACTCGAACCTCATCACGCAAGCGTTTGTCAAGGTTCGGTATGGCGAACTGCCGGAAACACAGGCAGAATTAGATGTATTGGAGGCAGCATGGGAGCGGCTGAAAGAAGCGGAACCGGCCCAGTTGGATTCATCGCCCCATCTGGAAAAAAGGTTGGTCAATGACCGAACATATAACGCGGGATGATTGCGAAAAAACGGCCGTTTCCCCCGCCCTACATCGTTTGACAGGCCAAAACTCCTATGTTATCATCCACACGTTCTTGCTAACATAACATTAGCGACACTCATGCATGACCAAGGAGATTTCGGATGAGATCACGTACAGAAATGATGGTTGACCGGCTGCGGGATTTACAAGCAGGCACGCCAGATATTGAAGCTTCAGCAGTTGTCAGCGTAGACGGCCTCATAATGGCCTCCTCACTCCCTGCCGGCGTAGATGAAGATCGCATCTCGGCCATGTCCGCCGCCATGCTCTCCCTGGGCGACCGCATCGCCAGCGAATTAAGCCGCGGTATGCTGGATCAAGTTTACATCAAAGGCAGCGACGGCATCATCGTCCTCATGGCTGTCGGCGATGAAGCAGTCTTGACCGTCCTGGCGCGGGCGCAGGCCAAATTGGGCCTCATCTTCCTGGACATGAAACGCGCCGTCGAGGATTTAACGCGGCTGCTCTAAAAGGAACATCCATGCGAAAGAACATTTCGCAATAATTCAGAACGCTGTACAGAGCGGTGGGAATTCACCTAAAGTGACCCCACCGCTCTTTTACGTTTTGAGGTAACTCCTCAACCCCAGAGGTGACAGTCACTTAAAACGCCATAGGTTGTGACCGTCGTCTCTGGGAAAAGTGACTGTCACCTTAGTTGTTACGTTTTGAGGTTTTTCATGACAAAATTTATCTTTTTCACTGGCGGCGTCGTTAGTTCAGTGGGCAAAGGGGTAACGGCCGCCGCCCTGGGCCGTATCCTAAAAGCGCGCGGTCTGACCGTTGCCGTCCAAAAATTAGACCCTTACATCAACGTAGACCCCGGAACCATGTCCCCTTACCAACATGGAGAAGTTTTTGTCACCGAAGACGGCGCCGAAACCGATTTAGACCTGGGCCACTACGAGCGTTTCATTGACATCAACCTCAATCAAGTCTCCAATGTCACCACCGGCCGTGTTTATGCCGAAGTCATCGCCCGCGAGCGGCGCGGCGATTATCTAGGCGGGACAATTCAGGTCATCCCCCACATCACCAATGAAATTAAACGCAATATCCATTTGGTAGCAGAAACAACCGGCGCGGATGTGGTACTGGTTGAAGTGGGCGGTACGGTAGGCGATATTGAAAGTCTGCCGTTCATGGAAGCCTTGCGCCAGATGCGTTCCGATATCGGGCAAGAAAACACTTTGTACGTCCATGTCACCTTTTTGCCTTACATCGCCGCCAGCCGGGAGCTGAAAACCAAGCCCACCCAGCACAGCGTCCGCGAACTGCGCGGCATTGGCATTCACCCGGATGTCATCATCGCCCGCGCCGACCATCCTATTCCTGAAGAACACATTCAAAAAATCGCTCTATTTTGCGATGTGAAAAAGCGTGCGGTGATTCCGGCCGTTACCAGCGATGTGTTGTACAGCATTCCTTTGCTGCTTGAGGAGACCAATTTGGCCGATTATGTGCTGGATAGATTAAAACTGGAAGCCAGGATTGAGCCTGATTTGCATGAATGGGAAACGATGATTGCAGAGATTCGCAAGTCCAAACCAGGCATCCGTATTGGCATAGTGGGCAAATATGTGGAGCTGCATGATGCGTATATGAGTGTGCGCGAGGCGCTGTATCATGCCGGTATTGCCAACAATCGAGATGTCGAGGTGGAGTGGATTCATTCCGGCGACCTGGAAAAGGGAAAAGGCTGGGAGCTGTTTGATGGGCTGGATGGCATTGTGGTTCCCGGCGGTTTTGGCGAACGCGGCATTGAGGGCAAAATTATGGCGGCTAAATGGGCGCGCGAAAACAAGGTTCCCTACTTGGGTCTCTGTCTGGGAATGCAGGTGATGTGTATTGAGTTTGCCCGGTTTGTTTTGGACAGTGATGAACCGAACAGCACGGAGTTTGATTCGCAAACGGAGCATCCGGTGATTAGTTTGATGCCGGATCAGCATGATTTATCGGATATGGGCGGCACGATGCGGCTGGGGGCGTATCCGTGCCAGTTGACGCCGGGAACGAAGGCGGCGGCGGCTTATGGCGCTGCCGCCGGTTCATCGCTGACTGTTTCTGAACGTCACCGCCATCGCTGGGAGTTTAATAACAGCTACCGGAAATTATTTGAGGAAAACGGGATGGCGTTTAGCGGCCTGTCACCTGACAACCGGCTGGTGGAGATTACAGAGCTAGTTGAACATCCGTTTATGTTAGGCAGTCAGTTCCACCCGGAGTTCAAGAGCCGCCCCAACCGGCCGCACCCGTTGTTTAAGCTGTTTATGGAAACGGCCGTTGCCCGCCAGGAAAGCAGAGAAAAAAGAGATTAGAAGGCTAACAACTCTTCGATGTGCCGTTGAATGTCGGCAACTGTGGGCACGACGGCATCCATCAGACCGGTGTTGAAGGGGATGGGAACGGAGGGCGTGGTCAGACGTTTGACGGGGGCGTCCAGGTCGAGGAATGCTTTATCTACAATGGCGGCGGCAATTTCGGCGCCAAATCCGCCCAGCCCAATGTCTTCATGCACAATGAGGCAGCGGGATGTTTTGCGAACAGAGTCGAGTACGGCCGTTTCATCCCAAGGCACAATCGTCCGTAAATCAATCAACTCAATAGAAGCATCCACCGCCTTGATGGCTCGTTCGCATCGCGCCACCATCGCCCCCCAGGTCACAATCGTCAACTCATCCCCTGCCTGCAGCAGTCTGGCCTTGCCAAACGGAAGCATGTACGCATCGCCGGGATACGGCCGTCTGGCCCAAGAAGCATCCAACATCGCCCGGTGTTCAAAAAAGATGACCGGATCATTACCCCGCAGCGCGGAACGCAGCAGCCCCACCGCATCCTCGGCATTGGAGGGGAACGCTAAACGCCAGCCCGGCTGATGCGCGAACACAATTTCGCTGGTCACGCTGTGCCAGGGGTCGCCAATTTTGCGGAAACCGCCGGGAATGCGCACAACAATGGGGGCGGCAAACCGGTTGTTGGTGCGCCAGCGGATTGTGGCGCAGTTGTTCAACTGCTCTGTGGCCGGATCGGCGTATTTGCGGAACTGAATTTCGGGCACGGGCAGCAGACCGGCATAAGCCATCCCCACCGAGCGGCCGATGATGCCCTCTTCGCTTAAACTGGTATCGAAAACGCGCCCTTCGCCGTATTTGGTTTGCAGCCCCAGCGTGGCGGCGTGGACGCCGCCTTTGCGCCCCACATCTTCGCCAAACACGAGGCAGCGAGGGTTGACGCCTAGTTCTACATCCAGGGTGCGGCGGATGGCTTCGATCATGTTGATGCGGCGGGGATCGGGCGGGTTGGGCACGGCCGTTCCCCCTGGCAGCGTTATCCCCTCACCAGCCAACCCGCCAACCTGCTGCGGCGCGCCCGGCTCCGACCAGACAAACCGCGTCGCTGAATCCGGATCAGGCTGGGGATGAGCCAGAGCTGCATCGCGGGCATGGGTGAGCGCCTGCGTCGCCTCCATGGCGGCATGATGCCACTGCGCCTCGCTCATCAGCGCCGGAACCAGGTAATCGTGCAAAGCAACGAGCGGGTCTTTGGCCCACTCTTCATCACGTTCTTCTGCTGTTTTGTAAGCTTGTTTGTCGGTAAGGGTATGCCCGGAAAGGCGCGGCACACGCAAACGCAGCAAACCCGGCCCCTTGCCCTGCCGCACATGAGTCACGGCGGAGTGGACGAGTTCGGCCGTTTCCGCCGGGTCTGTTCCGCTGCCGCTCCAAATGGTCAAATTGGCAAACGAGGCCAGATTAGCGGCAATGTTGGCGCCCGGTGTTTGCTTATCGCTTTTGACGGAAATGGCGTACCCATTGTCTTCGATAACAAACAAAAGGGGCAGTTGCAGCGTAGTTGCCAGGGTGATGGCCGACCAAAATCCATTGGCCGCCACAGCCCCATCACCGCTGAATACGACGGCGATGCTGTCAACGGCCGTTTCATCCCCCAACTCCGCTACCCGATACCGAAGCGCCTGCGCCCAACCGGCGGCGGGCGTGAACTGCGATCCGACATCGCCGGACATAGGCAAAATCATAGCCCGCTCCCGGCGCGGCATAACAAAATCCACACCAACCCCGCGTCCATCGGTCATACTGCCCTGCCGGGCCATACCGGAGGCAAAGGCTTCTTCAATGGTTAATCCACTGCCCAGAGCAAACGGCCGTGAACGATAATAAACCGCTGCCGCATCATAAGGCCGATCCAACAGTTGGCTGACAAGCAGTTGTCCCAGTTCATGCCCACGCGCAGAAAATTGGTAGCCGATCAGTCCCTGGGGAGCCAGGGACTCTTCTTCCATTTCATCCATCAACCGGGAGGTCAAAGCTAATCGGGCAATTTCGCGCCAGTTAAAACCGGGATGAAGGCCGGTCAAAGTGGTTTTCTCCGTGTCGTTCAAAATGATGGGTGGTTTTTCTGAAGTCATTTTTCGTTCTCCGCCAGGGATGGATACGGCCGTTTCTCTTTTTGGGGTAACTACCAGGTGAAAATCACTTTCTCCAGAGGTAATGGTCATGACAAAGCGCCATATTAAGAGACTGTCACCTATCAAACCGCATCACAACCCAGCAGATGATACCTGCCAGGGCTTACAGCTTCTCTTTCGACGGCTTTTAACTTTGGGCCTTTCGGATTTCGCGGGGCTTGACGTAATGCGTAATTCGTAATTCGTGATGCACCTCTGGTTACGCATTACGCATTACGCATCATGTTGCCATTACCCCGCGAATTTCCAAAGAGCCTTATACACTCCAATTACCATTGCACTAAAGTAATGTCGGCGTTAAAGTTATGCGCATGGCAAGATTATCAGAAAAATGGAAACCCGGTGTTACAAAAGGCTGGCTTTATGGGGCGGCAGGAGTGATGTGGTCAGGTGTGGGCGTTCTCCTCAACAGCATGGCTTACGGCTGGTTAAAGCCATTAGCCAGCAGGCAGTCTGTACCGTTGGCGCTGGCGGGTACGGCGCTGGCTCTTTTGATTTACTATTTTGGATTCTCTAACTTGGCTGAAAAAAATATTCGACGCATTCACGCTATTCCAAACCAAAAGGTTTGCTTTTTCGCGTTTCAGGAATGGCACAGTTATCCATTGATAGCGTTTATGATTGCGTTGGGTATTTTCTTGCGGCTTTACTCGCCCATCCCTAAACCGTATCTGGCGATCATTTACATGGGGTTTGGAGGCAGTTTGTTTCTGGCAAGTTTTCACTATTACAGGCAAATAATGCGGCTGGTTGTGAACGGCCGTTCCCCCCAAAGCGCCAACCAATAAAATCACGGGTCTTCAGGATTTCGCGGGGTTTTGCAAAAAAACTACGTGAAACGTGATGTGTGAAACGTGAAGGTTCTCTGGTCACGCATCACGTTTCACGTTTCACGTTTCACGGCTACTCCGGCGTAATCGTCGCGCCGCAAAACTCGCAGGTGACACTGAGAACGCCGCGCGGGGGTGTAGGCACGGCCGCAAAGCAGTTGGGACATTGAGCGGGGAAGGAGACGGCCGTTTCCTTCGCCTCTTCCAACTCATCCACATACTCTTGCGCCCGGTCGTCGTCAATCTCGCCGGTTTGGATACGCTTAATCATCGCCGCCCAATCGGACGAATCCTGCCCTTTGAGGTGGAAACGGGCGCGGGAAAGCGGGCCGTCGGCGGTGAAAGTGATGTCGAGAATATCGGCCTTACCCATCCCCAAAAAGCCTCCCTCTTCTTTGTGGGCGACATCTTCGATATGCGCCACCTCGCCTTCCAGCAGCAATTCCTGAATCATCTCCGAATCGGCCTTGAAGATGCCGAACCGTTTTTTGGTGACGACTTCTTCACGCTGTTCAAACAGCAGCCGCTGGTCGGTAAGGAAGAGCATCCCTTCGGGGCCTTCGTCGCCATCGCGCTGCCATTCCGCTTTCACAGCCAGCAGCGGCCCTTCCGTCTCGCGCAGGATGATGTTGGCGGAGGCGTCGAGGGCGTCCATCATGGCCGTCGCCCGGTTCAGGTCGTTTTGGATAGCGTACAGCTCGTTGTTCATGCCGCTGTAGAGGTTGGCAACGGCCGTTTCCGCCCCACTAATCCGCTTATCCAAACTATTCAACACCGAATCAGTCGTCCGCAGCGCCCCTTCAGCCGGATGCAAGCGATGGATTTGACGTTCCACATCATCCAACTGCTTGTCCAGCCGCGCCACATGCTGCTGCAGCGCCGCCTCAACGCGCGGACGCGCATCGTCCCATTTCTCTTCCAACGCTTCCAGCCGGTCTTCCAACTGTTCCGAATGAACATAGCCTCGATTCCGCAGCGCTTCCAGCGCCAACGGCAAATCCACCAATTTGGTATCAAACTCGCCGATGGCGTCATAAACACCGCCTAACTGAGCCTGATTTTCCAGTTCGGCAAAGCGGTTTTGCGCAGCCGTAACGCGGGCTTGCAGTTCCGGGCTGGCGGCTGCGGGCTGGGCGGCAGGCCTGGCCCCCGGTCTGGCTCCCGGCCGGGCGACGGGGCGTTTGGCGGCGGGGCGCAGCGGCCGTCTGGCCGGTGGTTTGGGCATGGGGCGTTTAGCCGCATTAGCCTGCCGCCTGGCCGCCCGCGCCGCCGGACGGACGCGCCTTTTCACCGCCCGCCGTGCCGCAGATTGTCCCGGTCGTCTACCAACCGGACGTCGTTTTCCACCACTTTTTCCTTTGTTCATGTCAATCTCCTATGGGTGATGTATTCTACTCACTCTCGCCTACGTTATGTTTTAAGAATGCTTCCATGAAGTCGTCGAGACGGCCGTCTAACACCGCCTGCGTGTTGCCTGTTTCATAATTAGTGCGGTGGTCTTTGACCATTTTGTACGGGTGCAGGACGTAAGAGCGAATCTGGCTGCCCCATTCGGCAGAAACATCTTTGCCCTTCAAAGCGGCCATTTCCGCTTCCTGCTTGCGCCGTTCCAGGTCAAACAACTGCGATTTGAGAATTTTCATCGCCGTTTCCATATTTTGGGTGAGGGAGCGCTGGTTTTGGCAGGAAACGACGATGCCGGTGGGGTAATGGGTCAGGCGGACGGCCGTTTCATTTTTCTGCACATGCTGGCCGCCGGCGCCGCTGGCCCGGAAGCGGTCAATCCGCAAATCTTTCTGATCTACTTCAATTTCGATATCCTCGGCCACATCCGGCCACACTTCCACTTTGGCAAAGGAGGTGTGCCGTTTTTTGTTGGAATCGTAGGGAGAGATACGAACCAGCCGATGCACGCCGCGCTCTGATTTGAGACGGCCGTACACCCACTCCCCCTCAACCTGCATCAAACAACTCTTCAGCCCCACCACATCACCGAGACTTTGGTCGAGGATGGAGACCTTAAACTTGTGCGATTCGGCCCAGCGGATAAACATGCGCTGCAACATCTTGGCCCAATCCTGCGCCTCAGTACCGCCGGCCCCGGCATGGATGGCCAGAATCGCGTTTTCATTGTCGTATTGGCCGGCAAAAAGGGCACGGAACTCCAAATCGGCTACTTCGGCCGTCAGTATCTCAACTTCTGCCTCTAACTCAGGCCCAAGTTCCTCATCGCCAAGCCCGGCTAAATCCAGCGTATCCTGCAAATGGGCGCTCACCCGCTCCCAAACAGTCACTTCATCGCGCAATTTGGTCAAATCGCGCATCATCGCCTGCGCCTTTGTGGAATCGTTCCAAAAATCGGGCGCGGCGACAAGCTGCTCCATCTGGGTTACTTTGTCAACCTTGTTGGCTACGTCAAAGCCGCCTCCGAATCTGGTTGACGGTTTCTTGTAATTTATCTAGTTGTGCAATCAAATTTTCCATAGGCCTTTCCTCATTTTCAGATGGTAACTATTCAGGTGTACCCTTAGATTTGTCAAATTTAATCTGGTAAACGCCTGGTTATGCTAAAAAATTTGACAAATCTTCTCGGCAGCGCTGTATAGCTAC
>JANTHP010000144.1 GCA_024762395.1 Anaerolineae bacterium | reverse complement strand
GGTTCTGATGACCTTGCATAGTTCATTGTGGCATTTTGGGAGGGGAAAGAAAATGGGAAGGTTGTTCCAGGACATGGGGGCTACGTATTAAAAAGGCGTCATCTGGGGGGACGACGCCTTTTTTTGGTTCCGGCTAAATGGGATGGGAGGCTATTGCTCTGCCCGATTGCGGTACAAATTGGGGTCAACGACGTTTGCCATTGCAATTTTATCCATTTTTTGGTCAAGGAAGGCCGTTATTTTTTCAACCTGCGGCATCGGATCAGCCAGCATATCGCTGTAGTGAATGTACAGACAGGAAACGTTTGGTTGGCGGTCAATCCATTTGAGTGTGCTTTGGAGATGTTTCTCGAACAAATCCGCCATTTTAGCGTCATCGAGTTCGTCAGTGTTTTCGCCGCGATTGACAAGCATTTTGCGCTGTGAGGCCAGGATTTCGGGCATGTTGCGGCGCATGAAAATGATGCGGTATTCGTATTCGTCGGGTAAATGTCTGAGCAGGGCAGAGATGACTTTGACGGCTTTTCCCTGGGTATCTTCCAGCCAGTCTGTGTCGCCTTTGTCCATTTGTTTGACGCGCTCAAATTCGTAGTAGCCTTTGGGGTTGTCGCTGTCGGCTTCGCGTAGTGCGTCGGTGAGGGGGGGGATGCCGCCAGCTTCGAGCATTTTCATCATCATGGATGTACCGGAGCGGGGCAGCCCGGAGACGATGATGATTGGTTTTTTGGTTTGCGGTTGAAATAATTTTTTTAGAAAGCTCATGATTGTTTCCTGTTTGCAATTTTTTGTTTTCTCAGCCCTATGGTATCACATCCAGTTTGGTTGTAAAATTCGTAAAGTCCTCCCAACTTTGCCAATGTTATAGGGATTATCTTAAGATTGATCTTAAATCCACCTCGGCACGCGCCGGCAATATTCAATGTAGCTTTCGCCATGTTTTTCTTGTAGGTAGGCTTCTTCTAATAGAACCTGGGTTTGGACGGTGATGATGAGGGTAACGGCCGTTACCGCCAGCGTCAGCTTAAACACATTGCCCACAAAACTATGAATATCATCCCCCGAATCGAGGACAAACGGATTGTGTCCAGTTTGCCGCCAGACCCGGTACGAGGGCCAGATAAAGGCCGCGCCGATGTAGAAAATATAGTAAATCAATAAGGCGTATTTCAACATGGAAGTTCTCTGCGGGGATTGGGGGATGTGGGGGATAAAATCAAAAAAATCCCCTAATCTCCCAATCCCCGCTCATCGTCTTAGATTGAAGACGGCCGTTTCCGCAGCCGCATCCCATTCAACGTCACCAGCAGGGAAACCCCCACATCAGCCAGAACCGCCAGCCACATGCTGCCCAGCCCGACCAAAACCAGCCCCAAAAAGGCCAGTTTGATGCCGATGCTCATGGCGATGTTAGCGCGCACGGTATTCATCGCCGCGCGGCTCAGCTTGACGGCAAAGGGAAGCTGGCGCAAATCGTCGCCCATAAGAACGATGTCGGCCGTTTCCATCGCCTGGGCCGTATTGCCGATGGCGACGCCGACGGAGGCGGTTGCCAGCGCCGGGGCGTCGTTGATGCCGTCGCCGATCATGGCGACGTGGTCGTATTTTTGGCGCAGACGGGTCACGGCCGTTACCTTATCTTCCGGTAAACAATTCGCCTGCACATCCGTGACGCCCACCTCAGCGGCGATTTTGTCGGCAGTCGTTTGGTTATCGCCGGTCAGCATCACCAACGGCGCGATGCCCTGCGCTTTTAGTGTGGTTACGGCCGTTCGGCTGCTTGCCCGCACTTTGTCAGAAACGGCGATGTAACCGGCATACCTGTTTTCGTCGCTGATCAGCATCGTTGTGTACCCGGCGGCGTCGGCCTGGGCGACGGCGGCGCAGGCGGCGTCATGCGGAATGTGCCGGTCAAAATAGCTGTGGCTGCCGATGAGGATGCGACGGCCGTTCACCTCCCCGGTCACGCCCTTTCCTGTCATCGTTTGCACACTTTCGGCGGCGGGATAACGGCCGTTCACCCCTCGCAGCGCCGATTCATGCACCACCGCTTCCGCCAGCGGATGCGAACTGCGCCGCTCAACGGCGCTGGTCAACGCCAGCAAATCATTACACGGCTCGCACGCCTCCCCGCCTTCGCAATAGAGAGATTGGTAACGGGCGACAGACGGCCGTCCCTCCGTCAGCGTCCCCGTCTTGTCAAACGCCATCGCCTTCACCCGGCTCAACACCTCCAAATACGCCCCGCCCTTGAACAAAACGCCGTTCCGCGCCCCATTGCTGATGGCGCTGATGATGCTCACCGGCGTGCTGATGACCAGCGCGCAGGGGCAGGCCACCACCAGCAGCGCCAACGCCCGGTACAGCCAGCCCTGCCCGTCGGCCGTGTTCCAAAATGGCTGCTCCAAGAAGATGGGCGGCACAGCGGCCACCAAAACCGCCAAAACCACCACCGCCGGCGTGTAGTAGCGGGCAAACTGGTCCACAAATCGTTCCGCCGGGGCGCGCCGCTCCTGCGCTTCGGCCACCATTTGGATGAGGCGGCTGATGGTATTGTCGGCGGCCAGATGAGTTATCTCAATTTCCAACGCCCCTTCGCCGTTAATGCTGCTGGCAAACACGCTGTCCCCGGCCTGCTTTTCCACCAATTTGCTTTCGCCGGTGATGGGCGCCTGGTTGACGGATGATGCGCCGGAGAGGATACGGCCGTCCATCGGGATCCGTTCCCCCGGTTTCACCACAATCGTTTCCCCCATCTGCAGCTCTTCAACTAGAACACGATGCTCTTCCAGCCCGCAGAACGGACAGGGGCCGCCCGTGTAGCCATCTTGCCCCAAATGCCCGGCGCAGTCCATACAGTAACGTAAAACCGTCGCCGAAGTGGGCGCCACCGCCATCAAACTGCGGATCGATTCCCGCGCCTTGGCTCCCGTAAACCCTTCCAGCGCCTCGCCCAGCGCAAACAAGACCATCACCAGCCCCGCTTCCGTGTACGCGCCAATGATGACCGCCCCAATCGCCGCAATGGTCATGAGGACATTGATGTTGATCTCATGATTGATTTTGACCGCCCGCCACGCGCTCAACGCAATCGGCCAACCGGCTACAACCATTGCTGCCACCGACGTGACATCTAAAACTGGGCTTTCCCAGCCCAACATCGGCAAAAATTCATTAAAAATCAGCCCCGGCAGCACCAAAACCGCCCCCAACAACGCCAGCCGCGTATCCATCCGTCCCCACATAAAGGGTAGGAAACCGGTGGCTGGTGGTTGGTGGCTGGCGGCTGGTTGGGCGGAATCAGCTACATCGTACCCCAGCTCCCGCACGCGCGAGACAACATCTTCCGGGTTCACATTCCCCTGAACCCGCAGCAGTTCCGTGCTGAAATTGATACTTG
Organism: Anaerolineae bacterium; assembly: GCA_024762395.1. GTDB lineage: Bacteria > Chloroflexota > Anaerolineae > Promineifilales > Promineifilaceae > JACKCC01. Next base: position 7,594 of record JANTHP010000144.1, on the reverse strand, counting down.
CCAAATCAATGTTGTCCAGTTTACCAACGCCTTTTTCCAGCGTCGTCGCGCAGCTAGCGCAGTCCATGCCAACAATATGAAAAACTTGTTCCGTGTGATTATTTTCGTTCATGCCCGCAGTATACACCTTCAAGTCGAGTTGAAGGTCAAGGCGGAATTCGTAGAACGATTTGGTAAATCGTTCAGGCGCGATTTACCAAATCGCGCTGCTGAAATTGCTATTCTAACGCCAGGAACAGACGGGCGAAGATGAAGGCGTTTGGCCCTTCGGCGCGGAGCAGGTAGCCTTCGTCGTCGTAGATGAGTTCGGTGTGGGTGTGGGGATGGGTTTGGCAGTTGGCTTCTAGTTGGGCCAGTTCGATAAGGGCGTTGTAAACGGCCGTTTCCTCACTTACCACCAAAATAAAATAAGCCTCCCCGTCCTGCCAGATATGCACATGCTGCCCTTGCAGCCGTTCCAGAATCGCCTGCCCGGCTTCCGTCGTCAGCTTGCAGCCTGTGTACTGCATCAGCCAATTTAATGTCCCTTCGGCGCTGGGTTGAGTCGTGGGATTGGCGCAAACACGAGCCAACATCTCGGCAAAAGAAGCATTGGACTCTCGGTTTTGATGCAAATCTTGTAGAAAAAGCTGTAATTCATGCTGCAAGGCGAGCAGTTCGGTGATTTGTTTGTCCAGAGCCAGGTAGCGGGATTCGGCCGTTTTGATGAGGGCATCGTCATTCAGGTTGCCCTGGTCGTAGCCGTTGAGCAGGGTGCGAATATCGGCCAGAGAGAAGCCCAGCCGCTGGGCGCGTTGGATGAGCCGCAGCCGGGCCACAGCCTCTTGTTTGTACAATCGGTAGCCGGAATCGGAACGGCCGTCTGCCGGCAGCAGCCCCTCCGCTTCATAAAAACGCAGCGTAGATGTGCGCACACCCGCCAGTTTAGCTAATCGGCCAATCGTTAACATTTAGTGACTATATAGCTACCAGAGGTGACAGTCACTTACTAAACATCGTGGCTTTGGCTAATACCTCTGGAAAAAGTGACTGTCACCTGTATAGTTACAACATTTAATTATTAATATCCGTCAACCGCGCCTGGGCGTAAAAATCCCGCGACGCCCACAGCGGATAACTGCGGCGCAGCCACTTAATTTTATTGGCAATCTCGCCCCGGAATAACTCCCGCATCTTGCCCATTTGCACCTCGGCAAACGATGGCGCTTTAGATTTTAGACCATACTTTAAGTCGTACCCCAAAAAAGGCAGAAAATCGCGGGTTAAATTCTCAAAAATCTCAACCTGGCGAGCCGTTAATTTACTTTCCCAGCGATTGACGACGCTGGGGTCGGGCCGATTACCTACCAGTTTATGCTGGCGCGATGTATAGCTGGGCGGATTAAAGCCCGTCGCTTCCAACATCCCCGGCTGGAAGGCCAGTCCAAGAAAATCGCTGATGCGGCGCATGGTTTGCTCCGGTTCTTGTACCAGGTTTTCATAATTGACCCGCATCACGCGGCCCGGCCCATAGGTAGATTCCGCGGCCAGGCCAAACGATGTCATCCGCATCCACCAGCGGGCGGCTTTGATGATGCTGTTTGGCCCCCAATCCAGCGGCAAAATGGAGGCGGCAACGGCACGGCCGTCACGAACCAGGTGAATCATCTTGGCGTCGGGAAATAACTCAAACAACGATCCGGTGTAACTTGCATTTTCCGGGGTGTGGTCTATCCAGATTGAAGCGTCGGGTTTATTTTGCTGCCGGGCGTAGCGGGCCACAATCCAATCCAGCAGGCGCGGGTATGAGTTGACAGCATCGTCAGGGGGAGTATCCAGGTCAAGTTCCCAAATTTTGAAGCGCCAATGCCGCTTGATCAACGCCAGCAAATCGGTTGGATGATCGTTAACTGCGCCGCGTTTTATAGCGCGCAGTGTGTCTATTTTGAAATGGGATTCGGGCGAGCAGATACAATCGGTATGGGCGCCGATCATCGCGCCGAGGAGGGTGGTTCCACTGCGGCTGCAGCCGCCAATAAATACATGCTGATTGAGATAGGTATCCGCCACAATTTTATCCTTGCAACTACACAGTTACCAGCGGTGCAGTCACTTGCTAAATTTTTCAGATTGGGCCAATCTTCTAGTGGCTGGATTTTACCTCAATTGCATGATTGTCAAACAGTGGCGTGTCGGGCGGGTGCGCGCGAACAAGTTGACAGTTAATTTCACCGGCGGGCCTGGGAGGCCCCTCTACGCCGCCGTAGGCGGGCCTCCCAGGCCCCGACTTTGCTCAAATTAAAGTGGGACGGCAGCGAAACGGCCGTAAGCCACAACCGCCGCCAGAACCAACAGCATTACATTCATGCCTATCATCTGATTCTCACCGCGCTGGGCGTGTGTTCGGGCCGCGCCAATCATCGTTAAGCCCAATCCAACAGCGGCCAGCGGGGTCAAAATGGGCAAGATGCCGGTGATGCCCGGCAAAATCAAACCCAGGGCGCCCAAAACTTCCAGCATACCAATCGTGCGAATCTGACCCTGGGAAAAATCTTCAACCCAACCCATTTTTTCTGCCATTTTTTCTTTTGGCTGCATCAATTTCATACCGCCCGCCATCAGAAATGCGATCGCTAACAAACCTTGAACTATCCATAAAACAACATTCATGATGTCTCCTTATTGGTAAGTCAAGTTAGACAACTTGACCTACGGCAAATCTAAATGAATACTGCTTAATGGATGTGTCTGGCAGGAAAAATCTTACCTGGCTTGTGTCGAACGGCCGTTAAGTCGAGACCGGAACATAACAAAGTCCCGCCGTCCCCGGCCCGGAGTGGACGCCCAGCGAAGGGGCCAGCTCGGCAATCAGCGATTCGGCGGGGGTGAGCCGGGACTCGATTAAATTTTTCAGTTTCTCAGCTTCTGCGCGCGCGGCAACGTGGACGTAGGCGATTTTGATGTTACCCAGGCGGGCAACGGCCGTTTCCACCATATCCGCCATCATGTTATACGCCCGCTTGCGGCCCCGCGCCTTGCCCAAAGCCACAATTACCCCGTCCTGCATCCCAATCAGCGGTTTGATAGAGAGCAAACTGCCCACCAGATGCTGCGCTTTGCCAATGCGGCCGCCCAGGTACAAATACTTCAGCGTGTCCGCCGTCTGAATCATTTGTGATGTGGGAATCATTTTGCGCACCTGCGCCACAATTTGTGTCAGCGATTTACCCGCCTGCGCCGAGCGGGCGGCTTCGATGACCATCCAGCCCTGGCACATAGCCACATTCATCGTATCAATCACGGCAATTCTTACGTCTGGTATGCGTTCCATGATGGCTGCCTGGGCAATTTTGGCCGCCTGGTAGGCCGCGCTGCCTTTGGCGGTGATGTGGATGCTGGCAATATCGCGCACACCGGAGTCGGCCAGTTTTTCGTATAGCTGCAAATAGTCGCCGGGGCCGGGAGCGGCTGTTTTGGGCAGGGTAACGGCCGTTGCCAGCCATTCATAAAACGATTGGGGATGCACCGTCACCAAATCGCGCAGCGTTTCCTGGCCTTTGTGAATGTAATACGGAACCCAATGAATGTGCAGTTCCGCCAGCATGGGCGCCGGAATGCTGGCGCAGCTGTCGGTGACAACGGCAACTTGCGGCATAATCGCTTCTCCTTATAGGGTACGTTTGCAAACGTGACCCAAAGCAGCGCTCACGCATTCTTTTGCCCAACAGCATCCCGACCAAACAGAATGGCAATGACGACAAAAAGAACAACCGATACCCAGCCCATGAAGTTGAGTAAGCCGGAAAGCGAATAAAACAGCAGAATCACAGCAATGACGCTCCAATCCAGCACGCCTTTTAAGCTGATGAGGCGCGCAGCCGGGGCATCAGGCCATTGGCGCGCGCCCAAGAGCAGAAATGCGCTGGCTAAATCGGCCGCGCCCAGCAGCCGCGCCATCAAAGCGCCTGATTCAGCCAAAGAAACGCCGTACAGCGCGACGACTAACCCCGGAACCAGTACGAATCCCAGGCCAAAAGCCAGATGGATCGCGCCAACCAATGTGTAAAGTAGTTTTCGAGTCATGGTACTCCTTTATGGGTTTTCAGGATTTCGCGGGGTTTTGCAAAAAAACTGTGTGAAACGTGATGCGTGAAACGTGAAGGTTCTCTGGTCACGCATCACGTTTCACGGTTCACGGTTAGTCACCCCCGCGAATTCCCAAAGAGCCTCCTTTTATAAACGTAGAACGATTTGGTAAAGGGTGCATCTCAAATGAGTTGAACCAAAGTGACAAGTCACGGGGCGTAGAGTCTTGGGTAAATTGAGGCCGTTCGCCCCGTGACTGTCACTTTGGTTAAAGGCCTCACAGCCTACAGAAGCTGCCGCACGGCGGCGGCCAGTTCCGGGGGCAGGGCAGCGAGGTCGGGGTCACGGTCGCCGGAGAGGATGGCGTTGAGGGCCTGGCCCAGGGCGCGGAGTTCCGGCGGCAGGGCCGGGTCTTGGGACAGGGCGCGGGTGGCGGTGTGCAGTTGGGCGCTGAGACCGGCCGGCGCGCCCGGCTGGATGGCCTGGGCCACCAGAGCCAGCAGCTGCTCCACGGTGATCCCTTCTTCCTGCGGCGGCGGTGTGGCTGAAACCGCCGCAGTTTCATGCGAGGCTGCCTCGCCAACCTCGGAGGTTTTGGTGGCGGTATTGGCGGGCGCTGCCCCGGCTAACTGCGCCAGAATTGCCAGGACGATGACAAAGCCGGTACTTGACAATCCTTCGCGCAGGATTTCAATGTCCCGCTCACCCTCTACAATTCGCTGAAATGCAACTGCATTATTGGCCCACGCGCTCCCACCGGCTTGCATTTTGGGGTATTCGCTCTTCAAAAAAGTTTGCGCGTCCGGGTCTCCTTGTGCAGCTTGAATCACCGCCATCATAACTGTTTGATACTGTTGTATTTGGTGTACTGCGCCAGGGTAGGCGGCGTAGGTTTCCTGCTCTTTGCGGCGCCATTGGGCCGCTGCCTGGGGGCGGTTTTGGGCGGCGGCGATGTCGGCCAGGATGCCGTAGGTGTTCCACGGCTCGGCGGAGAGGTCGAGGGTTTCCATGATGGCCAGGGCGCGGCGGGCGGTGGTTTCGGCTTCGGCCAGCCGGTTTTGGGACAGGTAGAGGGCGGCGAGGTTGCTGTAGTCAACTGCCAGTTCCTTGGGATTGTTTAACTGTTCGTCAATTTCAATTTCCCGCAAATACCAGCGTTCGGCGTCGGCGGCACGGCCGTCTCCCTTTGCCACAAGCGCCAGTTGATTACAGGTTTGGGCCACACCGGACAAATTGCCATGCGCTTCATTAATCTGCAAGCTCTCCCGGTAACAGCGCTCCGCCTCCGCCCAGTCCCGCGCCGCCTGCGCCACCATGCCCAACTGGTGCCAGGCGACCGCCTCCATCTGCGGTTCGCCCAGGGCGCGGAAGGTGTCCAGCGCTGCCCGGTAGCGGCGCTGCGCCTCCGCCAGGTCGCCGCGCCGCTGCGCCAGCGTCCCCAGTTGGCCTAAAACAACACCGACGCTTCGGTCATCTTCAACTTCCCGTAAAATTGGTAAAGCTGTCTGATAATTTTTCTGCGCCGCATCAAATTGTCCACTGGACGTTTGATTATCAGCAATTTCAACGTAACAGGCCCCCTCCATCTTCCTGGCGTTTTTATTCCCCTCGCTGAGGGCGGCGAACCCGGCCAACGCCTGCTGGTGCAGGGCGATGGCCTGTCCCGGCTGCCCCTGCGCCTCCAGGCAGCGGCCGATACTCATCTGTGTCATCGCCATGTCGTAAGCGGCTTCCTCATCGCCATACGCTGCCCCCGCCGCCAGCCGGGCCAGCAGCTCCCGGAACACCGCCTCCGCCTGCGCCGCCCGCCCCTGCTGCCGCAGCGTCTCCCCCTGCCGGCTCATCAGCAAATATTCCGCCTTCGTCAGCTTGCCAGACCGATTACCGCTCTCCGCTAACCGCTTACCGACCTGGGCCATCATCTCATCCCGCTCCCGCCAACGGCCGAAAACATCCAGGAAGCGGGCAATGCTGTCGGCAAAATCCACCGCCTCGTCCAGGGCGCCGGCGGCCAGGGCCAGGGCCAGCCCGCGGCGCAGGTTGGGCATCTCCCGCACGGCAATCGCCCGCGCCTGGTGCGGGTTTTGGGTGTCCGTGCGGTACAGGTAATTGGCAATTGCATAGTACCGTTTCCAGTAGCGTTCTTCCAGGGCAGCCCGGCGCTCGTCCCCCAACTGTGTGGACAAATAAGGCAGCAGCGTGGGGTGGAACTGCAAAAACGGCGGTTCAATGCCGGGCAGCCGCTCTACCCGCACCAATGCCGCCTGTTCCAACTCGCCACGCGCCACTTGCCACAAATCACCATCCATTTCGGTAATGGCCAACAATTCAGGTTCCATACAGCCGCCCTGGAACACGGCCAAATCCGGCAGGGCGGCGCGGGTCTCGTCCCCCAGGCGGCGCAGGGAAAATTCCAGGGAAACGGCCAGGCTTTCGTTCCGCTCTGCCGCCTGGCCCCGGGTAAAGCCGGGCAGCAGTTCCTCAAAGCGGGCAATCAACTCTGCCGGACTGTATTCCCGCAGGCGGGGCAGGACCAGGTTGAGGGAGAGCGGGTGACCGCCCAAATAACTCATCAAATCTACCAGTTCCCGCCGGACGGGGCGGTCAATGCCGTAATCGTCCAGGATGGCGGCGGCCAGGGCCAGGGCGTCCGGCGCGGCCAGGCCGCTCAGGGGGATGTGGCGGCAGGTGCGCGAGGGGGCAAAGCGGGCGTCGTTGAAGCTGGTGTCGCGGGTGGTGATCAGGACGCAGCTGCCTTTGTAGGGCAATTTTCCAAATTGCCCGGACAAGTTGGCAACTTGTCCTACGAAGTTGAGCAGTTCCTGGAGTTCTTCCGGGGGCATCAGCGGCGCTTTGCCCAACACCGATTCAAAGTTGTCCAGGATGAGCAGGGCGGGCCGTTCCCGCAGCAGGGCCGCCAGCCGGTCGGGCAGCGTTCCCTCGCCATGAATGGCCCAATCCTTGTCGCCGCTCAGGGTCTGCCCGGCCCAGGAACATAACTGGTCCAGCGAGCCGCCGCCTTCAAAGGAAACAAAAGCCGCGCCGCCGGGGAAGCGGCCGGTGCGCCTGAACCAGCGGCCTGCTTCCACCGCCAGGGCTGTCTTGCCCAGCCCGCCAAAGCCGTGCAGCACATGCAGCGGCGCGGCGGCGAAGGCGCGTTCCAGGGCCAGCATCTCGCGGGAACGGCCGTGGAAACCGTGCGGGGGCGCGGGCGGCAGGTCGGCGGGGAGGGGGATTGGCGATTGGTGATTAGAGATTGGGGATTGGAGATTGGAGATTGGGGATTGGTGATTAGAGATTGGCGGTTGGGCGTCGGGGGCGAAGATGACGGGATCGGCGGCTTGTTGGTAGAGGGCGGGGAGGAACCAGTCTTGCAGTTTGACGGTGACTTCCACGAGATTGCCATCCGCGTCGGGGCGGGTGAGGGTGTGGCGGTCGGTGTCTTGCAGCAGGGTGAAGCGGCCTTCGTCCACCGCCTGCCCCACCGTCTGCCCGGCGGCCAGACCCTGGTAGAAAGCGGCCGTAAATT
>JANTHP010000143.1 GCA_024762395.1 Anaerolineae bacterium | reverse complement strand
GAGATGACGATGGGCGGTTTAATCTCATGCGCATCCAAAAACGCCAACTCCTCTACCAATGTGTGCTGGTACGCGCCGCGCACATCCGGCGATTCGCCCCAGCGCACGAAATAATCGCGGGCGGTTGTGAACCCGGCGAAGAGGAGCCAGACGGTGGCAAGAATTGTTACTAGAGACTGGAGACTGGAGATTGGAGATTGGTTACCTCTTAGTCTCCAGTCTCTAGTCTCTAATCCCTTGATTACGGCCGTAAACCCCACCGCCGGCAGCAGCATTACCGCCGGCAGAGCGGCCAGATTGCGGGTGGTATTGGCTGTGGCTCCGGTGAGCAGGGAGGGGATGATGCCGACGCCAAACCAGATGAGCAGGAAGGCGTAATTGGGTTGTTTCCAGCGCCAGATGGAGATGAGCAGGCCGATGAGGAAGAAGACGGCCGTTACCGCATCAAAAACCGGCCGTCCCGGTATGTTGTAGGCTAAAAATCGGTCGCCAAAACCCGGTAGGAAAAAGGCCAAAAACGCCTCGCCCGCATTTTGTAGTATCGGCGTCAAATTGCCGTCGCGTAAGGCTTGCAGCGGGCCATCTAGCATTGTGAGCCGCGTTTGGGCTGTCGGATTGTTTGCCAGATAGACAAACATGGGCACGACGAGCGCCCCGGTAAGCAGCAGCCCCGCCAGTGTTGGCCGCCAACTGCGCCGGAATGCGCGGCGGTCTACCAGCGCCAGATACGCTAGAAAAATGGGAAAAATCAACCACGCCACTCGCGCCGCCAGGTAAATGTGCAGGGTGACGGCCGTCATAACGGCAAACCACACAAACCCAAATCGGCGCCCCCCCTCTGTTTCCGTTTTTGTCTCCCGCCAGAAAAACCAGACTGCCAACGACATAAAAAAGGGCAGCATCCCGGCGCGTAACGCTTCGCGGCTGGAGGCGACGGGCCAAAAGGTGACGGCCGTAACGCCAGCCGCAAGCAAAGCCGTTCGTTTATCAAAAGCCTGCGCCGCCCAAATATAGGCCGCCCCCATCGCTGCCAATCCGAAGAATACATTTACCAGCCGCAGCGCAAACAAATTTTTGCCAAAAACCAACATGCTGCCCGCTGCTGTGTAACTGTAAACCGGCTCGCTGCCATAATTGGCGGGGAAGTAGAAACGCAAATCCCCATCCAAAATACCCATGGCTTCCCGGCCGTGATTGGCCTCATCATGCGTTAAACCGGGGGGAACGGCCGTCAGCCGGTAACTACGAAATCCAAGCGCGATGAGGAAAATGAGGAGGAAGGGAAGCGATTTCTTCATCAGAAGGGACGAGTCGAGAGGACTGAGGACTGAGGCGCTTTTTACTCAGTCCTCATCCCTCGTTACTCTTTTTCCGCTACCGCAAACACCTCCCGCTCAAAAAACCAGCGAAAGGGCGGAACGCGAAAAGCGAGGAAGTGCAAACCGGCCATGATGGGGTTTTCCTGCCGGTTTTGCGGGGGGGAATCCAGCCAGACCTTGCTCTTGAATCCGGCGTTCTTAAGAGCGCGGCCCATGCTTAGCATATCTTGTTCGTTGACATGCACATGCTGATTTACCGGCGTGATGGCGCGCGGATCGGCCGGGTATTTGTCGCCCTGGCCCAGCAAAATGCGGAAACGGCGCACCCAGGGATAGGCGTATTTGTCGTACCAGCGGTTGGGGGCTGTGTGGATGATGAAACGGCCGTCATCCTTCAACACCCGCCGCACCTCCAACATCGCCTCATGCAGCTCCCAGGGATACAAATGCTCAACCACGTCAAACATCAGCACCCGGTCAAAATAACCCGTCGGAAAAGGCAGTTTCTTGGCGTCTGAACGACAAACGCCCGCTTTAGCCGCCTTGTTTTCCTGCTCTGTTTCAATTACTTCGCGGGTCATAGCCGTCGCTGCTTCGGCATAATCAATGCCAAACGCATCTACGCCAAGCCGCATACAATGGCGCAAAATCTCGCCCCGTCCGCAGCCCACATCCAGCAAACGCATGCCTGGTTCCACTTCTGCCACCGCAAACGCATCGTTCAGGCGGCGTGAAAGATGCCGCCCTTCCGATTCAATAAAAACGTCGTATCCTTCGCAGGCCGTTAAAAAGTATTCCTCTGTGTAAAGTTCAGAGGGTAAAGATTTGTTTTCTTCTGATGTCATATGCGCTCAATAAAGATTGACGCTTTCTTGGGCAGGGGCCGCCGAAAGCGCCAATAAAGTTTTGTTGCCGCGCATTATAGAGCAGTGACAAACAGGCGTCAAAGCGGGGCAAAGGGGGCATTCGTAAATACCTTCAGCCCCGTGACAGTCTCTTGGAGTCATCTTGTTTCTAGCTGCCAATCGTAGTCTTGTTCGACTTTCACGATGCGGGTTTTATAGGCTTTGTACCAAACATCCCGCCCTTTCTTCTGGGCGATAAGATGTTCTGTGTGTTGTTTCCATTTTTGGATGGAGGCCAAATCAGTCCAGTAGGAGACGGTGATGCCGATTTCTTCTCTGGCTGATTCGACGCCGAGATAACCAGGTTGTTGGGCGGCAAGATTGAGCATGTGTACGGCCGTTTCCCCGTACCCTTCATCCGTATCCGTTCGTAAAGAGGTAAAAATGACAGCGTAATAAGGCGGTTGGGGTGTTTGGGCAATGTGTGGCATATTCTTGACAGTATTCATAGATTCCGTAAAGATAACCTCGATGGTTGCTTACTGCAATGGAACTGAATAACGCTGCATTTAGAGGATGATTGTGGAACAGTCGAATTTAGTCAAAATCAAACAAGAACTCGCGGCCGCGCAGCGCGCCTTGCGCTTGATTCAGAAAATTGATGAAATCCGCGATAGCAGGCCGGAGCCAACTGCTATGCTGACAGCTATCGTAACGCTGCTGGCTAATGAGATGGAAACCGCTCTGTGTGCGCTGATTTTGCGCGATCGGGAGACGGGGCGCGTTGAGCTGAAGGCGATTCATAAGCGAAACGGTTTGAGTGACCAGGCTGCGAATCGAGTTATGAGAGAGATGACTGACCGGATGGTTCAGTTGGATGAGATCGCGGTATGGTCTGGCGAGGCGATGTTTCCTGATGTGGATGAACTACGCGGATTGGAGGGTACGGCCGTTCCCATCATCATGGGCGATAACAAGCGGTTGGGCGGGATGCTGCTGGCCCGAAAACAGCCCTTCGGCACGGCTGACCTGCGCTTGCTTGAAATTGCCGAAGATCATATAGATTCGGCCGTTGTTCAGGGATACGCGCATTATGACCGCCGGCAGCGGCTAAAAGAACTGGAAACCATCTACACCATTGACCGCATCCGCGACCAAAATCTTCCGTTTGACGACATGCTCAATGCTGTTCTGCGTGAATTGGTTCGTATCATCGAAGCCGACATCGGGTTCATCATGCTCTACGATCTGGCCGGGAACAGGCTGGAGATGCGGGCGGCCACGCGCCAGGATTTATTTGAGATGTCGCCGCATTATGGGGATGTGTACGCAACTGCCAATAGATCGCTCAAACAAGGCAGCCTGGTTTGCCGCAATGATTTGGGCGGCGGGCTGTACGCCATTATGTGCCTGCCCCTCATCCTGAATGAGCGCGTCATCGGCGTTTTAGGTGTGGCCAATCAGCAGGCAAAGAGGGGGTTTCGGCAGGCAGACCAGCGGCTGCTTGGCGCCATTGGCAGCCAGATGGATACGGCTATTTTTGAAAGTTTGGAGCAGCGCCGGCTGCGGCAGGTTTTGGGGCGTTCGGTTGACCCGCGCGTGATGGAGCAACTGCTGACTCGGCCGGATGTGGGCTTTTTGGAGGGGCAGCGGCTGCTGCTAACGGTGCTTTACGCCGATATTCGCGGTTCTACCAGTCTGGCCGAACGTACTGAGCCGGAACGCCTGGTTCAGTTTATTAACCGTTACCTGGGAACGATGACTGAGATTATTTTGGCGCATGGCGGCACGCTGGACAAGTTTGTGGGGGATGAGGTGATGGCTTTGTTTGGCGCGCCGTTCCCGCAGGAAGACCATGCGCTGCGGGCGATTCAGGTTGGATTGGCGATGCAGGCGGCTCACGAAGAGAATTTGCGCGATTGGATCGCGCAAGGGGGCGACGAAGCGCCGATTGGCATTGGCATTGCTACGGGTGAATTGATTGTGGGGGAGATGGGGTCGGCGCAGCGAACTGATTATACGGTGATTGGGCGGGCGGCGAATTTGGGGGCGCGGATTTGCGGTTTGGCGCAGGGCGGGCAGGTGTTGATTAGTCCGGCGACGTATGAGCTGGTGCAGGATCGGGTAACGGCCGTTCCCATTCACGGCGCACAGTTTAAGGGGGTTGCCGGGCCGGTGACTGTTTATGCGGTAACGGCCGTTCACTGAACGGCCGTTGAATGATGAATGATGAACGCGGAATGATGAATGGGACGGCAACATGGCATGGATCAAAGTTATTCAGGAAGACGAAGCAACAGGCAAACTCAAAGAACTGTACGAAAAATACGCCGAACCATCAGGCGAAGTGGATAATATCCTCAAAATTCACAGCTTAAACGTAAAATCCCTCAAAGCCCATTTTGACCTATACGCTCACCTCATGCGCGGCCGTTCTGACCTGAGCCGGGTGCAGCGGGAGATGATTGCCGTTGTCGCCTCGGTGATCAATCAATGCCGCTATTGAATCAAACATCACGGAGCCGGGCTGCTCCGCCTTACAGACAATCAATCTCTTGTGGAACAACTCAAAACCGATTGGCGGCAGGCCGATCTTGACGAAACCGATAAGGCGATGCTGGTCTATGTGGAAAAATTAACGCTGCGTCCCTGGGAAATGGTAGAAGCGGATGTGATTGCGCTGCGTCAGGTTGGGTTCAGCGATGCCGCTATTCTGGACATCAATCAAGTAACCAGCTATTATGCTTATGTTAACCGCCTGGCTGATGGGCTGGGGGTAGCGTTGGAAGGGTTCTGGGGCGATTAAACCAATCCCCGCTGGTAACGATACAGTTACCGGAGGTGACAGTCACTTATCAACATCATGGCTTCGGCTGATACTTCTGGAAAAAGTGACTGTCACCTGAATAGTTACCCTCGCTGTATTCAGGGAGAGAAAAATGATGCAATCGAATTTGTTACGAGGAGAAAAGGTGCGGTTAACGGCCGTTACCCAATCCGACCTGCCCACGTTAAGTCAATGGTGGGCCGACGCCGACTTTCTGCGTCTGTACGATTCTGTCCCCGCTTATCCCAAAACTGAAGCGCAGTTAGCCAAGCGGGTTGAGGAAGGGCAGCAGGGGGAGACGACATTTTTGTTTGGGATACGGCCGTTAACCGGCGGCGCTCTCATCGGCTTATTGGAACTGGATGGCGTAATGTGGACACATGGCACAACCTTCGTCAGCATCGCCATCGGCGACAAAGAAAATCGCGGGAAAGGATACGGCCGTGAAGCAATGCAGTTAGGGCTGGATTTTGCCTTCCGGGAACTCAATCTGCATCGCGTATGCCTGACCGTGTTTAGTTATAATGAAGCGGCCATCAAATTATACGAAGGCTTAGGCTTTGTGCGGGAAGGCGTTTACCGGGAACATTTGCAGCGAGACGGCCGTCGCTACGATATGATCCTTTTCGGGCTGCTTCGGGCCGAATGGCAAAAAAGCGACAATCAGTACAAAAGTCCCATAAAGCGAACGGCCTCCAGGTGAACGGAGCGTAAATAACGATCTCAGCTTTTTTGCCTTCATGCTATGATGGCCTTTAACCATAAAATTGCACATCCGTTTTCAAGGTAAATCAAATCATGCCCCACAGCGCGCTCATCAAATTATTGCACACTGCTTTCCCCGAGTTAGACGAGAGCGATATTAAAACCCTGGCACAGGCCGCCGGTCGGCAGTCCTTTGCGGCTGAGACAGATATTGTGCGGGAAGGCGAAGCGGGTTCGATACTATATGTCATTGCTCAGGGAGAAGTGGATGTCTTTGTTCGCGCTAACAATGAGCATGAAATTTTGATAGATACCATCGGGCCGGGCAGCTACTTTGGCGAGATGGCTTTTTTGGGCGAAACGCCGCGGACGGCAACGATTCGCGCCAAAACATCCTGCGACGTTTTAACCATAGATGAAAAAGATTTTATGGATGTCGCTCGCGTCAATCCCTATTTGCTGCGTAATCTTCTGCGGCAAATCATCGGCCACCTGCGCCGCAATGATGAAGCCGTCATCCATGAATTGAACCTCAAAAATGCCGATTTGGAGCAAGCTTATACCGAGTTGGCGGAGCAAGAAGGTTTGCGAACACAGTTTATTGCAACCTTGTCCCATGAGCTGCGGACGCCGCTAACGGCAATCAGAGGGTTTCTTGGATTGATAAACCAGGGTGCGATTAAGGGGGATTCGTTACAAACGGCCATGGCCGCCATCACGCGCAATGTGGAGCGCATGGTAGGATTAACGAACGATCTCATTATTATGTACGAAATGCATCCATCGGCTTCTGAATTTACCCATGTCAGTTTGGCTGATGTGCTTATTGAAGCGCTCAATACAGCCCGCACCGCATTAAACGGTAATGCCAGTGGCGTTACCATAGATATTCCGCCGGATTTATCGCGATTATATGCCGACCAAAAGGCGTTGACATTGGCTGTGCGCGCGCTAACCGAGAATGCATTCAAGTTCAACCCGGAAAGAGAACCTATTTCGCTTGAGGCGGCTCGCAATGGTGATCATGAGGTAACAATTACTGTCCGCGACCGGGGGATTGGTATCCCGCTGGCGCAGCAGGAACGTATTTTTGAACCGTTTGTGCGTCTGGAGACGGAGGGAGGAGATCATTTGTTCCCAGGGTTGGGCGTGGGGCTGACTATTGCTAAATTTGTGGTGGAACGGCATAACGGCCGTATCGAAGTAGACAGTATGCCCGGTCATGGCAGCGCCTTTACCATTCATCTTCCTCAACCCGCTTAAATAAGCATCACTTATCCACATTTACCCCCTGATGCTTGCTCGCTAACCCACCGCTCGCCACTCGTAAACTCACTCTTTGCCCCTAAATTACCGCCAATTTGTCTCTGAATTGACGGCATGGCCCATTTCGTGTAAACTAAATAACATTGTTTTTAGGAAATTCGTCTTTTTAATGACACAACAAGCGAACCCTACGCAAACCAATCTTGTTATTTCCTCCTCGTTACGATATAGTTTCTGCGCTTGGCAGGAGAAATATATCCTTACTCCCTTGCTGACCATCAAAAAGGCCAATGTGGTGCGCCATTCATTAATAGAAGAGTTTTGTTATTTTAGAGCGGAGTATGTATGACCCATTTACTCGAAGTCCGTGATCTTGTTACCAAGTTTTATACTGAACAAGGTGTTGTGAATGCCGTAAATGGCATTTCCTATACCTTAGATGAAGGGGAGTCTATCGCCATTGTAGGCGAAAGCGGCTCCGGTAAATCGGTTGGGGTGTTGTCAATCATGGGGCTTATCCCCAGCCCGCCTGGTCGGGTGGACAGTGGGGAGGCTTTGTTTAACGGCCGTAACCTGATCGGCCTTTCCCACGATGAACTGCGCCATATCCGGGGCCGTGAAATGGCAATGGTCTTCCAAGACCCCATGACCTCGCTCAACCCCGTTTTGACCGTCGGCTACCAGCTAACCGAAGCGCTCAAACTTCATTTGGGTATGGACGATAATCAAGCCAAGAAGCGCGCCGCCGAAATGCTTGAGTTAGTCGGTATCCCCAATCCCGTCAAGCGGTTGGATGATTACCCGCACCAATTCTCCGGCGGGCAGCGTCAGCGCGTGATGATCGCTATGGCATTATCCTGTAACCCCTCCCTCCTCATTGCCGACGAGCCGACAACGGCGCTGGATGTAACGATTCAAGCCCAAATTGTGGAATTAGTAAAGCAGCTTCAGGAAAAGCTGGGGATGGCCATCATTTGGATTACGCACGATTTAGCCTTGGTTGCCGGCATGGTGGATAAAGTGGCCGTGATGTATGCCGGGTACATCGTTGAGCAAGCCCCGGTACATGATTTGTATAAACGGCCGTTGCACCCCTACACATTAGGATTATTGCACTCCATGCCCAAATTAGACGCCAAAGAACAAACAAGATTGGCCTCTATTGATGGATTGCCCCCCGATCTGCGGCAAAATTTCAACTACTGCCCATTCGCCCCCCGCTGCCCTTACGCCATAGACAAATGTAAACAAGAAAACCCCGCCTTAATGGCCGCAGGCCCCAATCGCGTATCAGCTTGCTGGCGTTGGGAAGACCTCCGCGAGGAAACCGGATTTGGAGTAAACGCATGAGCCAGGAAAACGGAAAAGAAACCTTCATACAAGTTCGCAACCTGAAAAAACATTTCCCCATAATGCGCGGTGTGTTCCGGCGCCAGGTTGGTGCAGTCAAGGCCGTAGACGGCGTTTCCTTTGATATTTACAAAGGCGAAACATTAGGCCTGGTTGGCGAAAGCGGGTGCGGTAAATCCACGACTGGTCGCAGTATTTTGCAACTATTAACCCCCACCGAAGGCGAAGTCCTGTTTGATGGGCGGGATTTAACCAAATTGGGCCAAAGCGAACTGCGAAAATCCCGTCGCCACATGCAAATGATATTCCAAGATCCATACGCTTCATTAAATCCGCGTATGACAGTCGGTAACATTATTGGCGAACCACTGGAAATTCACAACATAGGCGATGCCAAGAGTCGTAAAGATCGCGTCAAAGAGCTGCTTAAAATTGTCGGATTGAACCCCTACTTCATCAATCGCTATCCGCACGAATTTTCCGGCGGGCAGCGGCAGCGCATCGGCGTAGCGCGTGCGTTGGCCACCAATCCCGACTTCATCGTTGCCGACGAACCGATTTCTGCCTTGGATGTATCCATTCAGGCCCAGGTTGTGAACCTGCTGGACGATCTAAAAGATGATTTGGGCCTGACATATCTCTTCATTGCTCATGACTTATCCATGATTCGCTATATTAGCGATCGAGTCGCCGTCATGTATTTAGGCAAAATTGTAGAGCTGAGCGATAAGGATACGGTATTTGATCATTCCCTCCATCCCTACACCCAGGCTCTGCTATCGGCAATTCCCATCCCCGATCCGGAAAAAGAGGAAAAACGACAGCGCTTAATCTTGGAAGGCGGCGTGCCCAGCCCGGCTAATCCGCCTAGTGGGTGTAATTTTCATCCCCGTTGTTCCTATGCAACCGATATTTGCAGCCAAACCGATCCTGAATTCCGTAATTTAGGGACGGACAGCAGACCGCACTTTGTTGCCTGTCATCACGCAGAACAATTTAAATAACGAATTTATACAGGTGACAGTCACTTCTTCCAGCGGTATCAGACGCAGCCATGATGTTGATAAGTGACTGTCACCTCCGGTAGCCGTATAGTTACTAAATAACAACCATACGTTTGGATACCCGCGAAGGCGGGTATGACAATCAAAAAGTAAGGAGGTGGTGCGCAACAAGAAACATAGTTAGCGGTATGTAGACAAAGTTTACGTTTTATTTACTCGACAATCCATTAATTTGGAGGAGGTTTAACAAAAAATGTTTAAGAAGAGAAGTTTATTGATCGTCGCGCTGATGCTTGTGGCCATTTTAGTGGTTGCTTGCCAGCCGGAAGTCAAAACCGAAACGGTTGAGGTTCCCGTAGAAGTAACCCGTGTTGTAACTGAGACAGTGGTGGAAGAAGGCCAGCCTCTTGAGGTGACCCGTGTGGTCGAGGTTCCCGTAGAGGTTCCCGTAGAAGCGGAAGAACCGGCGATGGTGGAGCCAGTTACTTTTGACAGCTACTCCACAACCGACATTCCTACCCTTGATCCGCAAGTTGCAGAAGACGTAGTTTCCATCACTTACATCGAAAACATGTTTGTGAACTTGACCAATGTTGACCTGGAAACCACCGAGGTCGTTCCCGAAGCAGCCACAAGCTGGGATGTTAGCGATGATGGTTTGGTTTACACCTTCCACCTGCGCACCGATATTCCCTGGGTGAAGCACAATCCTGTCACCGGCGAGACCGTGCAAGAAGTGGACGCCGACGGCAACCCCCGCTTTGTAACCGCTAACGACTTCGTTTACGGTATCAAACGCGCCTGCGATCCCAACATCGGTTCTTACTACAGCACTGTGATTGCGCCGCAGCTCCTGGGCTGTCAGGCTGTTTTAGACGCGGAAGATCCTACTGATGCAGAAGCGCTCGCCGCCCTGATGGATGGCGTTGGCGTAACCGCGGTGGATGATGCCACGCTGCAAATCGAGCTTGAATTCCCCGCCAGCTACTTCATGGTCATGACTCCGATGTGGACGATGGCCGCTACGCCGCAATGGGCGATTGAAGAAAATGGCGACAGTTGGATTGAAGCCGGTAATATCGTTACCAGCGGCCGTTATGTCCTCAACGAATGGGTTCACAATGTACGCCGTATCGTTCTCCGCAACCCCCTCATGCCAGCCGACATGCAAGGCGACGGCAACATTGAAAAATTTGTCACCAACGTCGTGCCCGACACCAGCACAGGCTACGCTCTGTGGCTCAACAACGAAGTTGAGACCTCCGGTATCCCCGATGCTGAGTTGGAAGCGCACCTGGATCAATACGGCGATGAAACCGTTCAGATCCCCGACCTGGCCGTTTTCTACATCGCTTTCCGTACGACCAAAGCGCCGTTTGATGACGCTCGCGTCCGCCGCGCCTTCAGCGCTGCTTTCGACCGCGCCACCTTCGTGGAAACCGTGCGTCAAGGCCAGGGCTTGCCCATGAAGCACTTTGCGCCTCCTGGAATCTTCGGCGCGCCGCCCATCAACGAGATTGGCGTTGGCTACGATCCTGAATTCGCTGCCGCTCAGTTAGCTGATGCCGGCTACCCGAACTGCGAAGGATTCCCGAC
The DNA here is from genome assembly GCA_024762395.1 of Anaerolineae bacterium. Lineage (GTDB taxonomy): Bacteria > Chloroflexota > Anaerolineae > Promineifilales > Promineifilaceae > JACKCC01. The sequence continues at coordinate 102 of JANTHP010000143.1, read as the reverse complement.
CGTCACATTGCTCGGCTACAGCGGCCAAAGCACCCTCAACTGGATCGAATTCGCCCAGGCCAACTGGGAAGAAAACCTCGGCTGCTCCGCCGACCTGATCCA
>JANTHP010000142.1 GCA_024762395.1 Anaerolineae bacterium | reverse complement strand
TCAGTGTTCAGTAATCTGTAAACAGTTATCAGTACGGTCTACCTCTGGAAAGTGCCTACTGAAAACTGTTTACTGACTTCTGTTTACTGGTACTAGTCTCCAGCTTTCCATCCCCAATCATGCTCAAAAAGCGACTTTTATCCATTTTGACGCTGCTGCTGATTGCGGCAGCGGCCGTGCTGAGCGCGGCCGCCGCCGTAACCGCCCAAGAACCCAATCATGCCGGTCTCGTCATTGTTTTGCCCGACGGCGAAACCTTAACCCGCTGCGTGGCATTTGCCGAAGACGAAATCAGCGGATTTGAGGCAATGAGCCGGTCGGGATTGACGCTGGAGACAACGGTGAGCGGTATGGGCGCGACCATTTGCAGCGTCGAAACGGTAGGCTGCCCGGCAGATGACTGCTTTTGCCAATGCAAAGGCGGCGGCGATTGCGTCTACTGGTCTTACTGGCATCTACAAGACGGCGGATGGGACTATTCCCAGGCCGGCGCGGGTAATTACCGCTTGCATGACGGCGCGGTAGACGGTTGGGTGTGGGGGCCGGGCACGCCCAATAAAGCCATTGAACCACCCCAGTTAACCTTCGATGACATTTGCGCCGAACCGGATTTGGCTGCGGCTGGCAAAATGACAAATGATGAATCTTCCGGCCAATCATGGCTGGGGTATGCGCTTTTCGGAGCGATTGTTTTGGGATTGGGCGGCGTTTTAGTTACCAAACGCCGCGCTCCATGAACCCCCATCGCGCGACTACTCGACTACTCGACTATCCGACTACTCGACTATCTGACTACTCGACCATCCGACTAAATGACTACCCGACTGCTCAACGCCCTCATTTACCTCACCACCGCCTTAATTGGCGTGGCGGCTTTTGCCTATCCCTTCGTCTTGCCAGAGTTGGCCGGAGCCAATGCTGACGCCCATGCCGCCGATGCGCCGGTGTTGACTGTGATTTTGCTGGCGGCGGGTTTGGTGGTTTTGCTGGTGGAGGTGCAGGGGCAGGCGGTGAGCGCCAAAGTGGTGGCGGCATTAGGGGTGTTAACGGCCGTAACCGCTGCGCTCCGCTTCATCGAAGTTTTCTTTCCCGTCCCCGGCGGGTTTTCGCCCATCTTTGCCCCCATCATTTTGGCCGGATACGTGTTTGGATCGCGTTTTGGCTTTTTGCTGGGGGCGATGGCCTTGCTCGTCTCCGCCCTCGTCACCGGCATGGTTGGCCCCTGGCTGCCCTACCAGATGTTCACCGCCGGTTGGGTTGGGTTGACGGCCGGTTGGCTGCCCCATCCGCAGAACCGGCGGCTGCAAATCATCTTGCTGGCCGCTTTTGGCGTCGTTTGGGGTATCTTGTTTGGGGCGATTATGAATTTGTACTTCTGGCCGTTCGTTGTTGATGGCTCCGCCACCAGTTGGCAGCCGGGGACCGGTTGGCGGGATGGCTTGAGCCGCTACGCCGCCTTTTACCTGCTGACCTCGCTGGTTTGGGATATTGGACGGGCGGGCGGCAATGCCCTGTTTATTGCCGTTTTGGGCGCGCCGACGGTGCGGGCTTTAATCCGCTTTCGCGACCGGTTCCAATTTCAGCAGGGATGAGGCGTATTTGATGAGAGCTGAGGGCTGGATGGTGTGGGTTGTGTCGGCGGCAGCGGCCGTCATGTTGGTTCATAATCCAGTTTACACCGTGATTGTGCTGCTGGCGGCGCGCGTGGCGGGCGTCGTCTGCGCCCGATCTGATGCGCCTTTTTCACTGTCGCTGGCGCGGATTGGCGGACTGATTTTGGCGCTTTCGGCGCTGTTTAATATGTTGATGGTGCATGTGGGCGAACTGGTTTTGTTCCGGCTGCCGGCCAATTGGCTGTGGATTGGCGGGCCGTACACGGTGGAGGCGGGGGTGTTTGGGTTGAGTAATGGCCTGGTTTTGCTGACGCTTCTGGTTATTTTTACGACGTTGAACACGGCCGTTTCCACCAGCGAGTTAGTGCGTTTAATGCCGCGCGCGCTGCGCGACTTGGGCGTTGTCATTCTGATTGCTGTGACTTATCTGCCGGAAACAATGGGCCAACTGCGCCGCATACGCGAGGCGCAGGCCATTCGCGGCCACCGCGTGCGCGGGCTGCGCGATTGGCGGCCCATCTTGATTCCCCTGCTGATTGGTGGATTGGAGCGGGCAATGAGTGTGGCTGAAGCGATGGCTGCGCGCGGTTATGGCGCGACGGCCGATGCGCGTCAACCGTTTTTTGTTCAATTTTTGCTGTTAGTTGGGCTGTTGGCCGTTTTTGGTGGCTGGGCGCTGAGTTTTTGGGCGGGCTGGCCGGGCTGGCTTTTGTTGGGCGCGGGTGTGGTTTTGATTGCGGCGCTGCTGTGGCGATTGGGCCGGCAAACGCCGCATACGCGCTATCGCCCCCGGTTGTGGACGCGGTGGGATACGGGGATGGTAGTTACGGCCGTTCTTCCCCTCATCATCATCCTCATCAACCGCGACGGCCTTACCTATTCGCCTTATCCGGCTCTGGATTGGCCCGGTTTCGATCCATTGGTCGGTCTTAGCTTGTTGTTATTCCTCTTTCCCGCAGTGGTAAGGCCAATTCAAAAAAATAATAATCCGCAGATTACGCAGATTAACGCAGATGCTTTCCCCTAATCTGCGTAATCTGTGGATAAAAAATGGATCATTTAATTTTTGGTTTAGCCTAAAACGAGAAAGTGGTGAAAATTTGCTCCTGAGGGGGCGCGTATGATTCAAATCGAAAATCTCACGTACAGCTATCCCAACGGCCGTCAGCCGGCGCTGCGCGATGTTTCCTGGCAGGTAGGCGCAGGCGAATTTGTGCTGGTAGCCGGGCCGTCCGGTTCCGGTAAATCTACGCTGCTGCGCTGTTTGAATGGCCTGGTTCCCCACTTTAGCGGCGGCCGTATTGCCGGCCGCGTGCGCGTGAATGGGCTGGACGCGGTGGCTGTCGGGCCGCATACGATGAGCCGTCATGTCGGGTTTGTCTTGCAAAACCCGGAGGCGCAGGCGGTTTTGGATCGGGTGGAGCCGGAAATTGCGTTTGCTTTGGAGAATGCCGCGCTGCCGCCGCAGGAGATGCGGGTGCGGGTGGAGGAGGCGTTGGATTTGTTGGATTTGACGCCGCTGCGGGAACGGCCGTTATCAACCCTTTCCGGCGGCGAACGACAGCGAACAGCCATTGCCGCTGCACTGGCCCTGCGCCCGCAAATTCTTGTGCTTGATGAGCCGACCAGCCAGCTTGACCCCCAATCGGCGGAGGAGGCGCTGCGTGCGTTGGTGCGGCTAAATGAGGATTTGGGATTGACGATTGTTTTGGCTGAGCACCGGCTGGAACGTGTACTGCGGTATGTGGATAGGGTGACGTATTTGGTTGACGGCCGTATTCACACCGATGCGCCCACAGAAACGGCCGTTTTTCAACTGCCCCAACTGCCGCCCATTGCTAAACTGGGCCGAAAATTGGGCTGGAAACCGCTGCCGCTGACGGTGAAGGCGGCACGGCGGCGGAGTGAAGGGGTGAGGGGGTGGCGGGGTGGCGGGGTGAAAGAGCCGCTTAACTCTTCACCTCTTCACCCTTTCACCTCTTCATTATTAAAGGTAACAAATATCAAGTTTGCCTATAACGGCCGTCCCACGCTTAATGGCATCAACCTGTCTGTTCATGCGGGGGAGACGGTGGCGGTGATGGGGCGCAATGGGGCGGGGAAGAGTACGCTGTTGAAATGTGTGATGGGGCTGCTGGCGGGTGAGGGTGAGGTGATGGTGAACGGCCGTTCCACAAACGGTCGTCACGTCGCCGACATCAGCCGCGAAGCCGCCTATCTGCCGCAAAACCCCGACGACCTGCTCTTTGCCGAAACCGTCGCCGATGAACTTGCTATTACTTTGAAGAATCATGGGATGGTATCGGGAATTCCAATTCCCGATACACACACGGAGCATGGTTCAGGAATTCCAATTCCCGATACACACACGAAGCATGGTTCGGGAATTGGAATCCCCGAACCCCGCAACAGTATCAACTCTTTGCTGGAACAGTTGGGATTGGCTGAACTGGCGGGCGCGTATCCGCGCGACTTATCTGTCGGACAGCGGCAGCGGGTGGCGTTGGGAGCCGTTGCCATTACCCGCCCCAGGCTGCTGCTGCTGGATGAGCCGACGCGGGGCCTCGATTACGCCGCCAAGAAAGCGTTGGTCAATAGCTGGCAGCAATGGCTGGCCGATGGCGCCGGCTTGCTGCTGGTGACGCATGATGTGGAATTGGTCGCCCAAATTGCCGACCGTGTTGTCATTATGAGCCAGGGGGAAATCATCGCCGAAGGCCAAACCGCCGATGTGCTGGCCTCATCCCCGCTCTTTGCCCCCCAAATTGCCCGCCTCTTCCCGGAAAGCGGCTGGCTGACGGTGGCCGATGCACTGGCGGGAATGCCGTAGCCCGATTTGCCAAATGGGGCGAACGATTTACCAAATCGTTCTACGTTTATGAAGGAGAATTTATGCCGAAGTTGACGAAAATTTACACGAAAAAGGGAGATGATGGGACGACAAGTCTGGGCAGCCGGCAGCGGGTGCCGAAGGATGCGCTGCGGGTGCGGGCGTATGGGACGGTGGATGAGTTGAATTCGACGATTGGCGTCGCCATTGCTTCTGGTTTGTGCGATCAGCTGATGGGGATTTTGCCCGTCATTCAAAATGAGCTTTTTAATTTGGGTTCCGACTTGTCGTTTTATGCCGATGACAAGGCGAAATGGGGGATTGCCTCGATGGAAGAGCGGCAGGTGGCTCAGTTGGAGGCGTGGATTGATGAGATGACGGCCGTTCTCTCTCCTCTCCGCAACTTTATCCTGCCCGGCGGCTCGATGGGAGCGGCGCATTTGCATGTTGCCCGCACCGTCTGCCGCCGCGCCGAACGGGAGGCGATTACGCTGAGCCGCGAAGAGCCGGGCGAGGTGAATCCGTTTGTGATTAAGTATCTCAACCGGCTGTCCGACGCGCTGTTTGTGATGGCGCGGCTGGAAAATCACGAGAAGGGTGTGGCGGAGCCGTTGTGGAAGGCGTGAGGAAGGACGCGGAGTTACGCTGAGGGGCGGAGATACGCGGAGAAAGAGAGGAAGAGGAGAACATCATGACATTCAAATTGCCTATCATCAAACCAGTGGATGAGGCGGCAAAGACGGCAGTGCTCGAACGACAAAACAATTTAACCAAGCCGCCAGGGAGTTTGGGGCGATTGGAAGAGCTGTCTGTGCAATTGGCGGGGGCGATGGGGCGAAAACGGCCGTCTGTAGCCCGAAAAGCTGTCATCGTCATGGCTGGCGATCATGGCGTAGTGGCTGAAGGAGTCAGCGCTTACCCATCCGAAGTGACGCCGCAGATGGTGATGAACTTTTTGCATGGCGGCGCGGCCATCAACGTGTTGGCGCGGGCAGCCGGGGCGCGAGTCGTTATTGTGGATATGGGCGTGGCGGCTGCGTTGCCCGACCATCCCGGCCTGGTTAAGCGTAAAGTGGCTTACGGGACGCAAAATATGGCCGTCGGTCCGGCAATGACGCGGGCGCAAGCGGAAACGGCCGTTCAAACAGGCATCGAAATTGTGACTGCCGAAATCAAAAAAGGAGTGGATTTAATCGCTATCGGCGAAATGGGGATTGGCAACACCACCCCGTCTACCGCCATCGCGGCCGCCTTTACCGGACAGCCAGCGGCGGCGTTAACCGGACGCGGTACGGGTGTGGATGATGCAGGGTTACTCCGCAAAATCGCCGTCATCGAGCGGGCGCTGGCCGTTAATCACCCCAATCCCGCCGACGCGATGGATGTGTTAGCCAAAGTGGGTGGTTTTGAGATTGCGGGGTTGGCTGGCGTGGTTTTGGGCGCAGCGGCGCGGCGTGTGCCGGTTGTGATTGACGGCTTCATCTCGACTGCCGCTGCGTTGGTGGCCGCTGAATTGGAAACGGCCGTTAAACCATATCTCATCGCGTCGCATGAATCGGTAGAGATTGGGCATCAGGCCGTGTTGGAGCGGTTGGGGGTACGGCCGTTATTCAACCTCGATTTACGCCTGGGTGAAGGAACCGGCGCCGCTCTTGCCTTCCCCCTCATCGAAGCCGCCGCCCGCATCGTGGACGAAATGGCGACGTTTGTAGAGGCAGGCGTAAGCGAGGGAGCAAAGTAGCAGAGTTGCAGAGTTGCAAGGTGGCAGAGTTCTTGTCACCTTGCCACCTTGCAACTTTGCCACCTTGCCACCTTGCAACTTTGCTGCTTTTTCTATGGTTGAGTTTTGGCTGGCGCTTAGTTTTTTAACGACGATTCCCACGCCTGCTTTTCCGTTTGTGGAGGGTGGGCTGGGGCGCGCTGGAAAATGGTTCCCGCTGGTGGGGGCAATTGTGGGATTGGTTTTGGCGGGGGCGCATTGGGCGTTGTCGTTTGTGCTGCCGGAGGGCGTGACGGCCGTTTTCATCATCACGTTGTGGGCCTGGCTAACGGGCGGGCTGCATCTGGATGGGCTGGCCGATTGCGGCGACGGCTTATTGATTGCCGCCAGCCGCGAACGCCGTCTGGAAATCATGAAGGATTCACGGGTGGGGGCGTTTGGAGCGATTAGTTTGGTGTTGTATCTGATGTTGAAGGGAACGGCCGTCGCTTCCCTCCCCAATCCGACTCTCCCCCTTATCCTTGCGCCCGCTGCCGCTCGTTGGTTTTTGTTGTTAGCCGCCCGCCAACCTTCAGCGCGTCCCGGCGGCATGGGGGATAGTTTCACCGCCAGTTTAACGCCGTCCACGCTGTTGTTAGCTGTTATTGTTCCCGCGTTGCTCCTCATTGCTGCCGGATGGCGCGGCTTGCTGGCGGCGGCTTTGGCGCTTGCTGCAACCTGGTTGTTAATCCGCCTCGCCCGCCATCGCCTCGGCGGCGTCACGGGCGATGTATTCGGATTGGTGGTTGAGATAAGCGAGTTGGCGGTTTTGTTGGGATTTATAGTGAGAACGTGAAGCGTGAAACGTGAAACGTGATGAACCTTTTTCACGTTTCACGTTTCACGCTTCACTTTTCAAAACGTTTCACGCTTCACGTTTCAAAAGATATTTTATGGGCAAACAATTAACATTCATTTTGGGCGGGGCGCGCAGCGGCAAGAGTCGTTACGCGGAAGAATTGGCGGCGGCGGGTGATAAGTCGGTTTTGTATGTGGCAACGGCCGTTCCCTTCGACGATGAAATGGCAGAGCGGATAAAACGGCATCGGGCGGAACGGCCGTCCCACTGGCACACATTGGAAGCGCCTGCACAAATTGGAACGGCCGTCGCCGACTCTAAATCCGACGCCGACGTCGTTCTGGTAGATTGTCTGACTGTTTTGGCCAACAATGTCATCGTTCCTTTGCCCGAACCGGTTTCAATTGAAGTCGCCGAATCAGCCCTGAATGTTGAAATTGACCAACTTTTGGCCGCCTTCGCCGCGAGTAACGCCGATTGGATTATCGTCTCTAACGAAGTGGGGCTGGGAATCGTGCCCGCCTATCCACTGGGGCGCGTTTACCGGGACGCGCTGGGGCGCGCCAATCAACGATTAGCTGCCGCAGCCGACCGCGTGATTTTTATGGTTTCGGGGCTGCCGCTGGTTGTCAAGTAATCCGTCAACAGGTACACTTTTTGAAAATGCTGAAGGCTGAAGGCTGAAGGCTGAAGGCTGAGTGCTGAGTGCTGAGTGCTGAAAGCTGAAACGCTAGATGGAGTTAACAATGTTTGAGAATTTTCTACCTGTTGCGATTGTCATTATTGTGATGTGGGTGGGGGTGTTGGCTTATTACCTGCTCACATCCCGCCGGCAAGGGGATTTGCAGGGTAATATCGAATCGCTGCGCGCGATGTTAGATGACGACCGACAAGACGCCTGAAATTTAGGAGGGGCATTCATGCGTAAGTTTTTTGTGTTGTTGTTTGCTTTGGCCGGGACGCTGTTGTTGGCATCTTGTTCTATCGGGGGTTCAGAGCCGGATATGTGCGACGATGGCGGCGCTTCCCTGTTCCACGATGATTTTTCCGGCGAACAGGAATGCGGCTGGATTTTATACAATCAAGGTGGCTCGGTGGCTGAAATTGAGGAGGGCGCTTTTCGCATTAGCGCCAGTCAGCCTGGCGAAATTTGGTGGAGCAATCCGGGGCGCAGTTACGATGATGTGGTTGTGATTACGCAAGCGCGTCAGGTTAGCGGGCCGGATGACAATGCGTATGGCGTGATTTGCCGGTATCAAAATGAGGAGAATTTTTACCTGTTTTTGATTAGCGGCGACGGCTTTTATGCGATTGCCAAATATCAGAGCGGTAATGAACAGGTGGTTTACTTGACGGAAGACGGCCGTTTCCAACCTTCCGATGTCATCAATCAAGGCGTGGCCACCAATCAAATCCGTGCCAGTTGTATTGGCAATGAGTTGAGCCTGGCCGTAAATGGCCTGCCCCTGATAACCGTAACCGATCCCACATTTGTGACCGGTGATGTAGGCGTGGCTGTGAGTACCTTCCAACCGGGAACGGCCGTTGTCGAATTCGACGATTTGTTAGTCATAGCGCCATAGGGGGGCGTATGCAAGCTCGATTTATTCTGCTCATTTCTGCTCTCTTTTTGCTTGCAGCCTGCAGCAGCCAGCGCGTCATCCTCGACAGCCCCGATGTGTTGTTTCACGATGAATTTGTGACCGGGCAGACGGGCGCATGGCAGATTGAGGGGGATGAGCGGGGCAAGACGGCCGTCATCGCCGAGCAACTTGTTTTCACCATCGAAGACCCTTATTTAGTGCAATATGCCGCTCTTGCCGAGCCGGTTTTTGATGATTTTGTGCTGGAAGTGGACGTGACACAGCTTGCAGGCGACCCCGAAAGCAGTTTTGGCATCCTCTTCCGTAAAACAGGCGACCAGTTTTATCGCTTCGACATCACTGGCAGCGGCCTGTTTGTGATGGAACGGCACAATGCCGACGGTTCCTGGACGCGCTTTTTTGACGATTGGCGCGATACGGAAGCGGTTAAACAGGGAATTTCTGTCACCAATCGGCTAAAAGTGATGGCGCAGGGGGGCGACCTTTCCTTTTACGTGAACGACCAATTATTGCAGCAGGTGAACGACGCCAGCTATGCCGGCGGCCAAATTGCCCTTGACGCGGGAACCTTTGGCCGCCCCGGTCTACAAGTAGCGTTTGACAACGTCGTCATCCGCCGCCCCTGACCGGCAAACGCGCACCCCATGACCCTCCGCATCCAAATTGAAACGGCCGTTTCCCAATCCGTAACCGACATTTCGCCATTAAGCGGAGGCTGCGTAGGGCAGGTTTACCGTGTGCGCTTAGCCAACGGCGGCACGATAGTCGCCAAAGTGGACGACAGCGCCAACTCTGTGCTGGATATCGAAGCCTTCATGCTCCGCTATTTAGCCGACCATTCCGATTTACCCGTTCCGGCCGTTCATTTTAGCTCAAAGCGGCTGCTGTTGATGGCATTTTTGCCCGGCGGCAGCCATTTTTCGTATAGAGCGCAAGAACATGCGGCGGAATTGTTGGCCGCACTGCACAACATTACCGCGCCAACCTTTGGCTTGGCGCGCGACACGCTCATTGGCGGCTTGCATCAGCCTAATGCGCCCATGTCGTCTTGGCTGGATTTTTTCCGTGAACGGCGGCTGCTGTACATGGCGGGCGAGGGGGTGCGGACGGGGCGGTTGAACGCCGGGATGTTAGCGCGATTGGAAAAGTTTTGCGGGCATCTGGATAAGTGGTTGGCGGAGCCGGAACGGCCGTCGCTCATTCACGGCGATGTATGGACGACCAATGTGCTGGCAGTGGGCGACCGCATCACCGGTTTTATAGACCCGGCCATCTATTTTGCCCATCCGGAAATTGAATTAGCGTTTACGACCCTGTTTGGCACGTTCGGTGAGCCGTTTTTTCATCGTTACGACGAACTGCGCCCCATTCCGCCCGGTTTTTTTGAAGAGCGGCGGGATATTTACAACTTGTACCCGCTGCTGGTGCATGTGCGGTTGTTTGGCGGCAGTTATGTCAGCTCGGTTGACAGGACATTGCGACGCTTTGGGTTTTAAGGGTTCAACCGTAAACAACTTTTGTGTTTCGGGAATTGGAATTCCCGAAACATGCCAATGAAGTTATTTACGAACGTTCTCAACTGGCAGCCACTCAGGTTGAAATCCGGCGGGAGCCATCTCTTGCATTTCGCCGGTGGCGATTTTCAGCAGCCAGATGGCGGGTTTGCTGTCCGGGTTGGCGGTGTCGTAGCGTTGGTAGAGGATGAAACGGCCGTCTCCCGACCACTGCGGCAGTCCATGATGAATCAGCGGCTCATCTGTCAACGCTTTGGCCTCGCTGCCATCGGGCCGGGCCAGCCATAATTGACGGCCGTTTGCCGTGCGCGGCGGTTTGCGGCCAAACACAATCCATTCGCCATCGGGCGACCAGGTGGGCGTGCCGTCGTCTACGGCCGTATCCCCGCTAATCAGAACGCCGCCGGGATTGTTGACATCGGCCAGATAGAGGGCGTCGGCCAGGGCAAAATCATGGCTGTGTTCTTGGTGGTTATCGCCTTCGCCGCCGTGATAGGTGATGAGACGCTGGTCGCGGTGCAAAAATGTCGGGTCGGTGGGATGCCAGATGGCCGGTGTGCCTAAAATGGAGGCGATTTGGAAGTGACGGCCGTCCTCAAAATTATAAAATTCAATCCCCTCTTCCGGCGAAACGACATAGCTGACCCATGCGCCATCGGCCGAAAAACGGGCGGAGCTGCTGGGGCCGGCGGCGTTTTCTTTTAGGGGGACAGTTTCGCCGTTCGCTGTGTCCAGCCACCAAAGTTGACCTTGTTGTTCGTATAGCAGCCGGATATTGTCGGGATGCCAGCGGAGTTGGTCGCAGGGCGGGTGGGGGCAGGCGAGAATGTTGTGGCGGTTACGGCCGTTTGCATCCATCAGCCAAATCGCATCGCCGGTCGTGTAGGCAATTTTTTCGCCGTTTGGGGTGGGGGCATAGTGGAGGATGACGGCCGTTTCTTGGGTTAACTGTGTTGGCGCGTCATCCCCTGCCTGTATGCGGTACAGTTGAATGCGTTCTTGAGCATCCCATCCCAGGTAAAGGATGGCTTGGGCGTTGGTCGGTTCAACTTGAGCGGCGGTGAGGACGGCAGCTCCCAAACCCAGAGCCAGGAGCAGCATGACACC
>JANTHP010000141.1 GCA_024762395.1 Anaerolineae bacterium | reverse complement strand
GGGAAGACGGCCGTTCCATACCGTTCCCGCCATTCATTTCCCTCATCCAGCCAGATGGGCGCCGTCTGCCCGCCCCAGTTGGCGATGAGCGCCGCCTCGCCGCGCCGCAAGCTGCCGGCGATTTCGCCGTTGCCGTAAGTGTGCGTGTTGGGCGGGCAAAGATTGCGCAAACTGCAATACAGTTCCAGGGCTTTGATGTTAGCAGGATTGGTCAGGTCGGGACGGCCGTTTTCGTCAAAAATGCGCCCGCCCGCTTCCCACAGGTAGGGCAGAAAGTCGGTAAAAATCTCGCTGGCGTCCGCTTTAAGCGCCAGCCCGTAGACCTGAGGCGGATTGTGGGCCGTTTTTGCCAATGCAGCCACATCCCGCGTCGCAACCACCGGCACCCCCGCGCTGTCATCCAGCGGGATCAAATCTTCACGATAAAACAAAATATGCCCATCAGAAAAGAAAGGGAGTTGGTACTGCGTGCCCTGGTAGCAGCACTCATCGGCGATGCTGGGCAGGATGTCGTCGGGATTGTAGGCATTGAGGATGGAGGAGGATACATCTGCCATCAACCCATCCAACGCCGCCAGATAGCCCGCCTCCGCCAGCTCCGGCAGCCAGATATGTCCCGGCACAAACACTGCCTGATTGGGGGCCTCATCCGCCGCCAGCGTCGCCATTAACTCATCCCGATAGCTGGGCCACGGGATAATGGTCAATTGGGCGTTTAACTCTGGCCGCGCCGCCAACGCCGCCGCCAGCACATCCAGCGCCGGGTCGTTGGGGCCGATGATGTTTAGTGTCATATTTCTCTCAGGGTGGCGAGTAGCGGGTTTGCGAGTATGCGGGTCAAAAGTCCACTCGCATACTCGCTACTCGCCACTCGCAAACTGTTATTTTTGTGGCTCAATGATCACTTTCATCGAATTTTCCGCTTTGACGGTGAGTTGGAACCCTTGTACAGTGTCGGCCAGGGGCAGGCGGTGGGTGATGAAGGATTCGACTTCGATACGGCCGTATTGCAACAACTTCAGCGCCTCTTGTAAATCCAGCGGGCTGGCTCCGTAAGTGTTCATCAGCGTAATGCCCTTATGGTAAAAATCGTAAATGGCAAAAGGCACTTCTGTGCCGGGCGTGTTGATGGCATAGAGCAAAACAGTTCCGCCCTTGTCGGCCGCTTGCATGGCTTGTTGGAAGGCAACGGGAACGGCCGTACATACAATCACCTGATCATATCCCCGTCCCTCATTTGCCTTAATCAGCCGCTCGACTAACCCATCCTGCAACGCATTAAACGACGCCTCCGCACCCGCATCCAACGCCGCTTGCAGCCGGTACTCATTGATGTCCGTAGACACAATGCGCCCTGCGCCCAGCGCCGCTGCCAGCTTGATGTGCAGTAAACCCGACAACCCGCTGCCCAGCACCAAAACGCTCGCGCCCGGCTTCATCTGCATCTTGCGCTGCCCGCGCACCGCACAGCCCAGCGGCTCAATAAACGTCCCCGTCTCATACGACATCGAATCCGGCAGCTTAATCACGCCGCCCCGGTCCACGTTGATTTTGGGCACGCGCACATACTCCGAAAAGCCGCCGGGGTAGAATTTCGTCGAGTGCAGCGTCTCGCACAGCGTCTGCTGTCCCGCCTGACAGTAGCGGCAGTCGTGGCAGGGGACATGATGGGTAAAAATGACCCGATCCCCGACGGCAAAACCCGTCACCCCTTCCCCGACTTCGGCAATGTCGCCCGTCACTTCATGGCCCAGCACAATCGGCGCCTTTTTGATGCGATACCATTCCATCACATCCGAACCGCACACACCGCTGGCAATCGTCTTGACCAACAGTTCGCCCGGCCCGATTTCCGGCCTGGGCATCTCCTCCAGGCGCACATCGTTGTTGTTGTAGTACATCGCAACGCGCATGTTTTTCTCCCCAAAAAAGAAGTTGGGAGATGAGAGATTGGAGATTAAGCATTGCGCCAATCTCTAAGCCTCCAATCTCCCAATCTCTAATCTCTTTATTTCAGATCGTTAAACATCTCAAACGCTTCATCCGGCGTGGCGTTGGCATGCACAATGGCGCGAACGGCCTGCACCATCGCCACCGGACTTTCCGATTGGAAGATGTTGCGGCCCATGTCTACGCCAGCTGCGCCGGCCTGGATGGCATTGTACGCTGTCGTCAACGCATCCTGCTCCGGGACCTTTTTGCCGCCGGCGATGACGACGGGAACCGGGCTGGTGCTGGTGACGCGCTCGAAGTTGTCGCAGTAATAGGTTTTGACGATGCGCGCGCCCAGTTCACCGGCGATACGGGTTGCCAGGCTGAGATAGCGGGCGTCACGATCCAGGCCTTTGCCAACGGCCGTAACCGCCAACGTCGGCATCCCATACCGCTCCGCCTCATCTACCAACTGCGAAAACGCCAGCAGCGTATCCCGTTCAAACTCCGCCCCGACCATAATCGAGAACGCCACCGCCGACGCATTCATCCGCAGCGACTCTTCCATCGAAACCGACAACCCTTCATGCAGCAAATTCTTGTTCAAGATACTCGTACCGCTGGACACACGCATGATGATGGACGTGTCCTTTTCCGGCGCGATGTAGTTGCGTAATGCGCCGCGCGTCAGCATCAGCGTGTCGGCGTAAGGCAGCAGCGGGTCAACGGTTTCGGTGATATTTTCCAACCCCGTCGTCGGCCCCATAAAGTAGCCGTGATCCACGGCAAACATCAATGTCCGTCCCGTCTCCGGATTAAAAATCCGCGACATTCTGTTTTTCATACCCCAGTTCATAATTATTCCTCCGTAGTTTGAATTATGAATTATGAAGGATGAATTATGAATTGTTTTCATCATTCATAATTCATCATTCATAATTTTTTGATTTGTTTTCGCAACGCAGCAATATTTTCTGCCACCGTTGCCTTATCATTAAAAACGGCCGATCCCGCCACAAACGCCGTCGCGCCTGCCGCCACATAATCGGCAATATTGGCAGCCTTAATGCCGCCATCTACCTGCAAATCCATCTGACCCAGCCCAAAATCATCCAACATGCGGCGCACGCGCTGCACCTTCCAAATGCTTTTGGGATAAGCTGGCATCCCCTTAAACCCAGGATCAACAGCCAAAACCATGAGTAAATCCAGCGCTTCCAACACGCATTTGACGCTGGACATGGGCGTACCGGGATTGAGCGCGACGCCGGCCTTCATGCCCGCATCCTTGATTTGGCGAATCGTGTTGTACAGATGTGTACACGCTTCCACCTGCACGGTAATGATGTCGGCGCCTGCCTCGGCAAAGGCGGGGATGAGTCGCTCCGGTTCGACGGTAAGCAGATGCACGTCCAGCGGCAGGCTGGTAATGCTTTTCAGTGCCTTTACGACGGGTGGGCCAAATGTGAGCCAGGGAACGAAACGGCCGTCCATCACATCCACATGCAGCCAATCCGCGCCGCCTGCTTCCGCCGCCTGCGCCTGTTCACCCAGCCGCGTCAAATCCGCCGACAACACCGAGGGGGAGATTTTTACATTCATAGTTTCACTTTTTTAACCGCAGAGGCAAAGCGGGCGCAGAGATTTTTATTCTTTGCGTTCTTCGCGCCTTCGCGGTGAATCCTATATCTCGATATCGGCCGTCTCTTCCTGCACCACTGCAATCAAATCATCAATCGCATTAAAGCTATCCTTCTCTAAAATCCAGCGCGAGCCGATGTGGATAGCTGCCCGTTCGGCCACCGCCCGTTTTTTCGGGTCTTCGATACTGCTAATGTCCCAAACACTGACAATGCCCATCATCCGCCGCAAGAATTTAACACCGCCGTGATGCGCCGTATCCCGCAGCAGCCGCAAAATATAGCGCCGCCGATACGCTGCAAACGCCTCATCGCCGCCGGGGAAATCCCAATACTTCGTCGGCACCGCTTCGCCGCGATTATTTTCCTTCCACAGCGCGTCAAACTTAGCCGCAAACCCGTTCCACGTATCCCGAACCATTTCTATGACATGCGCCTGATAGCTCTCCCGTTCTTCTTTGTCCGGCGTATGCCCGTAATGGGAGAGATAATTCAGGATTAGATTTTGCAGCACCGCCCCAACGTCGTAGCCCATCGGCCCAAAGAAAGCAAATTCCGGATCAATCACCCGCGTATCTTCCTCGTTGAGCATGATGGAACCGGTGTGCAAATCGGCGTGGATGAGCGCTTCGGCGTGCGTGGTGTAAGCCCGTTTTGCTTCCGCAATGGCCATTTTCAGCTCTGCGTTGGCGCGAACCGCCTGCACCGCATCATCCACCAATGGATTCCAGTTGTTTTCCTCGGAATCCATGTATGGATTGGTGTAAACAAAATCTTCTTGCAATTTACGCAGCTGCTCATTGGTGAACAGTTCCATATACTGTTTCTTTTCCTCACCTGTCAGGTACAAATCCGAGGTGAAAAAGAGCGAGTTTGCCAAAAAAGTGCTGATATGGTCGGCAAATTTGGGGAACCGTTTACGCGCCACCATCGGGTAGCGCATAATTTCATGTTCCCGCAAATGCTCCATTATCAGGGCGGACATTTCATCATCGTAATCATACACTTCCGGGGCCAGACCGGGAGCGACTTCATTGTGCTTACGCAGTGCCTGGGTTTCGTAGCGCACGCGCTCCTGCGTCAGCGGCCATGATTCACCAATGACGCGCAGATAGGGCAAAGCTTGCTTTACCACAAGGGAATTTGTTGGATCATCTGCATTTTCTATGAAGAAGACGAAATTTAGATTGCCGTCTCCCACTTCTCGTGCTATCAGCGTGGCGCCATCCGGAAAAAATCCATTTAGCGCCGGACGACTTTTTACATAATCGAGTACGGTTGTTGTGTCAAGAGCATGAAAAGCCATTTTCTTTTCCTCAAGAGGGACTAGAGATTAGCGAGGGAAAACTGCTTATCAATCTTCTATCTCTAGTTTCCAGTTTTTTTTATTTCCTTTCTCGTATCTACTCAGGTGACAGTCACTTTTCCCAGGAGCGTTGGTCACAACCTATTGTGTTTTAAGTGACTGTCACCTCTGGGGCTAAGTAGTTACCTTTTCTCAGGGTACAAACCCAATACGCCTGCTTCTGACGCTTCGCAGATGCCGCGTTCGGTGATGAGGCCGGTGACAAGGCGGGCAGGCGTGATGTCAAAGGCGTAGTTGGCGGCGGGGCTGTCTTCAGGGGTGAGTAATACTTGTTTGATCTCGCCGTCATGTAGACCTTGAATGTAACGCACTTCTGTTCCGTCGCGCTGTTCGATGGGCACTTCTTTTAGGCCGTCGCGCATGACCCAATCGAAAGAGGAGGAGGGTAGGGCGGTGTAAAATGGCACACCGTTGTCGTGGGCGGCAAGCGCTTTGAGGTAGGTGCCGATTTTGTTACCTACGTCGCCGGTGTAGGTGGTACGGTCGGTTCCGGTGATGACTAAATCTACCAGGCCGTGCTGCATGAGGTGGCCGCCGACGTTGTCGGCGATGACGGTATGGGGAACACCGTGCTGGCCCAATTCCCAGGCGGTGAGGCGCGCGCCCTGGTTGCGGGGGCGGGTTTCGTCTACCCAGATGTGGATTTTGATACCTTTGTCGTGGGCGGCGTACATGGGGGCGGTGGCGGAGCCGTAATCTACAAAGGCGAGCCAACCGGCGTTGCAGTGGGTGAGGATGTTGACGGGGTCGCCGTTTTTGCGCCGGCTGATTTCTTCGATGATGGCGACGCCGTGTTCGCCGATGCGGCGGCAGTAATCCGCGTCTTCGTCGGCGATGGCCTGGGCGGTTTGGCGGGCGGCCTGGATTTTGGCATCTATCCCTCCGGCAACGGCGTCAACAGTGTCTAGTTGGCGTTGGACGGCCCAGGCGAGGTTAACGGCCGTTGGCCGAGTCGCTTTCAATTTTTCTCCAGCCGCAGCCAATGACTCCATAAACGACTCTTTGGGGGCGTGTAAAGCGGCGATATACATCCCATATCCGGCCGCTGCGCCGATTAACCCCGCACCGCGCACGTGCATATCTTTAATGGCAGTGGCCACATCAGCTACCGTCGCCAAATCTTCTATTACGAATTTATGCGGCAAATGACGCTGATCAATAATTTGCACGACGTTCGGATTGTTTTCCTTCAGCCAAATTGTGCGGTAATGTTCTCCATAGACATTCATAATGACTCCTCTGCGATTCACCAAATCGCGTTTCTTACTCCTTACGGAAGTAGGTGATGGCTAACGCGATGGCTAACACCAGCCCCTTCACGATATTTAACGAATAATAGGGCACAGACATCATAATCAGCCCGTTTTCCAGCACACCGACTAAAATGGCGCCGACGAGTGTGCCGATGGCGTTGGGTTTTTTAATGCCGGCGACGGAGTAACCGATAAAGGCGGCGGCAACGGCGGGCATTAAGAAGCCCGCACCGGCGTTGACCTGGGACGAGCCAATCCGCGCCCCCAAAATAACGCCGCCGATGGCAGCCAGCAGGGCGGACAGGACGTAGGCCAATGTGCGGTAGCGGTCTACGGGAATGCCGGACAGCCTGGCCGCTTCTCGATTGCCGCCGACGACGTAAAGGTAACGGCCGTGTTTGGTATAATTCAAAAATACATGTACCAGGGCCACAATCACCAACATGATAATGATGATGTAGGGCGATTGGCCGATGAGCCGGTATCCGGCTTCGATATTGCCAAATGTCGGCGTACCGTCCAGGCGTGGCATCCCTTCGCTGATGGAACCGCCGCCCGTGTAAGTCAGCGCCACCCCTTCAAAGATAAACATCGTCGCCAGCGTTGCCAGCAAATCAAAAATTCTGAGTTTGACGATTAAAAAGGCGTTGACGACGGCCACGATTAAGGAGATCGCCAGCGCAACCAAGATGGCGGGCACAGTACCCATCTCGTGCCAGACAAACATGGAGATAACCAATGTATCGGCAAATGTCGCCACCGATCCGACGGACAGGTCAAAGCCGTCCACCGTTAACGAGACGGTGATGCCTGTGGCAATCACTGTCACAATGGAGATGCTGCGTAGAATGGTGATGATGTTGGCCGTTGACCGGAAGGGCGGCATTTTGATGGAAAAGAAGGCAATGAGGAGGAAAATAGTCAGGATCGTTCCCCATTTGCTGAAAAAATCTAAGAACAGCGTAACGGCCGTTTTAGTTCGTTTGCTTTTAGTTACTGTTGCTGCTGCCATAAATCAGTTACCTCCGGCGGAAAAGAAAAGAATCTCTTCCTCCGTCGTCTCTGCAGTGATGAGTTCTTTTACAATTGTGCGGTCATACATAACCATTGTGCGGTCGGCGATGCCCAGAATTTCGGGGATTTCGCTGGAGGCGTAAATAATGCCTTTACCCTGACCGGCCAATTGACCGATTAGCTCGAAAATGTCGTGCTTGGCCCCCACGTCCACGCCTTTGGTCGGTTCGTCAAAAACGTACACATCGGCGTCGGCAACCAACCATTTACCAACAGCCACTTTTTGCTGATTACCGCCGGAAAGGAAGGCCACTTTTTGCCGTTCACTGGGGGTGCGAATACCTAAATCGGTGATGAGTTTACGCGCGGAGGCCCGTTCTGCTTTTTTATTGATAAAGTGGAACATGTTGCTGAATTTTTGCAAACTAGAGGCGGATAGATTGGTGTAGACAGGTTCCTCTACCAGCACGCCCTCTTTACGCCGTTCTTCAGGGACTAAAGCGATGCCCTGAGTAACGGCCGTATGCGGCGATTTCACATTCAATTTTTGTCCACGCAGCCGCATCTCCCCCGAACCAATAGGCAGCGCGCCAAAAATCGTCTTGCACAACTCCGTTTTGCCAGCGCCAACCAGCCCCGTCACCCCCACAATCTCACCGGCCCGAACCGACAAATTGATATCCTTGACCGCCCGATCCGCTTCCGTAAGCCCCCTGATTTCAAAAATCGTCTCCCCAATTTCTACGTCATGCTTCGGATACGTTTCATCGAAACGGCGGCCCAGCATATGTTCAATAATTTGCTTTTGCGTGAAAGAAGACGTAGGCTGCTCCGTTACCACCTCGCCGTCGCGCAAAATTGTCACCGTGTCGCAAATCTCAAAAATTTCAGGCAGGCGATGAGAAATAAACACAATGCCCACATTTTGATTTTGGGCCAAATCGCGCATCAAATTGAAAAGTTCTTCCGTTTCCGTCTGGCTCAAAGGCGCGGTCGGTTCATCCAAAATCAAGAAGCGGCTGTTACCAGCCAGCGCCCGCGCCACCAACACGCGCTGCTTATCAGCCAGGCTCAAATCTTGCGCCAGCATACGCACATCCAAATCCAGATTCACCATTTTCAGAAATTTTCTGGCGGTGGCCCGAATTTCTTTCCAATTGATAAACTGCCTGCGCCCCATTTCGTTCGCCATCACATCGAGCATGACGTTTTCGGCCACGTTCAAATAGGGAACTAACGCCATGTCCACTTCCTGGTACACGACAGCCACGCCCAGTTCGATGGCCTGGCGGGGAGTGCGGATGTTGACGGAACGGCCGTTAAACAAAATCTCCCCCGTATAATGATCATGCGCGCCGGCCAACACCTTCATCAACGTAGACTTACCCGCCCCGTTCGCGCCCACCAAAGCATGAATCGTTCCACTTTCAATCGTGAAACTCACATTCGTCAGCGCCTTCACGCCCGGAAACTCAATAGAGATGTTCTTCATCTCAAACTTGTGTGTTTTATGCTTATTAATGGGACACCTCCAGGCAAAAGCGGCGAGTTTGCCAACATGCGGGTTGGCGAGCGATCTACCTATAACCGCTCGCCACCCGCCGCTCACATACTCGCCACTTACAAACTCGTTACCGATTAGCCGCCATGGGCAGCGCGCAGCGTGTCCATCCAAGGCTGGTTAAAAGCATCAGATTCGCCCCAACCGGGAATCACATCGCCCAGATTCAGCATATTCGTTTCCGGCAGCAAATCACTGGCCCGAACCAGACGCGCTTCCAAGTCATACTCTTGAGGCGTATCCTCGCCGGCAAACTCCATCGCCAACAAACGCATATCCACAATGCCAATCAGACCAGGGTCCACAGCGGCCGTGGACAGCCAGACACTGCCCTCTTCACGCATCAAATTCATATCCTGGTTAGAAACATCAATCGAGATAAGAGCAATATCGGTACGACCGGCATCTTTAAGCGCAGTGTAAGCGCCTTTAGCCATTTCATCCCAGGAACCCCAGATAGCGTCCACCGTACCTTCCGGGTATTTAGCCAACACAGCGCCAACCTTTGCCGCGATGTCGCCCTGCACATCCTGGAAATTCGTCGGCCCAATCACCTCAAGCGTTTCAATTTCGCCCGCTTCCTCCAGGGGAGCGTAGATAGTCTCACGACGATCCAGCGGCGGAACGCCAGGCCCCCACCACAACTTGATAACTTTCTCAGGGCCGTCCGTCAAAGCCGTGATTTCGCCAAGCGACAGTCTGGCCAGCTCAAAATCATCCTGGAATGTACGGGTGATTTCCGGCAGCGTCTGACCGTCTTTCTCAATAACGGTATCAAAGGTAACGACCTTAATACCGGCGTCAACAGCCGGTTTGAGCATGTCGTAAGCGTAATCCGCTTTACCATGCGAAATTATCAAGCCGTCATACCCCTTGGTAATGGCCTGCGCCACCAATTCCTGGAATTTGGCGTCGTCATTATCGGCGATAAACGTATCAACTTTGAAGCCGAACGATTCGCCTTCCGTACGGGCGCCATCCAAAAACTGCTTGGTGTGGTCATCCGAAGGCAGGTTACGAATAACGGCAATTTCCAACTGCTCACCCTGGAAAATATCGGGGACGCCTTCCAGCTTTGCAGGTTCTTCAGCAGGAGCGGCCGCTTCTTCCGCAGCGCCTGTATCGGCCGACGTGTCCGCGGCCGGTTCATTCCCGCCGCCGCCGCAAGCGGCCAATGCCAACAACAATACTACGAACAAAACTAAAATTTTCTTTGTCGAATTGAGCATATCTCTTCTCCTCAAAAATTGAACTATCTGACTGAACCAATTTTCAGCGCAGACTACAATAAAGCGGCCCAATGCCGCATGACAAACTAGAGAGTCTTTTGCATGATTGCCTTCCAGATTTTGTCCTCATTCTGGGTTGTGGTGGGCAGCATGTACAGCGAAACAATAATGTACAAGGTTTCCACAATCGTCATTTGGGCAATACGGGAGGCAATCGCTTCCGCGCGGGTTTCCTGCGAGACAGCTAAAAGGGTTACATCGGCCAATTTGGTTAAGGGAGAGCCGTCGTGACCGGTGATAACGATGGCTTTAGCGCCGTTCCGTTTGGCTTCTTCCAGCGTCATAACCGGGTCGGCAGAACTGCCGGATTGGGAAATGGCAATGACCAATGTTTCCGGTCCGACAAGGGCGGCTTCCATGAGTTGCAAGTAGGAGTCAGTCTGGACATGGCAGTTGAGGCCCAGACGGAAGAATTTGTTGTACGCTTCGTAGGCGATGGGATTGGAGGTGCCGACGCCTATGATGAAAATACGTTCGGCGTTGACGATCATGTCCACAGCCTGGATAAGGGCGTCTCTGTCCAACATCTCTAGCGTATCGTATAACGTTTGAATATGGGACAGAAAAACTTTGCGGGCGATGGTGGGGGGATCGTCGCCTTCGGCGATGTCGTCGTGGACGATTTGGGTGGGGCTGGCCAGATCGCGGGCGATGGAGAGTTTGAGGTCCATATAGCCCCTGAATCCGGCGGCGCGGCAAAAGCGCAATACGGTCGTATCGCTGACGCCGCATTGGCGGGCCACTTGGGCCATAGAGGAGTGAATCAATTCCTCTGAGTTTTGCAATACCCAATCAGCCACATGGCGTTCGGCGACAGCCAAATTAGGCAGCCGGCTGCGAATACGCGCCAACGAGTTAACATTATTTGTAAAATTATCCAAAGCCACTGTTCACCCTTGTTGTTTTTGTGGTGATACAACCACATAAATCTCAATTAAGGATTGATACCACACCATAATAGTACAACACGAGTGGAAAGTCAATGAGTTTGGGTCTGAATTCTTCAATATGCTGCCGATTTACCGGCGTTTGAGACGAGAGAGTTGATTTCCTGGATGCAAGCGTATTATTGCTGCGGCCGTGCCTGGGCGCACTGCAAACGCATAAAACCGCAGTCTGATTTGGCAAAGGGTGTATTTCAAATGAGTTGAGAAAAGTGCGTGTTTCGGGAATTGGAATTCCCGAAACGTTGAGCCAAGTATCGGGAATTCCAATTCCCGATACATCAACTG
>JANTHP010000140.1 GCA_024762395.1 Anaerolineae bacterium | reverse complement strand
GGTTTGCGTCATTTGTTGGGGAGACGGCCGTTTTTACGGCTGACGATTGGCGGGTTAGGCTTGCTGCGCCTGGCGTACCAGGTCTGGCACGGCGACCCGCTCATTGATTTCTATCTGGTTGCGGCGGCAACAATCCTCTTCATCCTTGCTGTGCCTGCGTGTTTGGGACACGTTCGCTCTGGCGGCGCTAAAGCAACCGGCGCGTTGGCATTAGGGCTGCTGCTGGGCCTGACGGTGGATACCGCATTTCATGGTTTGTATGGCACGTATGATATGAGCTGGCGGTCGGATTGGGGAACGGCCGTTATCATCTTCCTGCTTGTGGCGGCCCAATGGCTGCTGCTGGGCCAGGTTTTGGCAGCCCGCACCGACGATCGTTCAACGGCCAACGACGTTTCGCTCAAGTTGGCGTTCGTTTTGCTGGTTTTCGGCCCGTTCTTATTTTTGCAACTGCTCATCTTCCAAAACATCGCCCGCCTGACCGTTTTAACCGGTTGGGAACAGCCGCTGGCTTTTGGCTGGGTGTTATTGGCGCAACTGCTGGGATTGGGAACGGCCGTTTTCCTCTACGCTTATCATCATGCCAACCTATGGATCGGGGCCGTCATCTTTGGGCTGCTTTTCATCGGGTCGCTGCTCATTGGCTGGCCGCAGGGCTGGCTGGCCGCCATCTCCCTGCTGGTGGGACAAATTGCCGCCGCCGCGCTGCTCATTTTGGTTTTCCAGGGTCTGGGCGCAGGCAATGGACACGCCGGACTATCGCGCATCACCATCGCCTACGGTCTTAGCGCGGTTCTCATGGTTCTGTTTTCCTTCCTCTTCTATGCTGGTTACGATATTCCGCTGCCATTCTCCAACACAATTTTGCCGCCGATTGCCGCCCTGATTATGGCCCTGGCCGGGTTAGGCGCGGCGCGGCGTCTGACAAACGCCAAAACCAGTCTGGATGTCCCCTGGCAGTTGGGGCTGGCGTTTTTGCTGCTGCTCCTGCCATTGGGGCAGTTTTTGATGCGGGAAGGGGTAACGGCCGTTCCCGCCCCCACTACTCCCGTCCGTGTCATGACTTACAACCTGCACAACGGCTTCGATCCCAACGGCCATTTAGGCATGGAAGCCATCGCCCAAGTCATCGAAACGCAAAACCCCGACATCATCGCCTTGCAAGAAATATCGCGCGGCTGGGTCGTCAACGGCTCACTGGACATGCTCATCTGGCTGTCCCAGCGGTTGAAAATGCCCTACATCTACGGCCCAACCGCCGATCCGCTGTGGGGCAACGCCATTCTCAGCCGTTATCCCATCCTCGAATCAGAATTAGCGCCGCTGCCGTCAGATGATTTACTGCTGCGACGCGGCTTCATTTTAGCCAAAGTAAATGTAGGCGCCGGGCAGCCTCTCAACATCATCGCCACCCACTACCACCACCCGGACAACGGCAGCGCCATACGAGTCATGGAATCAGAGGCAATTCTGGATTATTGGGCAGGAAAGGGGCGCACCCTCATCATGGGCGACCTCAACGCCGAACCAAACGCGCCTGAAATGCAAAAGCTGCAACAGGACGGCTTCACCAACATTCTCGATTTGGTCCCTGCGCAGACCGGCTTCACCTATCCGGCCACCGCCCCCGCCAAACAAATAGACTACATCTGGCTATCTCCCGATTTAATCGCCACGCAAGTCGTCATCCCGTCCGTTCCCGCATCAGATCACCTGGGCATTGCCGTCACCATCAGCGAATAACAGCCAGGCATCTCTTCTCTGTAATCATTCTCCGCGGTGGGCGATGCCCCTGAATTTGGTCTGTAACCAACGATAGCGTTGTAAAGTTATTGTTGTTCAAAATGAACCATGCCCAAAATTGCTCCATATAAAATGGTAAACTATAATCTTTTTGCTTTTAGCTCAGTTGTTGTTTAACCATTTTTTCTTGGTCAGGTTGGGAGTGAATAGATCAATTGTCCTTGCCAATTTTCCACCTCCCGCTTAAATTGACCGAATCGAACATTTTTTTGGAGGAACTAAATGAACGCACGGCTTCGTATTATCTTCACAGTCACAATTGGAACCAGTCTATTATTGATTTTATTACTCGTTCTGGCCCGCAGCCCTGAAACAACAATGGCCCAACCGGCCCAACCACATGACACGGAAAGCTTGATGAAGCAAATGGGGGGCAGGTCTCGCGCTATAGCTAAACAAGGCAATTACGTTTATCTTGGTATCGGCTCCCGCCTAGATGTGATAGACGTTCAAGACCCAACGAATCCAATACAAGTTGGACAAACAGAGCCATTAACAAAAACATTCTTTAGTTTGCACATGATTGGCGATCTAGCCATTGCGCCAGTCAGCTACAACTTATATATTTTTGATTTGAGCAATCCCCAATCGCCGACATTAACCCAGACTTACCCCATATCAAGCGTCATGGTCAATGATTTTGTTATTTCAGGCACGGTAGCCTTTGTATCTGAAAACAAAAACTTCGGCGCCTTAACCGGGGGCGGTATGCGGATATTAGATATTAGCGATCCTTTGCATCCAACGGAAATAAGTCTTTCTCTTGGTGGGCATACCGTGTACTCTGTAGCAGTCTATGGGAACTATGCTTATATTGGCTATTGTGAAACAATTGACTCATCTTCATGTGCATTGCGATCTGCAATATGGGACATCTCAGATTTATCATCGCCGTTTGAACTATCTCATGATAATCACGGTATTGTTAGTCAGGCTGTTTATGGCAATTATCTCTATCGGCTTGGCTACGATGGATATTTTGACATTTATGAATTAAGCGATCCAACAAATCCGGTTTGGGTTGGCGATCTTGATCAGATCAGTTTTAAGAAGATAAAAATAATTAACGATCAGGCAATTCTTATGTATTACAGCGGTTTTTGTATATATGATTTGCTGCCTGACCCGGCCAATCCGACACAGTTTGGCTGCATTTATGAGGGAGCTGACGTAACAATAGACAACTCCGAATTATTTATTGCTTCAGGCGATAATGGATTACGAATAGCCGACGCGACACAAGCCAGCTTGCCTGAAATCGGGTCTTTATACACGTTTGGTTGGGTGACGGATGCCGCTCAGGTTGATGGTTATGCTTATGTGTTAGATACGTCACTCGGTTTACATATTCTGGACGTTGCCAATCCTATTGAGCCTATCGAAGTGTCATCTTATGATTCGGGTTCTAATTCTGAAATGATCGTTGATGGGGACGATCTGTTTTTGGGAGGGCGTTATGAAATTGAAATTCTTGATGTTACTAACCCCATCAGCCCATCCTTGCGGGCAACATATACGCCAAGCGAAGCATCTGCAAGGATTATCGTTGAGGGCGATTATGCTTATTTGCTTATAGAGGATTGGCAACATGATAGTCTGGAAGTGGTAGATATATCGGATCGAGATAATCCAACTTACATTGCCTCTGCTGGGCAGATGGGTAATACAGGCGAGGATATGGTTATTGCAGGGGATTATGCCTATATTAGCGAATATAGCGGTTCATCTAACGTATTGACGATTATAGATATTTCAACGCCAACAGCCCCGCAGATTGTGGCAACTCAGCCTATTTCATATGATCCTGGCCCTGTTGTTTATTTGAATGATCATATTTTCATGGGCAATTATGGCGTGCAAATCATTGATGTCACAAATCCACAAATACCACAACCGGCCGGTCGGTTAACGGTAACGGGAGCTGCTGATTTTGGTTATGATGTGGCTGCGGTGGACGGGCTTTTATATGTAACGGCCGAAAATGACCAAGGCGATCCCATAAAACTAAAATTTGATGTGACCAACCCGGCAGCGCCGGTTGAGTTAGGCCCATTTGAATACACAAAAGGGCTGCAACTGTTTGACAGTAACTACCAATATACATATGTTCCAGCCGCCGACGACGGGTTGTTGATTTACGGCCGTTTTTTCGCCAGTGAATATGTTTATCTCCCCCTCATTGTGCGCAATCCATAGCCGCCGGATACCCCTCCCGAAGAGTTTCAGCCTTCGGGAGGGGTATCTGTTTTGACCATTTCGTTGAGTGAAATAGGCATGGGTTCAATTTCGATTTGCGGATAGGTGTTGAGGATAACGGCCGTTTCATCACAATGATCTTGAATCGGACAAAAATCACAATCCCGCCGCACCTTTTGCGGAAATTGAGCGATGTCAGTAACGGCAAAACCTAGCTTTTCAAAGAATCTCACCGCGCGCGTCAGAGCAAACAGCATAGGAACCTGCCGCCGTTCCGCCTCGGCAATGAGCGCTTGAACAAGCCTACTGCCCCATCCATTGCCCTTGACGCGATCATGCACCGCCAGCGAACGCACTTCGGCCAGAAAAGGCGTATAGTAAAGCAAATTAACACAGGCGACGATGCCGCCGTCTTCATGCACGCCTACCAGCCAATCGTCCAGTGTGTCGCGGATAGAGAGGGCGGTACGGGGCAGCACATCGCCGCGCCGGGCGTGGTCGCTGACAAGACAGAGGATGTCGTGGATGTCGTCGTGGGTTGCGGGTCGGATAGTCATAGTGTGATGTGTGATGCGTGATGCGTGAAACGTGAAAAAACTCTCATCACGTTTCGCGCTTCACGTTTCACGTTTTATGATAAACACGCCTCAATGATGTTGACGGCCGTATCAATCTCTTCCCGGCTAATGATGAGGGGCGGAGCCAAACGCAGCACATTCTCACCCGCGTTAATCACCATCAGCCCTTTTTCGCGGGCGGCGGCAATGAGGGGCTTGACCGACCCTTTCATCTCCACGCCAATGAGCAAGCCGGAACCGCGAACGGCCGTCATCTCTTCCGATGCCAACATTTCCAGCCGATGCTTAAGATACGCGCCATTTTCTTGCACTTGTTTCAAAAATTCCGGTTGGCTGACTCGATCAAACACGACATTGGCGGCGGCCGTCACCAGCGGCCCGGCGGCAAACGTGCTGCCATGATCGCCCGGCTTGATGGCGGCAGCGACCTCATCCGTCACCAGCGTCGCGCCGATGGGCAAACCGCCCGCCAGCGGCTTCGCCAGCGTCATGATGTCCGGCTCCACGCCATACCATTCATGCGCCCAGAGTTTGCCCGTCCGCCCCAAACCGCACTGCACCTCATCAAAGATGAGTAAAGCGCCATACCGGTCGCACAACTCGCGCAGTCCCTGCAAAAATTCAGGCGTGGATGGATTGACGCCGCCCTCACCCTGCACCGGCTCCACAATCACGGCGCACGTCGCCTCATCCATCGCCGCCGCCGCCGAGTCCAGATTGTTAAACTCGGCAAACGTCACCCCCGGCATGAGCGGCGCAAACGGTTCCCGATATTTGGCTTTGTGCGTGACGGATAAGGCGCCAACGGTACGGCCGTGAAATCCCCCACTGAAAGCAACAACATTGGTTTTGCTCATTGCTAATTGCTCATTGCTCATTGCTTTCCTGGCAAACTTAATCGCCGCCTCATTCGCCTCCGCGCCGGAGTTGCAAAAGTACACTTTGTCGGCGAATGAACTCTCAACGAGCTTTTTAGCCAGTTGAACATGAGGGACGGTGTGATACAGATTGCTGACATGGGTAAGTTTGGCGGCTTGTTGGGCAACGGCCGTTACCCATGCCTCATCACTGTGTCCCAACGCCGTCACCGCAATCCCCGACGTGAAATCAAGGTACTCTTTCCCCTCGCTGTCCGTCAAAACCGCACCCTTGCCCTGCGTAAACAGTACCTCCGGCCGGATATACGTTTGAACAATGTATTGTTTTTCTGCTTGAATAAGTTCTTGTGCGTTCATATTTTTATCGTTCCTAACCGCTCCTCTGTAGGGGCGTTTCGCGAAACGCCCCTACAGTCCCTATTCCGTAAAAACCGTCCCTACACCCTGCTTCAACCCATCTAAATTGCCGATTCGCGCCTGGGGGACACCCTGTCCAATCGCTTCCAGCGCCGCCCGTACTTTGGGAACCATCCCATCCCGAATGACGCCTCTGGCAATAAATTCTTCCGTTTGAGATGGGGTCAGTTCCACCATCACATCACCTTTGTAGATGACGCCGGGAACGTTGGAAATGAAATGCAGGGTATCAGCCCCCAGGGCCAGGGCGACGGCGCTGGCTGCTTCGTCGGCATTGACGTTGTAAACCTGGCCGTCTAAACCGAGGGAGATGGGAGAAATAACGGCCGTAATCCCTCTCCCCATCAACATTTCAACCAACTCAGCCCGCACCTGCACAATTTCGCCCACAAAGCCCAGATCGGCCGTTGGATGTCGCTTCTTTTGGCAGCGCAGCAGCCCGCCATCCACGCCGCTCAGGCCTACCGCATCTACGCCCGCCGCCAGCAGCGCCGTCACAATCAGCTTATTCGCCTGCCCGGACAACACCATCTGCGCCGCCGCCAGCGAATCGGCATCCGTCACGCGCAAACCATCCACCTTCACCGTTTCCAGCCCCAGCCTGGCCTGCAAATCGGCAATCGCCTTACCGCCGCCATGCACAATCGCAATTGGCTCATCGGCCGCTGCCACCACCACCGCTAACCCCGCCAAAAAAGCCGGATCGCTCAATTCATTACCGCCAATTTTGTAAACTTGCATAAAAACCTCCGTGAAACGTGAACCGTGAAGCGTAAAACGTGATAGCTTCTTCACGTTTCACGTTTTACGTTTCACGCCGTTAATCCCATTCCCTCATCAAACCCCATCATCACATTCATATTCTGCACCGCCTGCCCCGCCGCACCTTTAATGAGATTGTCAATCGCCGAGGTGAGGATGAGTGTATTGCCCGCCAGGGTGACGGCGATGGCGCAGCGGTTGGTGTGGGTGACATGGGCCAGCGAGGCCAATTGTCCGGCGGGTAAAACGTGGACAAACGGCTCGTTGGCGTAAGCTTGGGCATACAAATCATGCAAGTCGTCGGCGTTGGGTTCACCGCCCAGCGGCACGTAAATGGTGGAAAGGATGCCGCGCGGTACAGGCAGCAAGTGCGGCGAGAAGATGAGCATCGGCGCATCCTCGCTCCGGCTAAAGCTGGCAATCCCCTGCTCTATTTCCGGCAGATGGCGGTGCATCCGGCCGATTTTGTAGGGCGAGAAGTTGTCGGCCACTTCCACAAAATGGATGTGCTGCTTGGGAACCCGTCCCGCGCCGGACACGCCGGATTTGCTGTCGGCGATGATGGGGCCGGTGATGGGCAGCCCGGCGGCCAAAATGGGCTGCAAAGCCAGCAAGATGCTGGTGGGGTAGCAGCCGGGGTTGGCAACAAGGTCGGCCTCCGGCAGTTGGTCGCGGGCAAATTCAGTGAGTCCGTAGACGGCCGTCTCCACCAATGCCGGCGCGGGATGGGTCACATCGTACCAGACCTCATACGTTGCCACATCTTTAAGGCGAAAATCGGCGCTGAGGTCAATGACGCGCGTGTTGGACTGGAGGGCTGAAACGGCCGTTGCCGCCGCTGCCGCATGAGGCAAAGCCAGAAACACCACATCCACCTCTTCCAATGGAGCCGTCTCCCCCTCAATCAACAACAAATGGGGCGCCTGCGGATACAAATCATCCAACCATTGCCCCGCAAACGAATGCGACGTAACAAATTCCAACTTCACCCCCTCATGCCGCTCCAAAATCTTCACCAACTCATACCCGGCGTACCCGGTCGCGCCAAAAATGCCTGCTTTAGTCATTAGTCTTGTGGTCTCCTGGTCTTGTAGTCTTGTAGTCTTGTAGTCTTGTAGTCTTGTGGTCTTGTAGTCTTGTGGTCTTGTGGTCTTTTAGTCTTGTGGTCTTCTAGCTCTTCCAAAAAAAAACCGCCAGACCAACATGTGGTCTGGCGGTTCCAATTGCGATTTTCGTTTATTTACGACTCAGACAACCGAAAAAACCAGACCATTGGTCTGGCGGCGGCGGATACGGCGAACAAATCGAGTCGTAAAATTTTTCATAACGGCAAAATAGTAACAAATAAATTGATATTGTCAACGAATTTGTACAAATCGCCCCAAAATCCGGTAAAATCTACCAGAGTTGTCCAATTCTAAAAATGGGACACGGATTTAAGAACAAATAGCGGATAAAAATCCGTGTTTATCTATGTCTATCTGTGTCCTAAAAACAGAACTGAACAGCCCGGTAAAATCTGGTCAGAGACAACCTACGTAATAAAAGGAACGCCTTATGTGTAGCAGCTTAACCTACCCGCCTGAGCAGCAAAAAATCGCTTACCAACAATTTCTACAACAATTCCCTACCTACAAAACCACTCAAACCCTCACAACCCTACGCCAAACCGATTACAAACGATTAGACGAGCAAAAACAAATCTACCTGGACTACACGGGCGGCGGGCTTTACGCTGAGTCGCAGCTAGATAAACATTTTGCCATGCTGCGGAATCATGTTTTTGGCAACCCGCATTCCATCAATCCCACTTCGTTAGCCATGACCAACCTGGTGGAAGAAACGCGCGATCATGTCCTGCGCTACTTCAATGCAGGCGACGACTACATTTGTATCTTCACCCCTAATGCCAGCGGCGCTCTCAAGCATATTGGCGAATCATACCCTTTTGCGCCAGGCAGCCGGTATGTACTGACATTTGACAACCACAATTCCGTTAACGGCATTCGTGAATTTGTCAAAAGCAAAGGCGCCCGATTCACCTACCTCCCGCTCACCACGCCGGATTTGCGGATTGATCGCGCTCAACTGGAAGCGGTTTTGGACAGTATCAACCCCGATTACCCGCATCTATTTGCCTACCCGGCCCAATCCAATTTTTCCGGCGTCAAACACCCATTAGAGTATGTCACATTGGCGCGGGATAAAGGATGGGATGTTCTGCTGGATGCAGCGGCGTTTGTGCCGACCAGTCGGCTGGATTTACAAGCGGTACAGCCTGATTTTGTGACGATGTCGTTTTATAAGATGTTTGGCTACCCAACAGGAATAGGCGCGCTGCTCATGCACAAGCGTGTGTTTGGCAAGATGACGCGCCCCTGGTTTGCCGGCGGAACGGTTAACTTTGCCAGCGTACAGGGACAAGGATATTACCTCACCCCCACCGAGGCGGCGTTTGAAGATGGCACGGTAAATTATTTGAGCATTCCGGCGGTCACCATTGGCTTGGAACATCTGGAATCAATCGGAATGGCGGTAATTGGGGAACGGGTACGCTGTCTGACCGGATGGCTGTTGGAGAATTTGTATGCGCTGAAACATGGTAACGGCCGTCCCATGACACGCATCTACGGCCCCATAAACACCCATATGCGCGGCGGTACCATCACCCTCAACCTGTACGACCCCGAAGAACGCTTGCTCAACTACTACCGCATCGAGGAATTAGCCACCCATGAAGGTATTTCCCTGCGAACCGGCTGCTTCTGCAACCCTGGCGCAGGCGAAATAGCAGAAGGCTTAACAGCAGAAGACATGAAAACGGGCATCACCCGCGGCGACATGACCCTCCCCCGATTTGTCAAGCTGATGCAAGAGCGCGGCAATAACAAAAGCGCCGGGGCTGTTCGAATTTCGGTAGGATTAGCCACCAATTTTGCCGATGTGTACCAATTGATGCGCTTCATCGCCAGTTTCCGCGACCAGCATCATTTGAACATTGGCAAAGTAACGTTTGATATTGAAAATTGCCGTATAGTACGCGATGAGGCTTAAAGGAAGAACAAGCCCCACAGATCGCCTTTAACTCCACTTCACCACAATATCCATGATGATATCCGCGGCCGTATCGCCCTGATCGGCCGCATTCGATAAATGACGTAGCACTTCCCGTCGCTTCAACATCTCCATAATCTGATGAATATCTTCCGGCTCTTGAAATAGACTAGCCAGATTACGCCGGTAGGCGCGTTCCACTTGATTCTCCATCGCTTTTACGCGCCGGGCATGTTCCGCCGCCACGCCGGGATGGTCCAGCAAACGCTGCAAAGCCATGTGTAAACTATTCGCCATCTCCAACAGCATACCTGCAATTTCAGACACGGCGTCGGAGGCTGCGATCTCAAAAATTTCCAACTCCTCGACCGTGTCGTACACATAATCAATGAAATTATCAATCGCCCGCGATAAAGAAAAGATGTCCTCGCGGTCAATCGGCGTTACAAATGTTTTTTGCAGTTCATGGACTAAAATCCGCTGCACTTCATCCGCTTCTTTCTCGATTTGGCGTGCTTTGGTGCTTTTCTTGTCGCTTTGCTTCTTAAAATAGGCTTGCAAGGCTTCAACGCTGGCGACAGCGTATTCCCCTTGTTGGATTAACATTTGTATAAAGTTGCTTTGTTTGGGTTTGATAAATCGTTTTAACCATTCCATTTGCATTGTACGTCTTCCTTGCTAAACATTACAGAGCGTGCAAATCATTTGAAATACACCCATTGTAAATTCACCTTACAAGATTTCGTGTCATCCGCCTAACAGCGCACTCAAGGGATAATAGAAAATGGCGGCCATGATAGCCGACATTGGAATCGTCAACACCCAGGCGACTAACATCTCAGACCCTACCTGCCAGCGTACTTTGGAAAGTCGTTCGGCCGTGCCTACGCCCATGATGGCGGAACTCATCACCTGCGTGGTGCTTACCGGGCCGCCCAGCATCGCCGCCCCTAAAATAACAAACGCCCCGGCAATCTGGGAAACAAAACCATGTATCGGCCTGATTTTATAAATGCGCCCACCCAATGTTTTGATGAGCCGCCAACCGCCCGTGGCCGTTCCTAGAGCAATCATGCTGGCGCTGGCGGCAATGACCCAGGTCGGAACGGCAAACGTGTCAATGGTCCCTTCGACGAGCAGTCCCAAGGTGATGATTCCCATAGTTTTTTGGGCATCGTTGGCCCCATGACTCAGCGCCAGACCAACGACGGTGAGCAATTGGGCTTGTTTGAAAAAGCGATTGATGCGCGGCGTCGCCCCGCGCGCCAGGAACAGGGTCAAATTCATGAGCAAATAACCAAATAAAATCCCCAATACCGGCGAAATAAACAGGGCGACAGAGACCTTGATCAAACCGCCGCTCCGGATGGCGTCAAACCCTTCGCCAACGGCAACTGCGCCGACAATCCCGCCGATAAGCGCGTGGGAAGAACTGGAGGGAATGCCTAAACGCCAGGTAATCAAATTCCAAATAACACCAGCCAACATGGCAGCGACGACCACAGGCATGGTGACATTGGCCGGGTCTGTCAATTCAGTACCGATTGTTTGGGCAACGGCAACGCCAAAAATAAAGGGGCCGGAAAATTCGGCCGCAGCGGCCAACCACAACACTTTGCGCGGGGCCAGTGCGC
>JANTHP010000139.1 GCA_024762395.1 Anaerolineae bacterium | reverse complement strand
CAGAGAGAAAAGCGGAGAGAAGAAGAGAAAATCCGCGTTCATCTGCAAAATCTGTGTTCCAAAAATCTTTCTCCGACAAGCTACCCGAAACGGTTCTCGATATTTTAACCGATTTGCAAGCAGCAGGGTAAAAAGTTTAGGGTCTCTAGGATTTCACGAGGTTGACATGAGTGGCGGGTGGCGGGTAGCGAGTAAGCTCTCTGGGCACGCCACCCGCTACTCGCCACCCGCAACCTAAAACCCCGCGAGTTCCCAAAGAACCAAAGTTTATCAACCGACTACTTCACCTTTCCACACTCTGCTACAATTCGTCTATGATGCACACAAAACCATTCATTGTCGGCTTTGCTGCCGACCTTATGTTCACGTCAAAAATCGAAAACGCCGCCCGACATGCAGGCTGCCGGATGGAATGGATTGAAAGCGCCGCCTTGTTGGGGCCGGATGAGGCCTCCCACCGGAATGAACCGGGCGAGGCGATAGACGGCCGTACCGGACGCCTGTTTCAAAAACTAACCGACTGGCAGCCGGTTTTGCTCATTTTTGATTTGGGTAACACGGCCGTTCCCTGGCAAAAATGGATTCCCCGCTTAAAAACCGCACCCGCCACACGGCAAATACCCATCCTCTGTTACGGTTCCCACGTTAACGTGGAGATGATGACAGAAGCCAAACGTGTCGGCGCAGATGCCGTTCTAGCCCGTTCCCGTTTTGTATCAGACCTGCCCAACCTGTTGCAAAAATACGCGCGCATCCCCGACCGGGAAGCCATCCAAACCGCCTGTCAAGAACCTATTGCCGACCTGGCCCGGCGTGGTATTGAGTTATTCAATCAAGGGGAGTACTATCAATGTCATGATTATTTGGAGGAGGCATGGCGGCAAGATGAAAGCAACGGCCGTTCTCTCTACCAGGGCATCTTGCAAACAGGCATTGCGCTGTATCAAATTCAACAGGGCAATTATCGCGGCGCAGCCAAAATGCTGCTGCGTTTGCGCCAATGGCTCAATCCGCTGCCTGATGTCTGCCGCGGCGTCCGTGTCGCCGCTCTACGCCATAATGTCGCCGCCATCCATGAGTCGCTCCTCGCCCTCGGCTCTGATAAAATCGCGGATTTTGACTGGCAAGTTGTCCAGCCTATACGGTTCATTTAAGAAAAAAGGAATAACATCTCAATAGATCGTGGATAAAAGTTGACAAATTTCATTAGCACTTCGTCTTACACGAGTACTACAGGAAAATTTGTCCACTCTCCCCCGGAATATTGAGAAGATACAAAAAGGAAGCAAAAATGCGTTCAAGTTGGACACCGACGACGCGGGTCGTAATTGTTGCAGTACTTTTGATTTTGATAGGCTTATTGGTGAATGCGATACGGCCGTTAATCAGCCCCATGATTATCGCCGCCCTGGGCGCATACACGTTATACCCACTGGCGGCGCGGCTTGAAAACCATCCCCGCATCACCTACAAGTGGGCTGTCGCCCTCGTCTACTTTCCCTTCACCGGCCTTCTCATCGCCGCGCCCAGCGCCTTCGCCCCCATGCTCATCCGTCA
This sequence comes from Anaerolineae bacterium, assembly GCA_024762395.1. Lineage (GTDB taxonomy): Bacteria > Chloroflexota > Anaerolineae > Promineifilales > Promineifilaceae > JACKCC01. The sequence continues at coordinate 9,931 of JANTHP010000139.1, read as the reverse complement.
AATCAGAACCTTAACCGGCGAAGCGCTCCTCGTCTTCAACTTGTTAGAAGCGCGGCTGGAGCAGCCCGTCACCATTTTGGGCCGTACCGTGTCGCAGGAACAACTGGCCGAATTTCTCCGGTCAGTCAGCGAATCATTCACGCCGGCGGCTGAGGATGCTATTCATGCGTTAGAGGTCACATCTACCAGCCTGTTGTGGTTCATTGTCATTCTCGTCACCATCTACTTCATGCTGCTGGACTGGCAAGGATTGCGCGATTGGTTCATCGCTATTTTCCCCAAGAGCGAACAAGCGGATTTAACCCGTTTGCTGCGTCAAATTAATGCCACCTGGCGCGGCTACATGCGCGGCACGCTGGCGCTGATGTTCATCATGGGCGTCTTTTTCATCATTGTGGGGCTGGCGATTGGACTGCCGGGAGCCGTTGCTCTGGGGTTATTAACCGGGTTCCTGAGCATCATCCCCGAACTTGGCCCAACGATTGCGGGCATTTTATCGGTATTAGTCGCTTTTTTTGAAGGCTCCAACTTCTTACCGCTGTCGAATTTTTGGTTTGCGATTTTGGTGGGCGGGATTTATATCGTCGTGATGCAAGTGAAGTCGTTGTGGTTACGGCCGTTAGTGATGGGACGTTTTATGCACATGAACACCGGACTCGTCTTCATCGCCATCATCGGCGCAGCGCTCATTTGGGGCGTTCTCGCCGCCCTCGTCATCCTGCCCGTCCTCGCCTCGGCCGGCCAAATCGGCCGTTATATCCGCGCCAAACTCCTCGACGAAGACCCCTGGCAGGAAAACTCAATAAATGTAACGTAAGCATTCACCCCCCTCGTTCCACGTTCCGCGTGGAATGCGCCTGCCAGACGCGCTCCGCATCGAGTGGACGTAGAGCGTCCGGGCGGGCATTCCCACGTAGAACGTGGGAACGAGACGGGGAAGTGAACGGTTACAATGTAACTAAGGGGTCGTTCGTTTTTAACTTTTTGGCATGTTTCAGGAATTGGAATTCCCGAAACACCAAAGTTATTTACGATTGAACCCTAACTGTTAACCGTTTTCCTCCGTCGCCACCATTTCTCTAGCTCCACAATAACAAAGATGATGGCACTAATCACAAGGCTAATGAGCAAATCGCGCAAGGACAGCGCTTCGGTATGGAAGAAAGTTTGCAAAAACGGCACGTAAATCAGCGCCAATTGCAACCCAAACGTCAGCAAAATCGAAACCACCATCAAACGATTGGAGAAAAAACCAATAGAGAAAGTGGAATCAATGTTAGAACGAATAGCCAGGGCATTGCCCATTTGGGCCAGCGTCAGCGTAGTGAAAGTGATGGTTTGCCAGGGGCCGTTGGGGTCCATTCGCCAGTACAGGTAGCCCGGCACAAGAGATACCAACCCCATCGCCATACCAATCCACAAGATGCGCTGCCCCATCCCGCGGCTAAAAATGCTTTCTTTGGGATGGAAAGGCGGCCGTTTCATGATGCCCCGCTCCCCCGTTTCCACCGCCAACGCTAAACCAGGCAAACCATCCGTCACCAGGTTAATCCACAAAATTTGCAGCGGAACCAATGGCAGCGGCATTCCCAGGAATGGGCCAATGAGCATCACAATCAGCTCGCCGATGTTGCTGGAAAGCGTGTATTTGATGAACTTGCGGATATTATCAAAGATGACGCGCCCTTCCTCAATGGCGGCTACAATCGTGGCGAAATTATCATCCAACAGCACCATATCGGCCGCTTCTTTGGAGACATCTGTGCCAGTGACGCCCATTGCCACGCCGATATCGGCCCGTTTTAGCGCCGGCGCGTCGTTGACGCCGTCACCGGTCATCGCCACAATTTCCCCTTCTGCTTGCAGCGCCTCAACGATATTTAATTTATGTTCCGGCGATACACGGGCGTAAACCGATACATCCTCGACTACTTTTTCCAGTTCGGCCACGCTCATTTGCGACAGCTCGCGCCCGGTTAAAAATGAAGCGCCATCTGCAGCAATGGTCAAATCCTGGGCTACAGCGCGGGCGGTAAGCGGATGATCGCCGGTAATCATCACCGACCGGACGCCGGCGGTGCGGGCATTGGCGACGGCATCTTTCACTTCGGGACGCGGCGGATCCATCATGGCCGTCAAGCCTAAAAAGACCATGTCTGTTTCAATCTCAGTTTCGTCCTTAACTTCATAACTGGGAAGAGCGCGAAAAGCGACGCCTAAAACGCGCTGCCCTTTAGAAGCTAACTGCTCGTTGGCTTCGGATATACGATTCAGAAGCTCTGTATCCAGCGGAACGATTTCATTGCCTGTCCACAAATGGCTGGCGATTTCTAGCAGGCCGTCTACCGAACCTTTGGTAAAAGCAACGTAGGGCGACTCGCCCCAAAGAGCTAGAGGGCTGTCGCCGGCTTCGTGGATGGTTGTCATCCGTTTGCGTTCTGAGGTGAAGGGAACTTCGGCAACGCGGGGCCAACGCTCAGCTAGTTGTTCTTTGGTAAAGCCTAGTTCAGCGGCGGCCATGACTAACGCGCCTTCGGTAGGGTCGCCGATGACGTAGGTTTCACCGTCAATGTTGGTTTGGATGACGGCATCGTTACATAAAGCGCCGGCGGTGACGAGGAGATTGAGGGTGCGCGCGGTGGGCAAGGCGTCATCATGCTCCATCTCTTGGACAAAGCCTTTGGCGGTGAGGAGCGTCTTGACGTCGGCGGTGCGCCCGGCAACGTCGAGGACGGTGACGGTCATTCGATTTTGGGTGAGGGTTCCGGTCTTGTCGGAGCAAATGGTGGTGACGGAGCCGAGGGTTTCGACGGCGGGTAATTTGCGGATGAGGGCGTTGCGTTTAAGCATCCGCTGGGAACCGAGGGCGAGGGTGATGGCGACAACGGCGGGTAAGCCTTCGGGGATGGCGGCTACGGCCATGCTGATGCCGGTTAAGATCAAGTTTTCTAAATCATGCAGGATGTCGTTGCTGCGAATCACGCCCAAGATGATGACGACGGCGATGATACCCACCGCGCCCCAGGCAAGGGTTTTGCCCAAGTCGCCCAAGCGTTTTTGTAAGGGTGTTTGTTCTTGTTCGACGGTTTGCAGCAGGTCGGCGATGTTGCCCAGTTCGGTGTTCATGCCGGTTTCGGTGATAACGGCCGTTCCCCGCCCATACGTCGAAACTGTCCCCATAAACACCATGTTGCGCCGGTCGCCCAATGGCAGATCGTCACCGGACAAGGCCTCATCCACTTTGTCCACCGCTTCCGATTCGCCGGTGAGAGCGGCTTCTTGCACGCGCAAATTGACGCTTTCGATGAGACGGCCGTCCGCCGGGATTAAATCGCCGGTTTCAAGGATGACGATATCGCCGGGTACAAGTTCACGGGCGGATATTTCTTCGATACGGCCGTTTCTTCTAACCGTCACCGTGGGCACAGCCAGCTTTTTAAGGGCCGCAATCGCCTTCTCGGCCCGGTATTCTTGCGTAAAACCCAAAATCGCATTGAGAACAACAATCGCCAAAATAACGATGACATCATTAATCTCGCCAAAAAAGGCCGAAACAATCGCCGCAATAATCAAAATAACGACCATAATTTCGGTTAACTGTTCCCATATAATCAACCAGGGGCTTTTAGCTCCCTTTTCGATCAATTCATTCAACCCGTACTGTTCCAATCGCTGCGCCGCTTCTGCCGCCGATAGCCCGGTTTCGGGATTCGTTTTTAAAGTCTCGACAACTTGTTCTACTTCATACCGGTACCAGTCACCCATCAAAAAACCTCACCATGCAGTATAGTTACAAATTTATAAGACCTCCGAGGTTATTAAAACCTCGGAGGTCTACAAGTCGCATTTCAAAAGCACAACAACCATCTGTACTCAAAACTCAAGTATAACACGGTCAGCGCAAACGGTCAGCGGTTATACAAAGCGTCCCATTCCGCATTAAACCGGGCTAATTCTGCCTGCACGACTGTCAATTCATCCCGCAGCAGCGTTAATTCCTCATCGCTGCGAGCGGCAATAATTTCTTCCCGGATTTGGTCGGCTAATCGTTCGTATTCAGCGGCCTGTTCCTCAATCTCTGCCAAACGCCGCAGTTGTTTTTCCGTTAAAGCGGGGGCTAAATCATCTACCCAATCCATCTCTTCCGGCGCGGGTGGCGGCTCTACTTCTATTTCTGTCTCTAACGCCATCTCCCCGGCGGCGCGGGCGATGAGATAATCGTTGTAGCTGCCCTCGAAGATGTTGAGACGGCTGCTTCGGCTTGCGACCGAAGGTCGCCCGACCTCCGGCGATCGCTCAGCACAAGCGTCTTCCAACACCCAAATCTGCGTCGCCAACCTGTTCACCAGATACCGGTCATGCGACACCAGTAAGATCGTGCCGTCAAACCGCTCCAAAACCGACTGCAATACCTCCTGCGAAGGGATGTCCAGATGATTCGTCGGCTCATCCAGCAGGAGGAAATTGGCCCCGCCCAGCGCTAACAAAGCCAGCGCCAACCGCCCCCGCTCGCCGCCGCTTAACGCGCTAACTTTTTTGAATACGTCATCCCCTTTGAAAAGGTACTGGGCTAAATAAGTGCGGGCTTGCTGCTCCGGCATTTCCGGTTGGCTGGCGCGAATTTCGTCAATGACGCGATGGGTGAGGGTAAGCTGTTCATGCCCCTGGGCAAAATAACCGGGGATGACGCTGTCGCCATATTTAATCCAGCCATGCAGGGTGGGTAATTGCCCCAAGAGGGTTCGCAAAAAGGTTGTTTTGCCGCTGCCATTGGGGCCGATTAGCGCGGCGCAGTCCAGCCGTTCCAGCCGGATTTTGTCGGTAACGATGAGGGGAGCGCCAGGATAACCAATCTCTAGTTCTCCGGTTCTCAAAACAATTCGTCCACTTCGCTCGGCCGCTTTTAATCGAATATTCAATTTAGGAGGCTCGTTGTCCGGCGGCTGTAACGCCCGAATGCGTTTGGCCGCTTCGTTGGCGCTAAATGTGCGCACCCGCTCGCCGATTTGCAGCCAGCTTTTACCTTCGGCGGCGGCCACGCCTACCTGTTCCATCAAAACGATGTCGCGGGTGAGCCGCTTGAGTTTGCCTTTGGCGATGTCGGTTTTGCCGCCGGCAATGTGTTTACGCACAAAGGCCAGTTCGCTCTCTAAACGCGCTTTCTCGGATTGGAAAACGGCCGTTTCCCTCTCCCAATCCATCTGCCGCTGCCGGACGTAGGCGGTGTAGTTGCCGCGATAGCTTTTCAGGCCCGTTGGCCCCATCGCCCAGACGCGGTTGACGATGCGATCCAAAAAATAGCGGTCGTGGCTGACGATGATGAGCGCTCCTTCCCAACGGCGCAGCGTTTGCTCCAGCCATTCAATGGCAGCCACATCCAGATGGTTGGTCGGCTCATCGAGGATGAGCAAATCGGGTTTTTCCAGAAGCAGACGGCCCAGCAGCAGGCGCGTCTTTTGGCCGCCGCTGAGATGGATAAGCGGCGTTGTCCATTCGGATTGCTCAAAACCCAATCCCAGCAGGACGCGCTTGATGTCGTGCTGGTATTGGTAGCCGCCGCTGAGTTCGTATTGGTCTTGGAGACGGCCGTATTCCTCTAAAATCGGGGCGCTGATTGACGCAGATGAACGCGGACCAGAACTCTCCTCGCTCATCAACCCTTCCAAACGCCGCATTTCCGCTTCCAAACCCTGTAAATCGGCAAAAACGGTCAGCATCTCCTCATAAACGGTGTTGTCCTGCCCGGCAAAGGTTAGCGCCGCTTCCTGCTGCAAATAGCCCAGCGTCAAGTCACGGGCACGGTCAATGGTTCCGGTCGCTGGCTCCTGCAAGCCGGCCAGGATGAGCAGCAGCGTCGTTTTGCCGCTGCCGTTTGGCCCCACCAGCCCCACGCGCTCCTTCTGCTTCAATTGCAGATTGATGCCGCTGAAAATATCATCGGCGCCAAAAGATTGGCCCAACTCGGTCGCAGATAAGACGATCATGGTGTGAATGATAATTAGCAGACTGTTTCTTGGCAACAATAGGCGTGCTAATTGTCAATTGCTAATTGTCAATGGTCAATTGTTAATGAGTGACGCGCCATTGACAATTGACAATTGAGCGTTGACAATTAACAATTTCTTTTTCCAGCGCTGTCTGGCAAAAGACGTAGATTCTAGTCACTTGCCGCTTACCGCTTGCACACTTACAATCTTCCTATGCAACTATATATTATTCGACACGCACAATCGGAAAATAATGAACTGTGGGCGCGGACGGGCAGCAGTAACGGCCGTTCCCCCGACCCGCTGTTGACAGAAATCGGACAGCAACAAGCGCTGCATTTAGCGCAGCATGTAGCCAAAAACGGGAAGGAAACGGCCGTATCCGACAAAGGCGCGCTGCATAATCGGGACGGCTACCAATTTACCCATCTCTACACCAGCCTGATGCAGCGGGCCATCGCCACCGGCAGCCCCATCGCTCAACAAATGGATATTCCACTTGTCGCCTGGGAAATCATCCATGAATTTGGCGGTATTTTTGAATATGACGCGGAAGCGGACGTGCGTATTGGCCTCCCTGGCCCGAATCGCGCCTACTTTGAGACTCATTACCCGCAGTTGGTTTTGCCAGACTCGTTGGGAGATGAGGGATGGTGGGGAGAACGGCCGTATGAACCGCCGGGAGAAACCATGTCGCGCGCCAAAACCTTTCTGGCCGAATTACAGCAGCGGCACCAACCATCCGACCGGGTTGCCATTATCACACATGGCGGATTTTTTACGGCCGTGCTGCGGACGCTGCTTGGTTTTTCAACATTTCGTAATGGCGACGGAGAAAACCAAATTTGGCTGCACGCCAACAACACATCCATCACCCGCCTGAACTTTGAAGACGATTTTATCGAATTGGTCTACCTGAACCGGCTTGACCATCTACCATCCCATCTGATCACATAAAGCAAAAATCCAGGTTCTACTTATATGAAAACAGCTTTCATCATGTGCGGCGCGCTGGCGCGAGAAGTTTTAGACATCATCAACCGGTACGGCTGGGATGTGGACGTGTTTGGCATCCCGGCCATTGACCACGTGTTCCCGGAGCGGATTGCACCGGATGTGGAGAAGAAATTTCAAAAGTTACGGGAGGCATACGGCCGTATCCTCGTCATATTCGGCGACTGCGGCACACGGGGCGCGCTGGATGACCTGCTGCACAAATACGGCCTGGAGCGCGTAGACGGTCCCCACTGCTACGAAATGTACGGCGGTCAAACCTTCCACAATTTGATGGATGAAGAACCGGGAACCTACTTTTTAACCGATTTTCTGGTGCGCGGCTTTCGCGGCACGGTTTTGAAAGGGATGGGACTGGACAAATTCCCACAACTCAAGGATGATTATTTCCGTAATTACAAACGCATCGTTTACCTGGAACAAAATCATGACCCGGCGCTCCTCCAGAAAGCTCAGGAAGCCGCCGATTATTTGGAACTGCCGCTGGAAGTGCGGCATACGGGCTACGGTCTGCTGGAAAAGCGGCTGGTAGAAATGATGACGCGACGGCCCAAGACAAAAATCACTGAGCTTTTTGACGCAGAAAAGGTAACTTACCGCATTTTGCCGCATGATGAGCCGGTTTACACGGTAGCCACAGCCGCCGCTCAACGCGGTGTGGTCATGGAAGAAATGGTCAAATCTATCCTGCTGCGCGAAACGGGCACAGAACGGTATGTGATGGCCTGCGTTTTGGGCGAGGACAGATTAGATGCGCAAGCGGTACGGCCGTTTCTCCCCACCCCTTACCGAAGATTAACCTTTGCCACCGGGGAGGAAATTACGGCCGTTACCGGCTACACCAAAGGCGCCATTGCCCCGCTTTGCCTGCCGGAAGAGATTCCGGTCATATTTGACGAAGCGATTGCCCGCTGCCGGCGCGTCAACATCAGCAGCGGCGATTTGATGTTTGGGCTGGAACTGGCAGGAGCGGATTTAATTCGATTATCAGGGGCCATGTTACGCCCCATTCGGAGGAAACACAGCAATGTTTGAAGAATTGGCGGCGATGATACGGCCGTTTTTGCAAAAAGGGCGCAAGATTGAGGCCGTTAAACTAGTCGGGCAGTTGACCGCCTGGCGCTCGTTGTTGGCGCTGGTGCTCATCCTCATCGGCACGGCCGTTACCTACCAAACCTCCCAGGCCGCTCAAACGGAACCGGGACAAGCCCTGTTCCTCATCTCCGGCCAGTTGATGGACGCGCTGGAACAACCCATCCCGGCTGCCGAAATCAAACTACTAGCCGAAGGCAAAGAAGAACCGCTGGCCGAAGGTGAAAGCCAGGAAGATGGCGGCTGGACACTGCAGCTCACCGAACCGCCACCGGAAACGGCCGTTCTCCACATCGAACGTTCCCATTTTCAAACATTGGAACTGCCATTGGATACGGCCGTACTCGACATCTTCCAAAACAGCGAGAGCGGCACCTACAACATCGGTTTACTGGCGATGGAACGGCGCATCACCATCGGCTTTTGGGCGGCCACAATCATCTTCCTGGGCGTCCTGCTCATCATTGCTCTGGAAAAACTACACAGCACCACGGCCTCGCTGGCCGGTCTCTCCATGATCATGATCGTCACCTTCATCGGCCAGGCATTCAACCCTGATTGGTACATTCTCGACTTTGAACGCGCCCTCACCTACATCAATTGGGAAGTTATCTTTTTGGTAATGGCAATGATGATCGTCGTCGCCATCATCGAGGAAACAGGCGTTTTTCAGTGGACGGCGTTCCAGGCCTACCGGCTGAGTCGGGGCAAGAGTTGGCTGTTGGTACTAATTTTGATGCTGGTAACGGCCGTTGCCTCCGCCCTCCTCGATAATTTCACCACCATGCTGCTCATGACCCCCATCAGCTTGCAAATTGGTATCGCGCTGGGCATCAACCCGCTGGCCCTCATCATTCCCGAAGTGCTGGCCTCCAACGTAGGCGGCATCAGCACACTCATCGGTACACCAACCAATATCCTCATCGGCGCGGATGCCGGTATCGGCTTTACCGATTTCCTCGCCAACCAGACGGTCGGTGTCGTCATCGCCCTGGTAGTAATGGGTGGTTACATTTTGTACCATTACCGGCGCGAGTTGTTTAAAGGCAGTAGTGGTATCTCGCCCGTTCTGTACGCCCGCCTGGAAGAAAACGCACGGATTGAAGATACGGCCGTTCTCTGGAAATCAGGCCTCGTCTTCATCCTAACCCTGGCCGGATTCGTTCTCGGCGAACGCTACCACGTTGTTCCGGCCGTACCCGCCATCATCGGCGCGACGGCACTGCTCATCTGGCTAAAACCCGACATCCACCACATGATCAAAGCCGTAGATTGGACCACGCTCGTCTTTTTCATGGCCCTATTCATGGTTGTGGGAGCCGTTCAAGAAGTAGGTCTCATCAGCATCATCGCCCAAGCCATCAGCAGCATAGTCGGACAAAGTATGCCGCTGGCCGTTTTTATCATTGTCTTTGGCGTCGGTACCCTCTCCGTTGCCATCGCCAACATTCCGCTGGCTGCCTCGATGCTGCCCGTCGTTGAACTGCTATCCGGCAGTATCCCCGGCGGCAGCAGCAAAGTGTTGTACTACGCCCTCTCGATGGGCGCGGCCATGGGTGGCAACGGCTTTCTAGTCGGCGGCGAAGCCAATCTCGTTACCGCAGGCATCACCGCCCAGGCCGGCTCGCCCATTTCATTCAAAGAGTTCATGAAAGTCGGCCTACCTGTCACCTATCTCACACTGCTGGTAGGCTACATTTGGTTAGCGATTCGGTTCGCCATTTTCTAAATGCAGATCGTGGCCCGATTTGGTAAAGGGTGTGTTTCATCTCAGTTGATGTATCGGGAATTGGAATTCCCGATACTTGGCTCAACGTTTCGGGAATTCCAATTCCCGA